>CAKPWR010000001.1 GCA_934196725.1 uncultured Prevotella sp.
AGGCACAACACAGGATTTATGGTATTGGACGCTTTTGCTAAAGCGTCCAATATTCATTTTGAGGATAAGCGATATGGATTCGTCGCTGAAACTACGCTCAAGGGCAGAAAGATTATTCTCCTGAAGCCTACCACCTTCATGAACCTTAGCGGTAATGCGGTGAGATATTGGCTGAATCAGGAAAAGATTGATCAGAACAGACTTCTGGTAATCAGTGATGAGCTTGCACTACCCCTCGGGGCTTTCCGCCTGAAAGCCAATGGCAGCAATGGCGGTCACAATGGTTTGGGTCATATCCAGCAACTTATCGGACAAAACTATGCTCGTCTTCGCATGGGTATCGGCAACGATTATCCTCGTGGTGGACAGATAGACTGGGTACTTGGTAAATATACCGAGGAAGACATGAAGGAACTTCAGCCTGCTATCGACCTGGGCGTAGAGATAATCAAGAGTTTTGTATTGACTGGCATCAACAATACGATGAACCAGTACAACAAGCTTGGGAAAAAATAGTGATTAATTATTAGTGACTGAACTTTCGCATATCAGGAAGTTAAAGGAGTTAAGGAAGTTAAGGAGTTAAGACGTATGTCTTGCTGCTTAAAAACTACGCCGAAAAGACTATTGTCTTAACTCCTCAGCGACCGTAGGGAGCGATAACTCCTTTAACTTCTGAACTTGCGAAACTTGAATTAGTGATTAGTTATTGGTGATTAATCAATAAACATAAGGAATCATGAAAGAATCAGCAAGAATAGACAAGTGGCTCTGGGCAGCCCGTATTTACAAGACACGCAGCATTGCAGCAGATGCCTGCAAGAATGGTCGTGTGACGGTGGGAGGCGTGAACAGAAAGCCATCCTTTATCATCAAGCGTGGCGATGTGGTGAGCGTCAAGAAAGCCCCTATCACCTATTCTTTCGAGGTACTCGACTGCATTGAGCAGCGCGTAGGTGCCAAGATGCTGTTCGGTGTTTACAAGAACGTTACTGATCCTAAACAGTACGAGCTCCTGGAAATGAGCCGCATCAGCGGATTCGTAGACCGTGCAAGAGGAACCGGACGCCCTACCAAGAAAGAGCGACGTGCACTCGATGCCTTCGTCGATCCAGCCATGTTCGGATTCGAAGAGGAGGATTGGGACGAAGAAGAACAATAATAATAAAAACAAGAAGACGCCCTGTAAAGGCAAAAGCATTCCGTTTCAGAAGCTTAGCCTTTACAGGGCGTTTTCTATTCATATTCCATTCCAATGATTACATGAGAACGGATTACATCAGCACATTAGAACGGATGCGAGACAACGTTTCGGGCGTCATCTGCAGATAATTAGCAATATAGGTGAGCGGAGCTCTTAATACTACCTGTGGATTCATCTCGCAAAGGCGCTTATACTTATTAGGCGCAGTCTCAAAGCGCATCAGGTCGGCATGCACCTGCGACTGTATCAAGCTCTCTTCCAGTATCTTACGATACAGCATCTGAATGTTGACATTACGCATTGCAGCAGCCTCCAATTTCGCCTTTGGCAAGATGTAAACCAATGTAGGTTCCAATGCTTCCACTTGTAGATAAGAAGGTTCCTCCTTAAAGAGACTTTCAATGCACATGAAGATGGAATGATCCACACCCAGGTGCTCGGTCACCTCCTTGCCATTCTTGATGTAAAACTGTCGCACCAAGCCCTTCTCTATATACGAAATACCCGTACATACTTCACCCTCGGACAAGATCTTCTCGCCCTTGCCATACTTTACCGGCACAAGCAGGTCCTCCAGGACATCCAGCTCGTCGTGAGTCATCGTACTGTATTTACGTGCAAGCTCTCTGGCTATGTCGCGCTTAGGTACTATTACCTTCATCAAGTCAGCCATAATAAAAAAACCTCCTATATATTAGTTAATGTTATTTCTATATTAATCGAGTTTCAGCACAGCAAGGAAGGCCTTCTGTGGAACCTCCACATTACCAATCTGCTTCATGCGCTTCTTACCCTTCTTCTGCTTCTCAAGCAACTTACGCTTACGGCTCACGTCACCACCATAACACTTGGCAGTAACATCCTTACGTACCTGCTTCACTGTCTCACGTGCAACAATCTTTGCACCGATAGCTGCCTGGATGGCAATATCAAACTGCTGACGTGGTATCAGGTCCTTCAACTTCTCGCACATTCTGCGGCCGAAGCTTACGGCATTGTCGCGATGGGTCAAGGTGCTCAGCGCATCCACCGGTTCTCCATTCAGAAGAATATCGAGCTTCACCAGGTCGGAATGACGGAAGGAATCGATATGATAGTCGAACGAAGCATAACCCTTGGAGATACTCTTCAGCTTATCGTAGAAATCGATGACAATCTCGCCCAATGGCAACATGAAGTGCAACTCCACACGATTGCCACTCACGTATTCCTGGTTGATGAGTTCACCACGCTTATCCAGACAGAGCTTCATGATAGGGCCAATATAGTTGGCATCCGTAATGATGGTAGCTCGGATATATGGTTCCTCGATATGGTCAATCATGGTTGGGTCAGGCAATCCGGAAGGATTGTGAACCTCCTTCTCACCACCTTGCTTGTCGTAAACCATATAGGATACGTTAGGCACAGTGGTAATGACATCCATGTTGAACTCACGGTCCAGACGTTCCTGCACAATCTCCATGTGGAGCAATCCGAGGAATCCGCAACGGAAACCGAAGCCCAGAGCCACCGAGCTCTCTGGCGAGAAGGTCAGGGAAGCATCGTTGAGCTGCAGCTTTTCGAGCGATGCACGCAGATTCTCGTAATCGCTAGGATCGATAGGATAAACGCCGGCGAAGACCATTGGCTTCACTTCCTGGAATCCCGCAATCGCCTTGTCACAAGGACGGGCGATATGGGTAATGGTATCACCCACCTTTACCTCGGTAGCATTCTTGATACCCGAGATGATGTAACCTACCTCACCGGTACCCAATTCCTTGCGAGGAATCATGTCCATCTTCAGTACACCGATTTCATCGGCATCATATTCCATGCCAGTATTGAAGAACTTCACCTTGTCACCCTTGCGGATCACGCCGTTTTCTATCTTGAAATAAGCGATGATGCCACGGAAAGAGTTGAATACAGAGTCGAAGATGAGCGCCTGCAATGGAGCCTTATCATCGCCTGTAGGAGCAGGAACACGGTTAACCACCGCCTCCAGTACCTCCTCAACACCCTCACCGGTCTTTCCTGAAGCACGGAGGATATCCTCGTGCTTGCAACCAATCAGGTCTACGATTTCGTCTTCTACCTCCTCCGGCATTGCCGAAGGCATATCTATCTTGTTGATGACCGGAATGATTTCCAGGTCATGCTCTATAGCCATATAGAGGTTAGAGATGGTCTGAGCCTGCACGCCCTGTGTGGCATCCACGACCAAGAGCGCTCCCTCGCATGCAGCAATGGAACGGGAAACCTCGTAAGAGAAGTCAACGTGTCCCGGAGTATCAATGAGGTTGAGGATGTAAGTCTGTCCATCCTTTGCCTTGTACTCCATCTGGATGGCGTGGCTCTTGATGGTGATACCACGCTCCCTCTCCAGGTCCATGTCATCAAGCATCTGTCCTTCAGTAATCTTGATGGTCTGGGTCTTCTCTAACAAACGGTCCGCCAGGGTACTTTTACCATGGTCAATATGTGCAATAATGCAGAAATTTCTTATTTTATTTATATTCTCCATATAATTTTTCTCTCTTTAGAGTGCAAAGATAGTATTTTTTTTCGTATCTTTGCACAAAATATTGAAAATAATAGGGATTTTTAGATAAAATATAGAAAAATCATGAAGAAAAAGTTGATTTACATCGGTATTTTTGCTTCTTTGCTCGTTTCTTGTACAGAAAGTCTGGAGGACAAAGCGGCTCGTGAAGCCAAGGAGTATACTGAAAAGTACTGTCCTACTCCATACGTCAACGACGCCAGGACTGACAGTGCTGCATTTGATAAAACCAAGAAGATGTATACGTACTATATCTCTTTGAGAAACAAGGCAGATAACAAGCAGGCGATTGATGCCAACAAGGATAAACTCCATAAGATTCAGAAGGAAGCCCTGGACAACAACCCTGGTCTGAAGAAATATAAGGAAGAGCATTTCACCTTCCGTTTCGTATATCATTCGGCTAAGAACCCGAAGGAGGTGTTACTGGATGATATCTTCAAGTATTAGAAAAGACACGGAGTACTAGTAGTAGAAAAGGCACGGATTACTAGCTAGTAATCCGTGCCTAAAACACTATTAATATCCCATTTCCTGCAAAGCTGTCGCCAACTGGTCTGGACAGCTAGTAGGCTTATTGCCACAAGTGATACCCTTCAGTCGGGCGATGACCTCCTTTGCCTTCACGCCTTTAATCAAAGCACAAACGCCCTTGGTATTGCCATCGCAGCCTCCGATGAACTGGGCATCCTGCACATTTCCATCTTCATCTATACTGATGCAGATGTATTTTGAGCAGGTGCCATGAGTCTGATAAGTTACTTTCGTCAACTTATCCTGATTTTCATTGTTAGAATTAATCATAATGTTTTCTCCTTATTTTAAAGCTTTTGCCCTTACAGGGCGCATGGGGAAATAAACACAAAACCCAGGGCGATGCCCTGGGCTATGTGCTTCTGCCCTTTCAGGGCGTGCCGGTAAAAAGCAGCACCGGTTGGGCTACTCCTTTTAGGGCGTGCTCGTATGATTATTTAATTTTTGCCAAGCGCCCTGAAAGGGCAACCACTCCTAGCCCAGGGCAACGCCCTGGGTATAAACGGCAATGCCCTAACGCCCTGTAAGGGCAAAAGCTTTAAAACAAAACTTAAATATCATACGAAAAATAATACTATTCTGCGTCTGCAGGAATTTCTGGCTTCATGTTGGTGTAAACAGTCTGAACATCGTCAAACTCTTCCAACTTCTCAACCATCTTGTCGATAGTCTCACGCTCCTCAGCAGTAACATCCTTCAAATCGTTAGGGATGTAGGTGAACTCAGCACCAGTTACCTCGAAGCCCTCAGCCTCCAGGTGCTTCTGAATCTCACCGAAGCTTGTAGGAGCACCGTAGATAGTGATTTCGTTGTTCTCCTCATCCTCATCGAACTCGTCCTCTACGCCGTAGTCGATCAGGTCGAGAATCATCTCGTCCATATCCAGACCTTCCTTCTTCTTGAATGTGAACACAGCCTTGTGGTCGAAGAGGAAAGACAGAGAACCTGTTGTACCCAGGTTACCGCTGAACTTGTTGAAGATAGAACGAACGTCAGCCACAGTACGGGTTGTGTTATCTGTCAATGTATCAACGAAGACAGCAACTCCGTGAGGGCCATATCCCTCGTATGTTACCTCCTTGTAATCGCTGGTATCCTTGCCACAAGCGTTCTTGATGGCACGAGCGATGTTATCCTTAGGCATGTTCTCACGCTTACAGTTAGCGATGATAGCACGCAAGGTTGGGTTGTTCTCTGGTTCTGGACCGCCTGCCTTCACAGCAATAGCAATCTGCTTACCCAACTTAGTAAATGTCTTGGCCATGTGGCCCCATCTTTTCAGCTTTGTAGCTTTACGATATTCAAATGCTCTTCCCATTGGAATAAAATTTTAAATATTTATCGTTTTTTAATTATAATATTATCTCAATTCTGCATTGAGCTTGCCTGTGAGGTTGGCGATGAGCTTCTTCATGATAGCATCAATCTGCTTGTCATTCAATGTCTTCTCCTCATCCTGCAGGATGAAGTTCACGGCATAGCTCTTCTTGCCCTCTGGCAGGTTCTTACCCTCATATACGTCGAAGAGTACCACGCTCTTCAGGAGCTTCTTCTCGGTCTGATGGGCTATCTGCTCAATCTGTGCAAACTCTACGTTCTTGTCAACGAGCAGTGCAAGGTCGCGGCTCACAGATGGATACTTGCTGATATCTGTGTAAGTAAGGTTCACCTTCTTCACGGTCTTCACCACGTTGTCCCAGTGAACATCAGCATAGAATACATCCTGCTCAATGTCGAATGCCTTCTTGAGCTTGTGGCTCAGGATACCCATCTCTACCAATACCTTGCCGGCACGGGTCTCATAGCTTACACCCTTAGAGAAGATGTTGTTGTCGCTGTGCTTGATGACCAGGTTGTTCTGTGGCATACCTACACGGCGCAGGATATTCTCTACCACAGCCTTCAACTCGTAGATGCTGCTCTGCTCATCTGCATGAGCCCAACTGCCCTCTACGCGCTTACCGGTGATGAAGAGTGACATGTGAGCCTCCTGAGAGTAAGCCTTGATAGGACTCTCCTCGCTCCACTTCTCCTTATTATATAAATAGGTGTTACCCACCTCGAAGAACTTCAGGTTCTGACTCTTGTGGTTGATGTTGCGGGCTACGCTCTCCAAACCGCCGAAGAGCATGGTCTGACGCATCACACCGAGATCAGCACTCAATGGGTTCATCACCTTCACCACGTTCTCCAGTGGATACTTGTTCAGCTCCAGGTCGGTATAGTAGCTGGTCTTGGTCAGAGAGTTGTTGAGAATCTCCATGAAGCCCTCACCTACCAACTGCTCTGCCACGAGGTTCTGGCTGTGATAAGCCTTGTCCTCATCACCCTGAACAGTCAAAGAACTCTTCAACTGGGTAGGAATCTCCACATTATTATATCCGTAGATACGGAGGATATCCTCTACCACGTCGCAAGGACGCTGAACATCCACACGGTAAGCAGGAACCAGAAGGTCGATGCCCTCAGCATCCTCCTTCACAATCTTCATCTCGAGAGAGGTAGCGATGCTCTTGATGGTCTCAGCACCAATCTCCTTACCGATGAGGCGATGAGCATACTCATAGTTCAGGCGAACTGGGAAATCCTGCATTGGCTCTGGATATACATCCTTGATCTGCATGGAAACCTTGCCGCCAGCCAACTGCTTGCAGAGGATAGCTGCCTGCTTCAATGCATAAATCTGTCCGTTTGGATCTACGCCACGCTCAAAACGGTAGCTGGCATCTGTGCTCAAGCCATGACGGCGAGCGCTCTTGCGGATCCATGTTGGGTGGAAGTAAGCACTCTCCAGAACCACACTCTTGGTGGTCTCGTAAGTACCTGAACCCTTACCGCCGAAGATACCGGCGATACACATTGGCTCCTCAGCATTGCAGATGCTCAGGTCGTGCTCACCCAAGGTATGCTCCTCGCCATCGAGAGTGATGAACTTGGTGCCCTCTGGCTGGGTGCGGACTACAATCTTATGACCGGTAACCATGTCTGCATCGAAGCAGTGCAATGGCTGACCGTATGCCATCATGATGTAGTTGGTGATATCCACGATATTGTTGATTGGTCGCAAACCGATAATGTTCAGCTTATCCTGCAACCACTTTGGACTCTCCTTCACCTCACAACCGGTGATGCTTACGCAGGCATAGCGCTTGCAAGCCTCAGTGTTTTCAATCTCTACCTCAATAGGAAGTTCTTCGTTATCCACTACGAACTCATCGCAGGAAGGGCGATGCAGACTGGTTTCATAACCGTTCTGCTTCAACCATGCATAGAGGTCGCGTGCCACACCCCAATGACCGAGTGCATCGGCACGGTTAGCAGTGATATCAATCTCGATGAGCCAGTCGCTCTCCAGGTGATAGTACTCAGCAGCAGGCTGACCTACAGGTGCATCCTCTGGGAGTACGATGATGCCGTCGTGAGAAGTACCCACGCCAATCTCATCCTCAGCACAGATCATACCCAGACTCTCCACACCGCGCAGCTTGCTCTTCTTGATGGTAAAACTCTGGTCGCCATCATAGAGCACGCAGCCCAAGTCGGCAACGATTACCTTCTGACCGGCAGCTACGTTAGGCGCACCGCAGACAATCTGCTGTGGCTCACCCTTGCCCAAGTCAACGGTTGTAACATGGAGGTGATCGCTGTTAGGATGCTCCTCGCATGTCAATACTTTACCTACATAGAGACCTTTCAGTCCACCTTTTACAGTCTGTACTTCTTCCAAAGCGTCCACTTCGAGTCCGCAAGAGGTCAGCGCATCGGCTGTCTCCTGTGGTGTCAGGTCGAAATCGACGTATTCTTTAAGCCATTTATATGAAACGTTCATTATAATGAATTTTTATTTTATTTCCTTGATTCAAGTAAAGAGCCGAACCGCTGTCTTAGCCATATCAGCAATAACAGCCCTAAAACTTTGCAAAAATACAAAAAAAAACGCATATAAGCAAAAAACAATCGCCATTTTTGCACAATTTAAAAGTAAAACTATGCAAAAATGGCGAATGCTTACTCAAACACCTCATCGATGCCATCTACCTGCTCGAAATCATCCTGTTCCGACATCGGCTTATGACATGGATCATAACCGTCAGGTAAATCAAATTTCACGTCCGGACTGATGCCCAGCGTAGGATCGGCATAAACCTTCTTCATGAATATAGCCCAGATAGGAAGCGCCATGGTGGCTCCCTGTCCCATACTCATAGAATCGAAGTGGATATCACGCTCCTCACCTCCTACCCAGCAGCCACTGACCAGCTGTGGAGTGAATCCGATAAACCATCCGTCACTGTTATTGTTGGTGGTACCCGTCTTGGCACCAATCTGTCCTTCCAGATTATAGCGGTAGCGCAATCTTCCGGCTGTACCGCCATCTACTACACCCATCAGCATGGTGAGCATCTTCATGGCGTTTTCTGCACCTATCACCTCGTTCATGCGAGGTTGGAAGGTAGAAATGGTATTGCCTTCATTGTCCTCGATGCGACTCACGAACATCGGAGCCGTACGGATACCGTGGTTGGCAAAGGCTGTATAGGCACTTACCATCTCGCTCACGCTCACCTCGCATGGTCCCAGACACAAGCTCATAGAGGCGTGGATATCAGGATTATTGATTCCGAAATCGCGCAACATCTGAACGAACTGCTGTGGATTCAGCTTACTCATCAGATAAGCACTGATCCAGTTGTTACTCTGCTGCAATCCCCACTTCAGCGTCACCATCTGTCCATAGCGCGAATGGTTGGCGTTACGTGGCGTCCAAGGTCTTCCGGCTACCATATAGGTCTGCTGGCGGTTTGGAGCCAGATCGCATGGCGAGAAGCCGTTTTCCATTGCCAGACTGTAGAGGAACGGCTTGATGGTAGAACCCACCTGTCGGCGTCCCAGACTCACCATGTCGTACATGAAGTGAGAATAGTCCAATCCACCTACGTATGCCTTCACGGCACCGGTCTTCGGATCCATACTCATGAATCCGCTACGTAGGAAGGTCTTGTAATAGCGGATGGAATCCAGCGGACTCATCAGCGTATCCACGTCTCCATGATAGGTGAATACCGTCATATCTATCTTCTTGCGGAAGGCATCATGAATCTCCTGTTCAGAATAACCAGCCGCCTTCATCGTCTGATAACGTTCACTCTGCGTAACGCTGCGGTTCAGGATTACCTTAATCTGCTTAGGCGTCAGCTTGTCGCTGTAAGGCGAACTTGGCTTCCGGGATGTCTCCCTGCTGAAGATAGGCTGCAGATAGCGCGCCACGTGCTGGTATACAGCCTCTTCGGCATATCGCTGCATGCGGCTGTCGATGGTAGTGAACACCTTCAGACCGTCACTGTATACATTGTATGGCGAACCGTCTTTCTTGAAGTTCTTGTTGCACCATCCGTAGAGCGGATCAGTGTTCCACAGGATGGAATCCGTCACGAACTGGGCATAGCTCCAGGACGGATAATTGCTGCGTTCAGGACGCTTTGCCATCATGTAATGGCGCAGGTATTCACGCAGATAAGTAGCAGAACCGTCCTTATGGTCGGTGCGGTGGAAGTTCAGCGTCAGCGGTTCGGCAGAATACTGTCCATACTCACCCCGGCTGAGATAGCCCGCCTTTACCATCTGGGAGAGTACCACGTTTCGTCTTTCACGGGCACGGTCCGGATAGCGGACCGGATTGAAGAGCGACGGGTTCTTGCACAGTCCTATCAGGGTAGCCGCCTCACAGAGCGTCAAGTCCTTCGGTTCCTTATTGAAATAGGTATTTGCCGCCGTCTTGATACCCACGGCATTATGCAGGAAGTCGAAGTAGTTGAGGTAGAGAGCGATAATCTCCTGTTTGGTGTAGTATCGCTCCAGCTTGATGGCAATCACCCACTCTATCGGTTTCTGCAGGAGTCGCTCCAGCGTACTCCCTGCCTTTTCGGAATAGAGCTGCTTGGCAAGCTGCTGGGTTATGGTACTGCCACCGCCGGCATTCGCCTGTCCCAGGATACCACGCTTGATGATGGCACGTCCCAGGGCACGGTAGTCGATGCCAGAATGCTCATAGAAACGGGCATCCTCGGTAGCCACGAGCGCCTTTATTAAATAAGGTGACATCTTCTTGTAGGGAATCACGATTCTGTTCTCCTTGTTGAGATTCCATGTTCCCAGCACCTTTCCGTCTGCCGAATACACCTGAGTGGCGAATCGGTTGATTGGATTCTGCAGATCCTCAATGTCGGGCATGTAGCCAATCTTACCATACCAGATGGCAAAGAAAGCCGCCACTGCGCAGACGATTCCGGCAGCGAAAATACCCCATAAAGTATGTATAAATCTTTTTCTCATCAGTAAATTCAATAAATATTTGTGCAAAATTACATAAAAGTTTTGACTTATCGCACATAAATCGAAAATTATTTGTAACTTTGGGGGCGATTTTAGAACATTACAATCAAAAACAAATGGAAAAACATAATTTTGTAACGATTGCAGACCTCTCTAAAGAGAAGATCACCTATCTCTTGGAGATGGCACAGGAGTTTGAAAAGCATCCTAACAGGGAGCTGTTGAAGGGAAAGGTCGTAGCGACCCTTTTCTTCGAGCCTTCTACTCGTACACAGCTCAGTTTCCAAACAGCAGCCAATCGCCTTGGCGCTCGTGTCATCGGTTTCTCCGATGCCAAGACTTCCAGCACTACCAAGGGCGAAACGCTCAAAGACACCATCCTCATGGTAAGCAATTACGCTGACGTGATTGCCATGCGCCATTTCATCGAGGGTGCCGCACAGTATGCCAGCGAAGTGGCTCCAGTGCCTATCGTCAATGCAGGCGACGGTGCTCACATGCATCCTTCACAGTGCCTGCTCGACCTCTACTCTATCTACAAGACCCAAGGTACCTTGGAGAACTTGAATATCTATCTCGTGGGTGACCTCAAGTATGGCCGCACCGTTCACTCACTTATCACTGCCATGCGCCATTTCAATCCTACCTTCCACTTCATCGCACCTAAGGAACTTGCTATGCCTGAGGAGTATAAACTCTACTGCAAGGAGCATAACATCAAGTACGTGGAGCATGAAGACTTCAACGAGGACGTGATTGCCGATGCCGACATTCTCTACATGACCCGTGTTCAGAAGGAGCGCTTCTCCGACCTTATGGAATATGAGCGCGTGAAGAACGTGTATATCCTGAAGCGCGATATGCTCTGCAAGGCTAAGGAGAACATGAAGATCATGCACCCACTGCCACGCGTGAACGAGATTGCATACGATGTAGATGACGATCCACATGCATACTATATCCAGCAGGCCCAGAACGGTCTCTATGCACGTGAGGCTATCTTCTGCCACTGCCTCGGCATCTCACTCGAGGAAGTGAAGAATGACAAGACAATCATTGAATAATGTTGATTGTTGAATGTTGAATGTTGAGTTGCCTAACGGACACTTAACATGGTCCTCAAGGGCGCAAGCCTCACTCAACACTCAACATTCAACATTCAACATTCAACACTCAACATTAAAAAAAAAGAAATGGGAAACAATAAAAGTCAATTAGTGGTTGCGGCTATCGAGAACGGTACCGTAATCGACCATATACCAGCCGAAAAGACCTATCAGGTAGTAAACCTCCTCCAGTTGGAGAAGATGGAAACTCCTGTCACCATCGGCTACAACCTGCCAAGTAAGAAGATTGGCAAGAAGGGCATCATCAAGGTTGCCAACAAGTACTTCACCGATGAGGAAATCAACCGCCTCTCTGTAGTGGCTCCTAACATCGGACTGAGTATCATCAAGGACTACGAAATCGTAGAGAAGAAGACTGTCGAGACTCCTGATACATTGAAGGGCATCGTGAAATGCAACAACCCTAAGTGCATCACCAACAATGAGCCTATGCAGACCCTCTTCCATACAGTTGACAAAGCGCTCGGCATCGTGCGTTGCCACTACTGCGACAAGGAGCAGCAACTGGGCAAAGTAGAGCTTTGCAAATAATAAAAACAGGCAGTTTATAACAAAAAGTAAGCAATATCACTCGAAATGTTACAATTTATTTGGTAGTTTGAGAGATATTGCTTATTTTTGCACCCGATTTCATTAAACATCAACCATAAAAAGTAAACAGAAATGGTAAAAGATCAAGAGATTTTCGACTTAATCGAAAGAGAACATCAGCGTCAGCTGAAAGGTATGGAGCTGATTGCTTCTGAGAATTTCGTAAGTGACGAGGTGATGAACGCTATGGGTTCTTACCTTACTAACAAGTATGCAGAAGGTCTGCCTGGCAAACGCTACTACGGTGGCTGCCAAGTGGTGGATATTGTTGAGAACCTGGCTATAGAACGCGTCAAGAAAGTCTTTGGTGCTGAGTACGCCAACGTACAGCCTCACTCTGGCGCACAGGCTAACGCAGCTGTATTGCTCGCAGTCTTGAAGCCTGGCGATACTTTTATGGGCTTGAACCTCGACCATGGTGGTCACCTTTCTCATGGTAGCCTCGTCAATACTTCTGGTATCCTCTACCACCCTATCGGTTACAACCTGAACAAGGAGACCGGCCGCGTGGACTACGACGAGATGGAGAAGCTGGCGCTGGAGAACAAGCCTAAGCTGATTATCGGTGGTGGTAGTGCATACAGCCGTGAATGGGATTATGCCCGCATGCGCAAGATTGCCGACGAGGTAGGTGCTCTCCTGATGATCGATATGGCTCACCCTGCCGGTCTGATTGCAGCTGGTCTGTTGGACAACCCATTGAAGTATGCTCACATCGTTACTTCTACTACCCACAAGACGCTCCGTGGTCCTCGTGGTGGTATCATTCTCATGGGTAAGGATTTTGACAATCCTTGGGGATTGACTACCAAGAAGGGCGAGGTTAAGAAGATGAGCATGCTCTTGAATTCTGCCGTATTCCCTGGTCAGCAGGGCGGTCCTTTGGAGCACGTGATCGCAGCCAAGGCTGTTGCCTTCAATGAGAATCTGCAGCCTTCATGGAAGGAGTATGCAGCTCAGGTCAAGAAGAACGCAGCTGTTCTTGCAGACGACCTCATCGGCCGTGGATTCGGCATCGTGAGCGGTGGTACAGACAACCATTCCATGCTCGTTGACCTCCGAAGTAAATATCCAGACCTTACAGGTAAAGTAGCTGAGAATGCGCTCGTTGCAGCCGACATCACAGTCAATAAGAACATGGTTCCATTCGACACACGTTCAGCCTTCCAGACATCAGGTATCCGTCTGGGTACAGCAGCCATGACAACCCGTGGCGCCAAGGAAGACATGATGCACCTCATCGCAGAACTCATCGAGGAGGTATTGAATTCTCCTGAGGACGAGAAGGTTATCGCACGCGTTCGTGAGAAGGTGAACGAGACCATGAAGGACTATCCTTTGTTCGCATACTAAAAGATATTTACAAAATAAGGATATTATTATTACAAACTGCGGGCTTTACCGTCCGCAGTTTTTTGTTTCACTAAATAAATAATTAAGAAAAGAAAAGATTTATGAAAAAGATGAAAAGCCTACTGCTCATGGCACTTGCGTTGCTCCCAGCGAGCAAGACTTTAGCACAGACCAACGCCCAAGTCTTCTATGATTTCGGCAGTGACCGCAAGTTTGTTACCCTCACACTTGAAATGTTCAAGCAGGACAAATGGGGTAACACTTATTTCTTTGTAGACCACGACTTCAATTACGACAAGATGGACTCCAGCAGTCCTAACGTAGCACAGGGTGGAACCTATACCGAGATTTCACGTGCCTTGAACTTCTGGCAGAACACCAAGATGAAGAACTGGAACCTCCACGTTGAGTACAATGGCGGTATCACCAAGAACTACCCTATCAACAACGCATGGCTCTTCGGTGTGGAGTATTTCATGCACGACAAGAGTTTCAAGAACACCTTGACACTCCAGGCACTCTACAAGACTATCCGTAAGACCGACCAGAATGTGCCAATGCAGTTTACCGCAGTTTGGGGATGCAAGGACATCTTTGGATTAAAGGGTTTGAACTTTAGCGGCTTCGCTGATTTCTGGTGGGAGGACCACACAAGTATGCTTGACAAGGACGGAAACGTGAAGCTCGACAAGAATGGCGAAGTAGCCTATACTCCTGAGCACACCGTCTTCACCACAGAGCCACAGCTCTGGTACAACGTAGGCCAGCACTTCGGCTGCGAGAACCTCAGCGTTGGTAGCGAGGTAGAAATCAGCCACAACTTCGGCAGCAATGCCGGCTGGATGGTTCGTCCTTGCCTTGGTGTGAAATGGGACTTCTAACCGTTTTCTTTTGAACCTTTTCTGAGGGCACTTCTGACGCTTTTCAAATGTTAAATACCGTAAATTCGGCATTCTTTTGAGAAGAAAAAAAAGAAAACAAGAAAAAAAGAAAAGAAAAAAGCGACAAGAAGAAGTAGCAAGAAGAAAAGATAAAAAAGAAAATAAATAAAAGAAAAAATAGAAAAAAAATAAGAGGTTTAAGCCGAAGCCGAATTGCTCAATTCTTCGCAATTTGGCTTCGGCATATTTCCCCTGCATTTTTTATTTTGATTTTCAATAACTTACGTTATTTTCTTACCGTCAATCCACCATCCGAAATTCCTCCAATGCCGTCTTTCTTCTTGCTGTATTGACGGGTGACGCCACTCAGATTGATTCCGCCTACACCTTCCGATGTTGCATTGACAGACTGGCAATCGACTTTGGCTTTCACGCTTCCGACGCCTTCGTTCATAATCGACAGGCTGCCGCCCTTGAAGAATCCCAGGTTCACAGAGCCTACGCCCTCGTTGTCCACCTTCAGACTTCCCATGGAAACGTTAGCGATCTTCACGGAGCCTACGCCCTCATTGTCAACAGTCATGTTATCTCCAGCCACATCATCGATATTCACGGAGCCTACGCCCTCATTGTCGACAGTCACCTTGTTGGCAAGAATCTTTCCGATATAGACAGAGCCTACGCCTTCGTTATCAATGGCGAAACGGTCACTGTTGATGGTCTTGGCATGGAAGCTTCCCGTACCCTCCTGTGTCACCTTCACCAGGTCCGGGCTGGTGATATAAATCTTCAGTCGCTTGTTTTCAGAGTTGCAGGAAGCAGGCACCGTCATTCTGCTGTTGAATCCGATAATCACCTCGTCGTTGCGATACACCACTTTCAGTTTCTCCTTCAGTTGCTGCAGGAACTTCTCATCCTTGATGGCTGAATAGTCCAGTCGGACGTCACATTTATCGCCATCATTCTGGGTATAATAGACATCAGCCACAGCCTCTACATCAATCGCCTTGAAAGACTTCTCGCGCAAGTCATCCTGCACGTAATTCAAATCTCCCTTCACGGTAGAACTCGTCGTAGAATCAAAGCTGCAGGCAGTAAGTCCGGCAGCAGCCAAGAACATAGCGGCACCAGCCACCATCAAACCAATACTTTTCATAATCCTTCAATATTTAAATTGTTCGTATTTCTGGCCTTTAGACGAAAGAAAGGAGCAAAAGGTTGCAGAAATTTGAAAAAATCCCCTCAACACGCCTTGAAAGAAACCGAAAGCCAAGCCCCACACACCCTGAAAGAAATCGAAAGCCAAGCCCCACACGCCCTGAAAGAAACCGAAAGCCAAGTCCCACACACCCTGAAAGAAACCGAAAGCCAAGCCCCACACGCCCTGAAAGGGCAGAAGCTCCTAGCCCAGGGCAACGCCCTGGGTACAAACAGCAATCAGCAATGCGCCCTGTAAGGGCAAAAGCTTTAAAACCAGGCAATTAGTAAAGCTTTTGCCCTTACAGGGCGACAGGTTTGGATTCGTGATTACCCAGGGCGTTGCCCTGGGCTAGGAGCTTCTGCCCTTTCAGGGCGTGTGGGGGTTACTTGCTAAAGTTCCTACTATTTCATCCAAGCCACTTTCTGAATCCATCCAAACCTCTTTCCAAATCCATTCAAGCCTTAAACGGAATCGGTTTAAGCCTCTTTCCAAATCCATTCAAGCCTTAAACGGAATCCATTTAAGCCTCTTTCCGGTTTCATTTAAGCCTTAAACTGAGTTGGTTTAAGCCTCATTTAACCTTTACGTTAGGCTTAAACAAACCTTACGTAAGCCTTATTCCAAATCTATTCTTATAAAAAATTCCAGAAAAAGCTTGCAGGTTTGGAAATAAAGTCGTAACTTTGCGGTATCATTTTAAAACAGATGGTTATGAAGTACTTAGATCCTAAGGCAGACCTTACGTTCAAGAAGATATTCGGCAATCATCCCAAAAGACTGATCAGTCTTCTGAACGCCCTCCTGCCACTCAGCGAAGAGGAGCAGATACATGAAATCAAGTATCTGCCAACAGAGCTTGTGCCCCAGCTCGAAGGAGGCAAGAATACCATTGTGGATGTACTCTGCACCGACGTCAGAGGCAGGAAGTTCTGCGTGGAAATGCAGATGGAATGGTCTGATGCCTTCCAGCAGCGAGTACTGTTCAATGCATCCAAACTCTATGTGAGTCAGGCTAAAAAGGGAGGAAAATACAGCGAACTCCAGCCCGTATATTCCCTGAATCTGATAAATGATATCTTTGCGCATGATACTCCTGATTTCATCCACAACTACCGCATCGTGCACGATAAGGACAGCAATAAGGTCATCGAAGGCTTGCATTTCACCTTCATAGAACTCCCTAAGTTCACTCCTCATTCCATCGCCGACAAGCGCATGATGGTATTATGGCTTCGTTTCCTGACGGAAATCAATTCCAACACGAAGGAGATTCCTGCCGATTTGCTTAATGATCCGGAGATTGGAAAAGCCGTAGAAGATCTTGAAGTATCCGGCTTTACTGATGCTGAGCTCCGCGCATACGACAAGTTCTGGGACTCCGTAAGTGTTGAAAGAACCCTATTGGACGACAGATATCAGAAAGGAAGAGAAGAAGGAAGAGCGGAAGGAAGAGAAGAAGGCATAAAACATGGCATAGAAAAAGGCGAGCTGAACAAGAGCTTGGAGATCGCCAGAAATCTTCTGACCTTAGGGCTTCCTATTGCTCAAATAACCCAAGCCACAGGCTTGTCACCAGAAGAGATAGAACGCCTGAAGGAGGTTTAAAAGCATTCAGACTGAACTGAAAAATCCGTGAAATTCGTGAAATCTGTGGGAAAAAGAAGAAAGCAGCGGAAAAGAAAAAATCTGTGGGAAAAAGAAGAGAACTGGGAATGTTACAAGGATTTTTAACTGAAACCATAAAACAACAACCAGTTTTCCTTCTTATTCCCTGAACAAGTAATGAATCAACTGAAATACTTATGAAGAACAACCATTGTGTTACCGCTCACAACAACACAAGCAAGCAGCTCTTTATTAAACTTTGCTAATATTAACTATATTTAACTGCAAAATCTACTTTATTTGAAATAATTACACTATATTTGCACCGTCTAATCGATGGCTAAAGCCCGAAGAGCGAACTAGTTAACTCCTAAAAGTATACAAAGAAACTACTTTAGGCAAATTTAGTAAAAGATTTTAGGCAAAATGATAAAGATGATTGATGAAAAAATCACCACGTAAGGAAATATACAATTTAAACTTAAATAGATATGAAAGTATTCAATTCTAAACTTGCTGCTATAGGTTTGGCAGCATTCGTTTTCGCATCATGTAGCGACAGCTCTTCGGATCCTGTTTCACCAGATGCACCTGGTACCATCACACCTGAGATTACCAAGGTTGGACTTACTCAGACTGATGCTGCACAGTTGGCTGCCAGCGTAACAAACTACAAGCACAGCAGCTCTAACAAGGCAAGAACTCGTGCTATTGACGAGGAATTGTTCAAGGGACTTACTGAAAGCACCTTGCCAGCAGTTCCTTCTGCCGATGATGCTTTGCAGCTGAACGCAGCAACTGATTTGTCAAACAACAAATACAAGACCAGAAGCGGAAAGACTTACGACTTCTCTAACAATACAATTGAGAACACTGTCCTCTTCGTAGCTGGTAACAGTACCGTTAAATATAGCAACTTAGGAACTGGTAATACCATCGTCGTCCTGAAGGGTGGTAAGCTGGAGTATACTGGCTCAGGAAGTGCTATTCCTCAGAACAACACTATCTATGTTCAAGGGTCTGGTTCATACAGCATCGACAATGAAAACATCATCATTGATGGTACCTTGTATTCTTCAAGAGCTCTTGGAAAGATTGATGGCAAAATCGTCGACGTATATTCTGAAGGAACTCCAACACAAAACATTACCATCAATGGTTCTGTATACCTCAGTGGTTACAGCCATATTGTAACAAATCCAGAAAGCGAGAATTACAATAAAGAAATAACAGAATATGCTTCTCTTCGTGCAAAGACATTGACTATCAACGCTGGTGCAAGAGTCAACACATTGGACCGTGTTACCTTTACCAACGAAGTTGTTCTTGCCGGAGCATTGCATGTAGGTAAGGCAGCCATTGTCAAGAACATGACTATCAAAAATGGCGGTAAGTTCTATTCTGACTACTCTGCAAAGATCAAGAACAAGCTCACCATGGAGGCAGGTTCATACATGAATCTTGCATACCTGAACGTAACAGACAACACATACGACAAGACAGGTAAAGAAAATGTCAAGACAGCATCCGGAGACGCTGTAGCAGACTTGCAGGGCAACTGCCAAATTGTAATCGGCAACCACGGCGTAATGACTGTCAACACATTGAAGACTGACAACACTGCCGGTCAGGTAGTATTGGGTGGTGATGCCAACAACGTAGCAGTCATCAAGGCAGACAAGTTTATCTATGCTGGAGATGAAAACATCAAATTCATCAGCACTCCAAATACAAACAACCAGACAATTCTGGCCCAGTTTAAGGATAGCTATAAGAATGGTGCAGAGGCAGAAGCTAACAAGGTAGACTTCGACTATTTGGCTTTTGATGCTGATGTACAGGATTACGACTACATCACTGGCGGTGGAGCCTTGACTACTGGACCAAACTTCAGCTATGTTCTGAAGGATGAATACAAAGTAGCAGACCAGAAGAAGCTCATGCTGTTGTCTACTATCGCAAACTACGAAAGAGACACTCAGTCAGCAACAGCCATCTTCCCTACTGACAACAATAAGGTGTATGTTTCATACCATACCAATGGTACAGATTTCGGTGGAAGCATTGATGTTGCAGAAATGAATGGCGAACAGCTTTCATTGATACAGAGAGTGCAGCAGGCACAAGCCGGAGCTACATACGACTTCAACCACTTGAACGTCATCAACAGCAAACTGTACTTGGCTGGAAGTGCCAAGGGTAAGGATGGCAATCAGTATGGTGGTGCTACTATTAGCTATGCAGGTATAGGCAGCGATGGTAAGTTGAACATCACTGAGGGTTTGACTACTACTGCGTTAGACAACAAAGTTAAGGGCGACGCTAACTGCGTTGTACCATTTGGCAACAACATTGCTATAGCCAGCACTCTTGGTTACTCAGTTTACGAACCAACATTAGGAAAAGAAGTAGAAACAAGAGTCTCAACTGCAGGCAAAGCTAAGTTCGTGGCAGTAAATGGTACATCACTCGTTGGCTTGAACTACAAGTCTGAGATTGCAGCAGGTGATGCAGAAGTTCAGGGTGAGGTACAGGTATTCGACAATTCTATGAAGCAAACAAGTAACTTCAATGTTGGTTCAATTGCACCAAACAACGGCAAGAACATGATTGCCATTGATAGCAACGGCAGAATCTACGTCTGCAAGAGTGCAAAGGGCTTGATGTGCTATGAAAGCAATGGCGCCCAAGCATGGACAACAGAATGGACAACTCCTGTCTCTCATGGCGATAAAAATGTTAGCGTTGACAAGCGTCAGGGTTACATCAATGGTGTAGCAGTAGACGACAACTACGTATACGTTGCAGCTGGTGCTTATGGTCTTGTAATCCTCACCAAGGATGGCAAGGAAGTAACTCACAAGAGAATTGGAACAAATAAAAACTCTGCCAACTATGTAGCAGTTAAGAATGGTCTTATCTATGTTGCATACGGTAAGGGACGTATCCAGGTATTCAAGCTCACTGGCGGAGCTGCTTAATAATACAGAATCATAAAAAATACCCTCTGCTCTCCCATCCCATCGATGGATGGGAGAGCATACCTTATTAAAAACTTAACCAGCTAATCAAAAGCAAGCTGGCTAAACGCAATCATTAAGGTAAAACGCTAATTAAATTATAATAACAAAACAGAAAGCTAAAATGAAAGCATTTAATATAAAACTTGCAACATTCAGCTTTGCAGCATTGCTCTTAGCTTCTTGTAGTGATAACGGGACAGACAATCCCGTAAATCCAATTACGCCTACAACCAATTCTAAATTGCTAGGTATTTCTGTTAAATCAAATACAGATGCACAAGAATTGAGCGCAAGAGTAACCAACTACAAAGTTACAAGCACTAAGGCTACAAGAGCATCTTTCTCAGATGTTTTTGGAGATTTCAATTCCATGCCTGCAGAATCTTCAATTACCCCTACAGGAAATGAACTTGAAGGTGACATTACAACTGCTGGTCAAGCTGGTACATATATTGTTTCTTCCAACAAGAAAATACAATTGGGAAATGTCGGCAACACAACTATATATGTAAAGAAAGGAGCTACACTGGAACTTACCAATGTCTACCAATTACAAGGTAATGTGACCATTTATGTAATGTCTGGTGCTACTTTAATAGATCCAACATACGACCTGGCTTCTGCAGGAATTACCATATATAATTATGGTACATTACAATTTACAAATGAAAACAAGTTTATAGCAAAAGGCCAATACATATACAATTATGGAGATGCCAATTGGTCTAATAATACAATCCTTAACCAAGGTCATCTCTACGTAGGTGGAGATTTCAAGGCTAAAGCCTGGGGAGGATGGCAAGGTGGTGGTACACTCTACGTCTCAGGAAGTTTCGAATATCCAAATGAAGATTTAGCTTTTGACGGCAACTTCTATATTGGGGGAAAGCTTTCTGCTAAAAATATCACTTTCAATAACAGCGCAAAACTCTATAATGAATGCGGTGTATTTGCTACAGAAAACATAAACATAACAGGAAATAATTGCGAACTGCACGTTGCATACCTGAATGCAGCAAAGCTTGACCAGAGCGCTTCTTCCAATATATATTTAAAAAACAACAGTTACATCAATACACCAAATTATGTCAACCATAATGCAGGTGTAGGAAGTATAACATTGGAAGGCGCCAATGCTGTTGCATACATCATTGGCAGTAAACTGCATTACAATCACGGTGACGGAAACAAAAATGACCTGAAGATGTTCAGAACTTCCGGTAACGAAAGTAAGATTTACTTCAAGGGCGTTTTCTGTGAAGAATGGACAGATAATCCTGTAGAAACAACTCTGAACAATGAAGCTAACGTCATTGCGGTAACAACAGAAAACCAGAATGACTTCACCATCAAAAAGGATGCTTGTAACCCAGGACATAATGACAACGGAGATCCTACACCGAATCCAGGTCCAAGCCCAACGCCAAAACCAGACTTGGACTTGATTACAACGATTGAGTATCCTAATCATACACACGATATCTCTGCGACATGTGTCAAGGAATATAACAACAAGATGTATCTGTCTTACCACACACGTGGTGCTGGACATGGTGCTTGTCTTGAAGTATTCACTCCTGTTACAAACAATAAGGTAACAATGGAACAATACCTGCAGGATACAGAGAACATGATGGACTTCAACCATCTTATCATTGATGGCAAGACTACAACTCCTAGAGTATTGACTGTTGGTTCACACTTCAAGAAGGGAGCAATGACTGCTACCATTGACATTAAGAATGATGGACTTCTGAATACTGAATCTACTGAGATTACAGAGAATCAGGAAACAAAGACGGTTGAGCCTATGCAGATGATTAATCTGGTACAAGCAACAGCAGCAAATGCCAAGCTCGGCTACGATGAGAACTGCATTGTTAGAGATGGTGACAAATATGTTGTTGCTACTACTAGAGGTTACATGGTTTACGATACAGATTTCAACGAAATCAAAATGACCCAAACTGATGGTAGAGTAAAGCATCTCTCTTTAAATAACGGTAAGATTGCATCTCTGACATTTGACAGACAGCTCACAGAAACAGAGAATGAAAATACTGCAATACCAGCACATATCAATATATATCCTGCTGGCACAACAGACTTCAGTATAACACCTGAACATTCTTTCTCTGTAGAAGCTATTACTCCAAACAACGGTAAAAATACAATTGCACTTGTTGGTGATAGAGTATACGCATGTTTGGGAGGTGCAGGTTTCTACTGCTACGATTTAAATGGTAACGAACAGTGGCACTACCAGATTAAGAATGCTTTGAATACTCAAGGTGACAAGGCTGGTCTGTATAAAGCAGCTGCCAACGGTTGCTTCATCGGTGGTAAATACATCTATGTTGCATACGGTTCAGCAGGTCTGAAGGTATTGGACATGGATGGAAATTTGGTTGCTGAAAGATATAAGAAGGTAGAGAAAGGCAACTACTCTGCCAACTATGTAACTGTATACAACGGCTATATCTATGTAGCACATGGAAAGAACCGTTTGCAGGTATACAAGCTGTATAACTGCGATGCAGATACTAACGTTTCTTACAACGAGTAAGCTAATTGACATTGCATCAGCAATATAGATATTTTACAAACTAAGAACATAGTGAATGCAGCTGCAACAGCTTGCAGCTGCATTCATCGTGTTTTAATATGATAAAGAATGAAGCGTAAATTAATACTATACACAACAACAGCTCTTCTGACTCTCACCGGAGGACAGCAGGCAGGGGCACAAACTCAAGGCAAAAAACAGCAGAAGAGTTTCAGCCCTAAAATGCTCGTCTACGAGAATCTGAAGAACGAAAACGTGTTGAAACATTTCAATGAACGCTTCGCACAACTAGACACACTTATCAGTAACCCAATATGGGTGAAAGCACCCATCATCGAACTGGGACTCAACAAACAACATACTGCTGACATTAAAACCACTGACTCTTTATACTGGGCTAAAACTGCACACGAACAGTTGGCTATCGACAGACATAACGGTCTGGAAGTAACAGGACAGATCTATGCTAGACCTGACTCCTACTTCGATGCAGACAACGACGATGCAGAACAGGTTTCTAAATACAAGGCTAAAGTACAGGCTGAACTGGGATGGAACATCATCAACAGCAAGTTCTACCAGGGAAAGGAAAAGAAAACCAAAGTGGCCCTAGCTAACGAACTCTCACGTCTTCAAGACAAAAAGAGACAAACTGCAGACATCTATGAAAAGGCAGCTGATGAGCTGACCGAACAATATAACTTCTATATCGGTACCGTCATAGCACACAAACTGAACAATCTCGACATCATGAACGAGGCTTATCAGTTTATGCTGGAAAAAGACCGAATCAGCAACGACAAGATGCTCAAGGTGATGAACGACAAGCTGGAGGCTGAATACGACATCTCCATCCTCTGCTCAGACAGAGACATCACCAACAAACCGATTTACCGCATCAAGCCTACACAGGTGGTGGTAGACACCACTGCACTCTGGGAACATGTAGACCAAGAGAGCCTGGATGCGAGAATCGTAATGACGAAGCTGGAGATAGCCAACAACGAAAGCAAACTGAACAACTATCTCAGCACCACACGCCTCACCCCATTCGCCAGATGGTCAACCTACTGGCAGAGCAACGACAAATTCTCACACAATGGGGATGTAGGAATCAGATTCACCGTGCCTATCTACAACGAGAATCCAAGAAAGAGAAAGGCACTGGAGACACAGAAAGAAATCATCATGAACAGCAGAAGCACCGACGTGAAGGAAATCAGACAATCGGTAGGCATCCTGCTGAAAAAGATAGATAACCTCAACAAGGCTATAGCTACTGAGGCATACCACATACAACAGACAGGAAAGTACATCGACATGCGACGGTTCGCTTACAAAAACCAGAAACGCGGGTACAACTACCTGATGAGAATGGAAGAATATACCGGACTGCTCGAAAGCATGGAAAGAATGTATAAGCTGATGTTAAACCGCGGACTCGCCATCATCAATATCGAGAAGGCAGTAAGCATCTATAACAACAACAGTATATTCAAGGAAATAGAACTATGAATGAGTTTCAATATAACAGCACGCCACAGGAACAGGCGATGGCCGACTTGCTGAAATCGCAAAGTCACCGTCTGGCAAGACAGCAGATCATCTTCGCTCTGATCTTCCTCCTCGTCATCATCCTGGCTGCGTACTATATCGTTACCAGAATGATCTGGGCTATCTATGACGGATATGTAACACTGGATGAAAACCATATCTGTGCAGTTGACGATATTTACGTACTGAAGGTGAACAAGGAGGTGGGAGAAGTCGTACACAAAGGTGATACGCTCTACTCTTACGTGCTGCTGGGAAATATCGTCAACCAGTATGATCCAAACGTCATACCGACGGCGGTAAAGGAAACTCACGACATGGAGGTGCAGGCTAAACTGGCTAGAGAAGAGATTCCGGTTCTCCGCACCCGACTGGCTGAACTGAAGAAGCAGAAGGCTTCGGAAAGTTCAGACATCTACTATGGACTGACCAACAACACCAAACGCAACCAGCTGGATGCTGAGATTGCAGAGGTGGAAGAGGAATTGAGAAAGCAGGTGAACAAGGTGGCTATCTACTCACAAGCCAAGAATACCACCTATAACTTCATGACCAGAAGAGGTGCAGGAATGGCAGGAGCAGCCATGCCGTACTCCAGCAATACCAGCATCTACAACAACGGACTGATACATTACTGCTGTGCACCTGCCGATGCCTATATCACGAAGGTAAACGTGAGCGACAAGACGTTGGTGTTCAAGAGCGACGAAGTGCTCACCATACAGCATACCGACTATGCAGCCTGCCACCTGGGTATCATCACATACGTGCCTAGTGAAAAAATCAAGTATATGGAAAGTCCTGACGATGCTGACGTCATCGTGAACAAGGACGTGGTACTGAAGGCGAAGCTGCAGATGGTAGGTCTGCGAGTGGAGGAGATACCGAAGCATCTGCAGAGTAATTTCGCACACGATGCCAACGCTGTTGTGGCAGTATTCACATTCAAACCCAACCAGCGAGTGCCGGCATGGGTGATGAGCAACAAACTGCCGGTGAGAATCAGGGTGAACAAGATCAGTGCGATGTTAGACCCTAAGCCACTGCCGATGTATACCATCCCAGTGGACAAGAATCAAAATGTAACGAGAAGTTCAAAGCTCGTCACACCTGACCAAAACAAAGACAACGTGAAGAAATGATTGGACTAAGAAGAAACAAAAGAGGAGACATGGTGCTGACCATCGATAGCTTCATCGATATCGACTCTACACCAGATATCCAGTCTGACTACTTCGACTGCATATACATCAATACGAAGAGTGACCGTGCGTTCCATGCAATATTGTTTGGAGCCAGTCCTATCCTATCGTATAAATGTAGCTACAAACCGATATTCGTCAATACGGCGGTATCGGGAAAGGAACAGATCACTGACTATATCGTAGACGCATACGTCAGCGATATGAGCAATGAGAAAGTTTACGAGATTATCGACCGAATCAAGATGGCAAGACAGAAGTACGGCATCAAGCAGGAAACTGCAAGACCTACACAGCCCAACCAGCTCTTTGCCAACATTCTGAGATATCTCCTCTCGCGCGACCAGCGAATCATGGGACACCGACTCCTGGAGAAATCATCCCTGGGATACATCAACCCTATCTTTGAGCACTATCACAGTATGGGGCTGTTCCATCTCAACGAGATGTTCATGTTCAAGGATACGATGGTGGAATATGGTGCACTGAAGGTACACCGCTACCTCATCAAGGAGCACCTCTGTCCAAAGTGCAACCACTCGCACCTGTTGTATACAGAGTGCTGCCCGAAGTGTGGAAGTTCCAACCTGAAGATACAGAACATCATCCACCACTTCAGTTGCGCCAACGTATCGCCGGAGAGTTCATACAACATCGGCGGTATGCTGGTCTGTCCGAAATGTCACAAGAAACTGCGCCACATCGGTGTAGACTACGACCGACCGGCAGTGGTATATACATGCAACGACTGTGAGAACTCGTTCACCACCCCACTGACCAAGGCAACCTGCTGCTACTGCGAGAGTACCTTCCCGGTCAATGCACTGGTGCCACGAGACGTAGTGGACTATGAGATAACAGAGGAAGGCGTGCGCGCCCTGACACAGGACAGCCTGATGTTCAACAACATGACCAACCTCTACGACAACTTCATGGAATATCCAATGCTGGTAAACCGCCTGCGCCGACTCCTGATGGAGACCTACCGCAAGGAACAGGTATCAGTACTGGTAGGAAAGATATGGATACTGAATGCAGAGCAGGAAACGGTGAAGATCAAGGACAGCATGCAGGCCACCTTCTGCCGTCTCTTCTCCAACCACAAGGTGTCGTACAACAACAACATCTTCTACATCACGTATTCCGTATTCAGCGACATCACCGTGGAAGATGCGCAGCAGGAACTCTGCAAGCAGATGTCTAAGGCTATCAGAAAGGTAGCCAACAAGATAGAGCCTGACGAGCTGATATGCTGCGTTCTCGACACCAAGACCAAGCAGGTGACGGGAAACTACGAGGAATTCTTCAACAAGATGAACTACGTAGAACTGACTCCGGATGACTACTGCAGCTATTCGGAAGAAGAAATGACAGAGGAAGAAGAAAACAAGACCTCGGAGACTCCACTGGAAATAGAGCCTAAGGAGGATGAGAACGACAAGATACTGAAGCGAGTGAAACTGTACAAGCAGCTGGTAGCCATCCTGATTACCATAGCCGGTGTACTGATTCTGCTTGCCATCCTGGCGCTCACGGTATTGAGATAAGAAACAACTAGTAAAAAAAGGAGATGAGTAGGTATGTTTGAAATCACAGAAACTCTGAACCACTTCATGGACTGGTTGAGTACACTCTCGCTGAGCAGCATCCTGAGCACCTACTGGTTCCTGTTCTTCATTGAGATGCCCAGATATTACCTGCTGGAATATCTGGTGATATTCAACAGACTGACCAACAGGAACAAGATAGAGAAGGAAAAGGAAGTGGCACGATTCTATCTGTATCGCGAGAATCCACTCGTAACGATACTCGTGCCGGGAAAGAATGAGGGTAAACATATATACAAGATGGTGAACTCGCTGGCTGAACAGACCTACAGGAACTATGAAATCATAGTGGTAGACGACGGCAGCGACGATCACACCAAACTGATATGTACCGACCTCTACCGTGCAGGTTACATCACCCACTACCTGCGACTGGAAGACCGAGGAGGCAAGGCGGCAGCCAGCAACTATGGTGCACAGATGGCTAAAGGCAAATACATCGTCTGCCTGGATGCCGACTCCTCACTGGACCGTGATGCGCTGGAGAAGATTCTCCTGCCCTTCTACATCGACGGAATGGTAAAGGGAGTGGGCGGATGCGTGAAGGTACGCAACAACAAGGAGACCATCTGCTCTTCGCTACAGGCGTTTGAATACCTGAAACGCATTCAGGTGGGACGCATCGTAACGAGCGAGCTGGGTATCTATCACATCATATCGGGTGCCTTTGGAGCTTTTGACAGAGCGACATTGAAAGAGGTAGGATTCTGGGATATCGGACCAGGACTGGATGGTGACCTCACACAAAAGATAAGAAAGGCAGGATACAAGGTGAAATTCGCAGAAGATGCCATCTGCATGACCAACGTGCCGACGAAATGGTATAAACTGTATCACCAGCGTATCAGATGGTCGCGTTCGCTCGTAAGATTCCGCTTGCGCAAACACCGCGACATCCTGCTGCCAACCAAGAACTGGTCTATATTGAACTGGATTTCCAACATGGAGAGCATCACGTACGACTGCTTCCTCAACTTCCTGTGGTTGTGGTATATCGTGAACCTCGCCATCACCTTCAACAGCCACATCGTCGAGATACTGGCACTGGGCTACTTCATCCGAGTATGCTTCTCACAGTTTGCCTTCCTGCTGGTGATGATGGTAACAGAGAGAAGAAAAGAGGAAATGTTCCTCTATCGCTTCATGCCGCTGATGTCACCTTATACAGGTTACTTCCTGCGCATAGCGCGACTCTCGGCACACATACAGGAGCTCTTCTTCCACCGCTCGTATGCCGATGCATGGAATCCGGAGAAAACTTCCCGCTACGCACAGCTGGAGGGAATATAAAGAATGAAATAATAATAATACAAACTTAATATAAAGAGTATATGAATAACAAGTCTTTTGAGTTTAAGATAGGCGTGATTGGACTAGGCTATGTAGGTACTCCGCTTGCATGCTTATTCTCAAAGAAATATGATACTTGGGGTTACGATATCAATGCTGCTAAAGTAGATAAATTAGCCAGGAAACAGGGAGCTGAGGACAAGATGCTATCCAAAGCTCTGGAAAGGGGACTGAAACTGACTAGCGACATCAACGACTTGAAACGTTGCAATGTATATATCATAGCAGTACCGACACCGGTAAACAAATCAAACAAGCCTGATATCAGTTGCGTCAGAAATGCCACAACTGCCGTGGGCAAGATTCTGAAACAGGGAGACATCGTGGTATACGAATCTACGGTTTATCCAGGACTGACAGAGGAAGTCTGCGCACCGTTGCTAGCCTCAACATCAGGACTCAAACTGAACGATAACTTCTTCGTAGGTTTCTCGCCAGAGAGAATCAACCCGGGAGATACCGTTCACACTATAGAGAACATCGTTAAGGTGACCAGTGGTTCTACACCCGAAGCGGCAGAAATCATTGACAACCTATACAGTTCAGTACTCACCCATGGCACCCACAAGGCTAAGAGCATCAAAATAGCCGAGGCATGCAAGCTGATGGAAAACTGCCAGCGTGACGTACAGATAGCATTCTTCAACGAAATGGAGAAAATCTTCGACAAGATGAACATCAGCATCGAAGATGTAACGGAAGCAGCCAGCACCAAATGGAACTTCGTTCCTGCTACACCAGGACTCGTTGGCGGTCACTGTATCGCTGTAGATCCATACTATCTCATCAACAAGGCACAGGAGGTAGACGTGGTTCCTTCGCTCCTCTCTACGGCACGCGAGGTGAACGAGCAGATGGCTGTCTGGATGGCGGGCAAGATCAAGAGTGCCTGCGACAACAGAAAGTTCAAGGCTCCCGAAACCAAGGTGCTCATCCTGGGCTTCTCGTTCAAGCCAGACAGTGATGACATCAGAAACACCAAGGTGGCTGACCTCTACATCAACCTGGTGGGAACAGGATATAAAACTACCCTCTACGACCCGCTGGTAGACAAGGAGGAAGTGAAGAATGAATACGGCATCCATGTAGAAGATGACGCTAAATTACTGGATAAAGTCTACGATATCGTGGTGATCGGGACTCACCATAAGATATTCGACAACATCAATATGAACAAGTTGCTCTCTGCCAAAGGCTTCATGTGCGACATCTACGGAGTACACAAGGCAAGAAAAGCTTAGAGCAGCCACGTCCATAAAACCTAATTATACAATAAAAGAAGACCAAAAAGCAAATGAATATGGACAAATATAAAGTACTGATCGTTGACGACATTCCTGAGAATATCCAGAATCTCGGAGAAATGATCAAGGATTTTGATCTAGATGTGAAAATTGCAGAAGGTGGCCAGGAAGCCATCGACATCATTGATTCATACACACCAGACATCATCTTGCTAGACTTGATGATGCCTCGTGTGAATGGATGGGACGTGATAGATCACGTCAGAAAAAAATATTGTAAGAACGAGATGGTCATCATCGTTGTCTCCCTGTTAAGCAACAAGGACAACATCGATGAATGCTATGAACTGGGAGCCAACGACTATATCGTCAAACCGGTGATCAAAGCCCGACTCACCAGTTCAATAGAATCTCATCTCAGGAATCTCAGCAGAAATTAGATATAGCCTTCTGCAAGATGTCGTTGGCATGAGCCACACGGTCACTTGTAGGAGGTTCTACCTCTGACAACGGGTAAGGTATGCCCAGTTTTTCATACTTGTAGATGCCCATCGTATGATAAGGCAATACATCAATGCGCTCTATATTAGAGAGCGTAGAGAGGAAGTCGCGCAATTCTTCCAGATATTCATCCTTGTCGGTGATACCTGGAATGAGGACGTGACGTATCCATACCGGTTTGTGAATCTCGCTCAGATAGCGGGCACAATCCAGTATATTCTTATTGGAATGAAGCGTGAGTTTATGGTGCTCTTCTTCATTGATATGCTTGATATCAAGAAGAACAGTATCAGTGACGGTCATTAGACGCTCAAATTTCTCGAAGTTTTTCCCTTTTCTATGAAAAGGTTGTGCCGAAGTATCAAGACAAGTATTGATGCCACGCTGATGGGCTTTCTCGAACAATTCGATGAGAAAGTCAATCTGCATCAATGCCTCACCACCGCTCACGGTAATTCCTCCCTTGTCACCCCAATAACTCTTAAATCGCTCTGCCTTGTCCAGAAGGTCATCGGCAGTCCACTCCTCTCCTACTCCCGTCTTCCAGGAATCCGGATTGTGGCAGAACTGACAGCGCATCGGACAACCCTGCAGGAAAATCAAAAATCTGATGCCTGGTCCATCAACAGAACCAAAGCTCTCTATGCTGTGAACAAATCCTTTCATGCGCCAGCTTCAGTTTTTTCTTGTTTGTGGATTATATAAACAAGAGTTAAACATGCTCCGCAAATCAAAAAAGTTACGGCACCTAAAAAATAAATCAGTCCCATTATTTCTTTCTCCTTCTTTTTAATAATATTATTAACCAGACTCCTATTACAAGAAAAAGTACTACAAAAAAGAAACCTGCCCCATAAAGGAGTACTTTATTTATGCTTTCCTGCATAATACCTGCTAATATGACACCGCCAATAATTAGCTTGACAACATCAAAGCAGAACTTATAGCCCTCTTCCAAAAGAGCTTTTTGTTGTTCAATATTGAGTTTCATTATGCAAAGATAGCAAAATATTCAATACAAAGCTCTATTTTGCAGTTAAATAAGCTAAAAATGCCCGCTAAATATCCTCGGAAAGAAAATCTAGCGGGCAATATTTATTCTTCTAATTGATTAGAGTCTTTCGTGAGCCTGACGAGCGATAACGTCGAGCTGCTGCTCACGTGTCAAGTCGATGAACTTAACAGCGTAACCACTTACACGGATGGTGAAGTTCTGGTACTCTTCCTTCTCTGGGTGCTCCATCGCATCCTTGAGCTTGTCGATACCGAATACGTTCACGTTCAGGTGGTGAGAACCCTGGTTGAAGTAACCATCCAATACACCTACCAATGTCTGGGCACGCTCCTCGTCGTTGTGTCCGAGGGCACCTGGACTGATGGTCTGAGTATTAGAGATACCATCGAGGGCATACTCGTATGGCAACTTAGCAACTGAGTTCAATGAAGCCAAAAGACCGTTCTTCTCTGCACCGTAAGATGGGTTAGCACCTGGAGCCAAAGGAGCACCGGCTGGACGACCATCAGGCATGTTGCTGGTGTACTTACCGTATACTACATTTGATGTGATAGTCAGGATAGATGTAGTAGGCTCTGAATTGCGGTATGTATGATGCTTCTTGATCATGTTCATGAAGGTCTTGAGCAACCATACTGCAATCTCATCAGCACGCTCATCATCGTTACCGTAACGTGGGAAGTCACCCTCGGTCTTGAAGCTGAGAGGGAAACCGGTCTCATCACGGACGATGTTTACCTTGGCATACTTGATAGCTGAGATAGAGTCAACCACGTGGCTGAAACCAGCGATACCTGTAGCGAAAGTACGACGAACATCTGTATCGATGAGCGCCAACTCTGCTGCCTCGTAGAAGTACTTATCGTGCATGTAGTGGATGAGGTTCAATGTCTTCACATAAACGCCAGCCAACCAGTCCATCATATCCATGAAACGTGGCATGAACTCCTCGTATGTCAATACATCACCCTCAACGGCGCGATACTTAGGACCGCACTGCTCGCGTGTCTTTGAGTCAACACCGCCAGATACAGCGTAGGTCAAGCACTTAGCCAAGTTGGCACGTGCACCGAAGAACTGCATCTCCTTACCTGTCTGTGTAGCAGATACACAGCAGCAGATGCTATAGTCGTCACCCCAAACTGGGCGCATTACGTCATCGTTCTCATACTGGATAGAACTTGTCTTTACAGAAATCAGAGAAGCGTAGTGCTTGAATGCCTTTGGCAAGCGAGAGCTATAGAGTACAGTCAAGTTTGGCTCTGGTGAAGGACCCATGTTCTCCAATGTGTGGAGGAAACGGAAGTCGTTCTTGGTAACCATTGAGCGGCCATCCTGACCCATACCACCTACCTCGAGAGTAGCCCAAACCGGGTCGCCGGTGAAGAGCTCGTTGTAAGAAGGAATACGGGCGAACTTAACCATACGGAACTTCATGACCAAGTGGTCGATAAGCTCCTGAGCCTCATCCTCGGTAAGAGTACCCTCGTTCAAGTCGCGCTGGATATAGATGTCGAGGAATGTAGAGATACGACCTACAGACATCGCAGCACCATTCTGAGTCTTCACAGCTCCGAGGTAACCAAAGTACAACCACTGAACAGCCTCGCGAGCGTTCTTAGCTGGCTGAGAGATGTCGTAACCATACAACTGAGCCATCTCCTTCAAGCCCTTGAGCGCCTTGATCTGCATAGCAACCTCTTCACGGAGACGGATTACTTCGTCAATCATCTCACGGTCGCCCATGTTAGCGAGGTCGTTCTTCTTCTCCTCGATGAGGAAGTCGATACCATAGAGAGCTACACGACGGTAGTCACCTACGATACGTCCACGACCGTAAGTATCAGGAAGACCGGTAAGAATATGGTTATGACGCACGAGCTTCATCTCTGGTGTATAAGCATCAAACACGCCGTCATTATGAGTTTTGCAATACTTGTGGAAAATCTCATGCAGCTTCTCTGATGGCTGGTAGCCGTATGTAGTGCAAGCCTGCTCTGCCATCTTGATACCACCATAAGGCATGAAGGCACGCTTCAAAGGCTTGTCGGTCTGCAGACCTACAACCTTCTCCAACTCCTTAGTACCCTCGCCAATGTAGGCAGCACCGTAAGCTGTCAATCCAGAAACCACCTCGGTCTCCATATCAAGCACACCACCCTTGGCACGCTCTTCCTTCTGGAGCTCCTTCAACATACCCCAAAGGGTATTGGTAGCCTGAGTAGGTTCTGCCAGGAACGACTCGTCGCCATCGTAGCTAGTGTAGTTGTTCTGGATGAAATCGCGAAGATTCACCTCACTCTGCCACATGTTTCCCTTGAAACCTCTCCATTCTGTTTTCATCATTTTGATATCTTTAATAAGTTAATAATTAATTATATATTTTGTACACACTGTTTCCTGTTATCAGCTGAATCCTTATACCTTTATATATTATAAATATTCGGCTATCGATAATTTCGATGCAAAGGTACTACAAAAAAACGAAAACAGAGAAGAAAACCCAATTATTTTCTTCTCTGTCCCCTAAAATCCCCATTATTGGGTATATCTTTTTGCACAATTCATTATGATTGTGCAATTTCTACTTTTCATTTTGCAGAATGCCCATTATTATATCTGCACGAAAGTGGTAATGCTGCGCGGAGCAAGTTGAGTAGTTTCGTGACATACGCCTACGGGAGCCAAACTTTCTGCCGACACGTCACTGGTACGATACAATTGCCAGGTTTTCTCTTCCTGATTATCGAGTCCGATAGCAACCTGCCTGGTCTCTTCGCCATAGTTGATAGCCACAATCACCCATTTGCCATCCGTATTCCGGAAAGCAGAAATCATCACGCCAGTAGGATTGGTACTTCCATCTTCTACCCTTTTGCCATCAGCAGCATAAGCTGCAATGTCGTATCTTCTGGCACCAGGACGAATAAAACGGGAATAATTACCTATCGCCCATAACAGTTTTGAATCAACTGCCCATCCACTTTTCCAGCCATCATTGCTATAAATCCGGAGCAGACCATCACGGTAATCACTGCCTGCAGCTCGCCACCAACTCCAGCTCTCGGCATTGGCATACACAAGATCATGATGCAAGGTACGCGCCACGTAGAGCGCAGTCTTCATACTATGATCATATCCATTCCCGCCACCAATCTCTTCATCATTGCCCATGATGCATAGTTCGGTTTGCCAGAAACGAATGCCTTTCTGCCGGCATGCCTCACGTAGCTTCATACGAATATCCTTGAGCATGGAAAGAGGAGTGTTGGTCCAATAGCTGTGACCTGCTATGAGTTTAGGCAGCTGTCTTACATTGCCCAGATAGGTATGAGTACTATCCTTGGTAAAGAAAGAATTGATTTCATAGCCTCGCTGCCAGTCTGTCATGTGGGTACCCAGCAAACAGCGGTAGTCGCTCGCCTCATTGATGATTATCTCTGTATTGAGTCGATTCTTCACCAATGCCTTGCTCACTTCCCTTGCCAGTCTAGCCACCTCTCTGTTAGTAGCAGGACTGCCTTCCTGCTTTGGTCCCAACCAGTTCCAATGTCCATCGGGTTCATTCACCGGACTGATATAGTCAAAATGAATACCATCATGCTCTTCTAACCCTTTGAGTGAAGTAGCGATGAATTTACCGAATTTACCATAGCAGTCGTCCTTGAGATTGATGGTACCGCCACGTCCGGTGTTGGTGGCAAGTCCATTCTTCGTATAATAAACAGGTGCAGAATTGCAGAAGGCAAGGAAATAAGGAACTCCCCTCTGCTTGGCCAGCTGCAGGAACTTACGCTGTCCAGCCTGTCTGCTCCAATCGTATGAACCATCCTGCCTGAGGAAACATTGCGTACGTGTGCCCTGATTGATTTGAGAAGCATCTCCCTGTTCTTCACTACCGGCTCCCAGATTGAATCGCCAGATAGATAGTCCGATGCCCTTCGGTTTGCCTTGAGCATCATTCTCGGTAGAGAAGAGCCAGTCGGCAATCTGCTCCTGCTGTTTTTCAGGCCATAATCCAAGAAACTGCATACTCCAGGCATCACTCGCACCAAAATGCCATACTTGCTGTTCGGGTGATTGAGTGAGCACTTGAAAACGAATGGGAGTACCATTCGCATTGGCTACGAACAGTACTCCTGAAATAAACAATATTAATTTACCCTTCATTGGATAACCTTTTTAAGTATTGTAAAATACTCGCCTTATTCTCCATAAGCATAGAACTCAGCGATAGAAACGTGAGGTGAACGATAAGATTCTGTTACCGTCAGCTTCACGTAACGCCCCTTGGTAGTTGTTACCTTGAAAATCTGGTCTTCCTGAACCTTCGACATATTGCAGGTACCTACAAATGTCCATTCTGCACCATCATTGCTGGTATAAACTTCTACAGTCTTAGAATCACGATAATCTTCACCTGCAGCACGCTGGCGCAAAGAAACATGGTCGATACTGTACTCTGCCTTCATATCAATGATGATATTGTCTGGAAGAGCATGTGTGCCACCACTCCACTGTGAATGCCAGGTAGAGTTTACATTGCCATCAAGCATCTTATCTACAGTGCATCCATCCGACTTGTTCTCTGTATCAGCAGTAGCAGTCCATCCTGTACGATCAAGTTTATTGCCCATGACGCGTATAACGACAGGCATTACATTGCTGGCAGAAATCTTAAACTCAGAAACCTCTGTCACGGCAACAGGTAAGATATAATCACCTGCAGGCAATGTTGAAGCCTTTACCTTGATGCTAGCCAAGACGTCATTAGAACCACTATTCAGTTTTACGCTAGCAGGCATCTCATAATAATCGGCAGGAAGCAATTCATAACTTGTGCCATTCTTCTTGTTGTAAGTATTGATGTAACTTTCGTCAATGCCAAGCTTACATTCAACATCCCATTTATTATCTGTATCGATGCCCAGAGAAAGCTTCTCTGTATAGTCGGCAGCCTTTGCCTTTTCAATAACTTTTGCATCTGGACTGGCAGATACGAAACCGATGGTTGGAGAAATCACATTGTCAACTACAACGAAATACTCGCAGGAATTGGCATTTACAGAATCGTTCTGACTTTCCATCTTCAAAGGAATCACCCATTTAACCTCAGCCTCAGCAGCCAGTTGCTGCTTTACCTTCTGAGGATGTATAGAAAGCTGAACTTTCTTATAGCGGTCGCTGCCAGAGAACTCGACATTGGTATTGTCGAGTGCATAGCAGTCGGCTGGCAACTGCTTGTAGTTGATACCATCAACCTGAGAATACTCAGAATCCAACTCTTCGTCAGTCAAAGTACGGATATTGACATTAGCTGTAAGCGTAGGATCGCTTCCCAATTTCTGGATAGTGATGCAGGTAACATCATCGTCCTCGATATCGAGCAATGTCTTGGTGTGCTTGCCACTGTCCTTGATGAGCATAACCTTATGATACTCACTTGGAACAAGCTTATCCAAAGTATAGTCGGAGTCGGTACAGCCTGTCATGGCAAAGAGTGCGACTGCGGCATATAAAATATATTTTTTCATCTTGATAAATCTATTTAATTATTTTACCTCATCCCCAATGATTAGTAACCAGGAGCCTGTACTACCTGAGGATTGCTATACAATTCGTCCATGCCTGTACGGGTCCAGATTGGCAAGAGGTATGAACGGTCGTTCCACTTGAATGGCTGGTCAATCATCGTTGGCTGGTTGAACTCCTCGAAGCTAGGATTGATGGTCAAACCGTTCAAGCCATAGCGACTGCCTGCCTTCAATAACTGTGGCGCAATGCACCAACGACGCAAATCGTAATAACGATGACCTTCCTCATAAAGTTCAACGAAGCGCTCGTTTCTAATCCAGTCATTGAGTGACATCTTACCATTGCATTCAGCCTCAGTAACATCAGGCAAGCCGGCACGCTCTCTGATCTGATTCAGATTTTCAAGTGCCTTAGCAGTATTACCTACGGCAGCATAGCACTCTGCGAGATTCAGATAAAGCTCAGCCATACGAATCAACGGACGACGGCAAGCTGAAGCTGTGCGACTGCCACTGGATGTATATTTGATGTTTGGATCAATGAACTTGCGAGAGAGATAACCTGTACCCACGCAGTTACGAGAGTCGGTAACACGATAACCATTGGTATTGCTATTCTTGAAGTTCACCCAGAGTGGGTTGCCGTTGGTAATCTTCTGAGCATACTGGTCGCCATCAAAAACAATCCAGGCATAGAAACGCGCCTCGCGGTTTCCATTAAGCTTGATGATATCATTCTTGACATCAGCATTATCCAGACCATTGGTTGCCAGTGCTGGACTTGTCTTACCCTCATAGAAACGAGTATACCACTCGTCTTTGGTAGGGAACTTAGGATCGTTCTCAGGAAGCAGACCATTCTCTGTATAGAAATGCTGAACACTATAGAGAGTTGGACCAACAGATGCCCATCCACCAGTCCAGGAGCCATCACTCTTCTTGATAACGCGGTTAGGTAGACGGCAATCCATCGCCTCACCACCATTGGTGTATTCTGATTCTATACGGGTAGCCCAGATAAGTTCCTTGTTATCAGCCTCAGTGCTATGAGCCATATACTGGAACATACGCACACGCTCCTTAAAGAGTTTATTGGCATCATTGTCAGCCTCTTTACCTGGTACGAAAGGCAAGCCGAGCTGATCACGATCTGCCATCTTGTTGGCTGTGGCGATATCGAAGAGCTCATAGCCAGCGCTCTTGGCTGCTGTCATGGCTTCTTCACAAGCGGTAAGGGCACGCTGCCACTTCTGTGGATCATACTCCTTGCTTACAAGCTCCTGACCGTAACCCTCTGTCTCATAATTCTTGTTCTTCCAGTTCTTATTGAAGAATGAACCATTCCACAATGGACTGGCTGCATAGAGCAATACTCTTGCCTTCAGACACTTGGCTATGACAGAAGTAGCACGACCCAACTCATCGGTAGGACGGGTAGCAGGCAATACCTGAGCAGATTCATCAAGCAAACCTACAATATAGTTCACACAGTAGTCGAAGTGAGAACGACCTGGAATCTGACCGTTGGTAACATTAGGATCTACAAGCTTATCAATGATAGGACAAGGACCGAATGCCTGCAACACTCGGAAATGATAGTAAGCATCAAGGAACTTAGCCTCAGCACGATACTGTGTCTTATCCTCCTCTGTAACGCCAGCAGGATTCAACTTATCGAGCAAGTCTTCAAAACGGTGTACATAGCCCAACCAGTTGTAACTAGGAGTCCAGATATTCACATCATCACCACCCCATGAGTTATAGTAGGCAGGAGAAAGTGTTCCCCATGCCATCTGCTGTGCATAGTTATTGAATGGTTTTGGCTGAACTATCTCGTCAGCACTCTGTTCGAACTGCTTGTGATCGTAAGGGTTACTGCGAGGCACGTATCCATAGCAGGTATAGAGGAAGTTAAGTGTAGCAGACTCATCCTTCATCGTATCGTCGAAGTCGGCTTGCTCTGGTGGTATCACATCAAGATAGTTACAAGATGTGAGTAAGCATACTGGCAATGCAAGCGCAGTAGCTATTCGGGTTATTTTATTCTTGAATTTCATTGTTGTTTCTTTTTTAAAGTTACAGACGCTTACAGTCTTACCTGTACGCCTAAGTTGAATGTGCGCTGCAATGGGTAAGCATTCCATGAGAGCTCAGGATCCCAAAGCTTGAATGGACTGAACACTGCAATGTTGTCTCCACTGAAGTAAACGCGGCAGTACTTAAAGTTATATCCCAGCTCCAAAGTCTTGAATCTGAGGAAGTTTCCGTTTCTCACCCAGTAAGAACTTGGCTGTACGTTGTTAGAGATATCAGCTTCGGTAACACCCAGACGTGGATACTTGGCATTTGGATTAGGATTATCGATACACCAGTGTTCGTCTGCAATCCACTGCATCATGTTTCTTGGCAAGGTACCATTGGTAATACCGTCACCACCCTGAGCAAGGAATGGAGCATAACCACTATTGATCATGATCTTGCGCTTGGCAGAACCATTGAAGAACACACCGAAGTCCCACTTCTTATACTGCATATTGAATCCGAAACCATACTGAATACGTGGAGTACCATTATATGGAGAGAGCAATACCTTATCTTCTGTGGTAATCTTACCATCACCATTGATATCACGATACTTGATATCACCAGGACGGATGTTGGAACCCAACTGACTCTGGTCAGCCCAATTGTCGATTTCTTCCTGACTTTCGAAGAGACCCTCTGCCACATAACCTGTCAAGGTGTTCAATGGCTTGCCTGTCTTGGTTTGCCATACGTATGGATAGTTTGGCTCATCTACATAATCATAACGGTTCTGGTTGTAGGTGAAGTTGGCACGAACATCAAAGTTCAAATCCTTGCCGAAACGCTTGTTCCAGTTCAACGACAACTCAATACCCTGGTTTGTTACTTTACCGATATTACTCCAAGGCACTGATCCCCAGTATCCTAACATAGTTGACCATGAAGAACGAGCCATCAAGATACGGTCGCGTACATCGTGGAAGTAATCGAAGGTTACATTGAGCTGGTTGAAGAGCTTCATATCAACACCCACGTCGAACTTCTTTACATGCTCCCATCCGGCATTGGAAATAGCCAAAGTCCAGAAAGCAGGACCCTTACGGCTGATTTCATTGGTAGGAAGACCTGTCCAGAAAGAGTTTGCACTACCGATACCGATGCTATTCTGATAGAGGAAGTGAGGAGCACTGCTATTAAACTGGTCGCTACCAACCAAACCGTATGATGCACGAAGCTTGAGGAAGTTGACATACTTCTCAATTGGCTTCCAGAATTTCTCTGAACTTACTACCCATCCGAGAGATGCTGCAGGGAAGAACTCGAAACGGTCACCCTTAGCCAGACGCTCAGAACCATTGTAACCGAAGTTGAACTCCAGGAGATACTTGTTGGCATAATCATAAGTCAGACGACCAGAAATACCCTGGTTACGGTTAGGCAAGACATCACTTCTGTACTCACGCATCATATACATTGCCATGGCAGAGAGGTTGTGCTGGTCGAAACTACGCTTCCAGTCGAGTCGGGCATCGAAATAGAAGGTCTGGTCGCTGCTCTTGCTGTTACCACTCTGTGTGATATAGTCAGAACCCTTCTGGAGGAGTTCTGTCTCGTAGGTACCAGTCTCCTTATTATATGAGTTAGCCTTCACACGATACAGATACTGCTTGTCAAGATAACGGTTGTATGATGCACTAGACCAGTTCTTGAAGTTTACCAATACGTGAGCCTTCAATCCCTTGGTAATGAATCCCAGATCCTGATGCAGGTTGAGCGAAGTATTCAAGGTGTTGTAGTTGGTCTCTCTGTAAGAACTCAACATATAGGCGTATGGGTTGACACCATAGACACCTGTTGCAATTTCCTCATTACCAAAACGAATGGTCTTGCCATCTCCTTCTTCTGATGGGAAATAAGCAGGGAAAGCCACAGGGTTGGTACGCATCACCTGCTTATAGAGGTCGGAAACTGAATAGTTAGGACCCTTCTCATTACCAATCTGTGCCATCATTCTCAATTCGGCAGTAGTGGTATTGGTAATCTTATAGGAGATGTTGTTCTGGAAATTATACTCCCAATGGTTGAAATTACTATCATAATAGTAATTCTTAGGAGCATTGATCAAACCGGTATCATGGTTTGCCTGCAAACTCATATAATATGTTACACGAGAACCACCACCCTGGATATTCACATTGGCACGCTCGTTGAAGTTGCCACTCTTGAAGAGCATATCATACCAGTCAACATTTGGATATGCGTATGGATCTACATTATTGGCTGTATTTTCAATCTGCTCCTGTGAATAGCGAGGAGTAAAGTTGCCATCAGTACGTGCTGCCTGTGCCTCATTGTAGAGTTTCATATAGGTAACACCATCCACGAAGTCCATCTTTCTCATTGGGCGGTTGTAAGAAGCCTCCATTGTTACATTGATACGGGCCTTGCTGTTCTCCTCACCACTCTTGGTAGTGATGAGCATCACACCGTTGGCACCACGGTTACCGTAGATGGCGGTAGCAGATGCGTCCTTCAATACAGAGAAACTTTCGATACTCTCTGATGGAATACGGTTCAAATCACTTGCTGAGATTTCCACACCATCCAGGAGAATCAATGGGGTTGCCACGCCACCGAAGGTATTGATACCACGAATGTAGAAAGAAGAGGCAGAACCAGGCTCACCACTGGTTGCACTAGACATCACACCGGCAAGCTTACCAGCCAGACCATTGGTGAGTGATGAAGATGGGGTCTTCAACAAAGTACCCTTTACGGTAGCAATAGAACCGGTGATAGACACTTTCTTTGATGTACCTGCACCTACTACAACTACTTCGTCAAGCTGTTGGTCGGCTGGCTTCATCTTGATATTGATGACACCCAAGTCGCCTACCATCACGGTCTGATCTTTATAGCCAAGATAAGACACCAGTAATTCTGTCTTGTTGGTTACATCGATGGTAAAATGACCATCAAGATCGGTAACCACTCCCGTATTACCGTTTTTGATTTTAACGGTAACACCAATAAGAGGTTCTCCACTAGATGCATCAACGACGGTACCCGTCAATTGACGCGTTTGTGAACTCTTCTGTTGCTGGATGCTCATTGCATCATCCTTTGCCAAATAGCTGCTTGCTAAAACTGGGGTAGCTGAAAAAGACATTCCCAAAGCGAGTGCTATGACTGCGTAAGGTTCTTTATTACTTCTCATTATTTAAATAGGTTATTAAACATTCAAAATGTTCAGTTTAACTTTTATTGTTGCTTATTTCTCTTTATTATTATTTATTCAATTTCATCAATATTATCTTCCGATGCTGCAAAATTAGTGAATGTAGGAATGTTTTTACTAGACAAATCAATCAAAAGGGGATACTAATCCGTCAAAGACCGATTTGTGATGCAGACTTTCACGCTTTTTTATTATCTTTGCACCAGTTTTTTGTAAAAACATCTAGATTTAACAACAATATTTTATGAAGAAACGTTTTCTTTCTTTAATGGTAGTATTACTCTCTTGCTTGCAGATACCAGCTGCTAATTACAAAATCAGCAGTATCGGCATAGAGCAATCATTATCTAACAACTTTGTAACAAGCCTAACGATGGACAAGTATGGGTTCCTGTGGGTTGCCACAGATGAGGGACTCAACCGATTCACCGGAAGTAAGTTTTTCACCTATTTAAATATAAAGGGCAACAAACAGAGCCTCTCAAGCAATGAACTCAACTGCCTGCTCGATGATCCCAAAGAGCCTGTCATGTGGATTGGCACCAAGAACGATGGTCTGAATGCCTACAATTATCAGACCCAAGAGTTCAAGCATTATCAACATGATGCCAAAGACCCTTCCAGTCTTTCTACCAACGACATTACCAGTCTGGCATCTTCTGATGATCATCACATCTGGATTTCTACCTATTGGGCGGGCATCCAGCGTATGGATACCGAGACAGGTAAATGCGTACATTATAAAAAGGAGAATACCAAGGGCCTGATAGATAACCAATATTGGTGCGTGCGGGAGTTAGGCAACGGTCTGGTACTTGGCGGTCATGTTCTGAAAGGACTTTCCGTCATAGATACCAAGAATCGTTCTGCCCGTAACTTCCAGCACTCCGCAACTAACCCTTCGTCTATTGCGGGCAATGAGGTTGGCACTATCTATCAAGATCGCAATGGAGTTATCTGGGTGGGCACAGAGAACGGATTGGATATCTTCAACATCGCAACACAAACATTCATCCACGTAGCTACAGATGTGATACGTGGACATCGCGTGCATGATATCCAGGAGATGAGTGATGGCAAGATCTGGGTAGGTACCGAGCATTTGGGTATTGTGGTGATAGATCCCCAATTCAATTTCTTCAATACCGGCACCAATATGAACGTCACCGTTATTGGCAAGGGCAACAACGACTATACACTTACCGGAGATAATGTTTTCCGTCTTTGCGGCGATGCCTATCACAACGTCTGGGTTTCAGTATTAGGAAGAGGACTGAATTTCCTGACTTCCTATCTTCCTCCTTTCATGCAGCTCCGCTATGGTCCGCTGATGCTCGAAAATCAGCTGACGGAACATTCCGTGCAGAGTCTTTCCATCGACCAAACCGGCAATCTCTGGATAGGAACGGATGGTGAGGGCATCAACGTATTCTCTCCTGAGATGAAGCGCATAGCTACCTACTCTCAGGAAGTAGATAGATCGGTGTCAGCTCTCCATTGCGACAAACAGGGCAATATGTGGATAGGATGCTATCCCGGCACTGCCTATGTGAAGAAAAAGAATGGAGGATTCCTGAAACTAGACTTGAAAGGTGCCCAGAATATCAACTGTTTCTTCGAAAACGGCAATGAGATGTGGGTAGGTACCAATTACGGTATCTGTATTATAGATAAAGAAAGTCTGCGCTTGAAGCAGTGCTTACAACAGAACAGCAAGCTGGTAAGAAGCATTGTAAAAGATAAGTTGGGCAGATTCTGGGTGGGATACTACGACGTGGGTATCAAGGTTTTTTCTCCTCAGTTGAAAGAAGTTGCTTCGTTTTATATGGATGAGAAAAGGAAATCCCTGATTCCTTCCAACTGTATCAACCAGCTGTACGTTGATGACGAAGGACATGTTTTAGCGGCTACCAATAATGGATTGGTACGTTTTGATGTTTCTGACTTAAAACATTCCAGAATATATAATGAAGCTGATGGATTACTGAATGCTCATATCAGTGCCATCACCGAGGATGGCAGCCACAATATCTGGCTGAGCACTTATTCGGGTATCAGCTGCTGGTCGCATAAGACTCAGAAGATAACCAATTATTCCCGAAAACTGAATGTTGTTCAGGCGAACTTCAACTGGGCTTCCTTAGCCAGAAATACGAAGGGGGATGTTTTCTTCGGCTCTACAGAAGGCGTATGCTACTTTAGTCCGAATAGACTACTCAATCAGGAAACTCCACCTGCACCTTATATCTCATCTATTGATTTAATACGCAGTGAGGATTTGCCAGACAGCATGGTAAATACCATCATGCAGAAAAAAGTAGAACTGGATTATGACGACAACTCTTTCAAGGTGAACCTGGGCGTACACAATTATGCAGTAAACCAATATATAGAATATGGATACCAGCTGGAGGGACTCCAAAATGAATGGATTTCTGCCGAGCAGAGTTCCGTAACCTTCCACAACCTTCCATACGGTCACTATCGTCTGAAGGTTCGCTCCCGCATCTGCTACGGCAAGTGGTCGGATGAAATTGCAGAAATCGATATCATCATTCGTCCGCCTTTCTGGATGTCATGGTGGGCCAAATTGATATATCTTCTGGTCATCATATTCCTGGCATGGATGGGACATCGAGTATATAAGCGCCATCTCCGACTCACTTACCTCCTGAAGGCTGAGAAAATCAATCATGAGAAGGAATTGGAATTGAACAACGAGCGTATGCATTTCTATACCAACATCACTCATGAACTGCGTACACCGCTCACACTGATTGTAGGTCCTCTCGAAGACTTGTCGCATTCCTCGGATATTCCAGGAAAAATCAAGCACAAACTGGCGATGATTCACCAAAGTGCCGTGCGATTGAATGATTTGATTACCCAGATCTTGGATTTCAGAAAGACTGAAGACAAGAAACTGAAATTGCGAGTAGAGCAGGGCAACTTGGTCAATACGGTCCACGAAGTATATCTCAAGTACGAGGAGCTGTCGCGCAACCCTATGGTTAGCTTCCGTTTCATCGCTCCAGATAATACAATCAATATGTATTACGATAAGGAAATCGTGGGCACCATCGTAGACAATCTGATGTCAAATGCCATCAAATATACAGAAAAGGGAAATATCGAAATACGTGTGGAGCGCCGACGTACGGAACATCATCATCTGGTGGATATCATAGTGAGCGATACCGGCCATGGCATCTCTGCTGAGGCTTTGCCACATATCTTTGAACGTTATTATCAGGAAAATGGTGCCCATCAGGCTTCAGGCACTGGCATCGGACTCTCATTGGTCAAGAATCTGGTAACCGTTCATCAGAGCAAAATCGATGTCAAGAGTTCCCTGGAACGAGGCACCCGCTTCACCTTTACCCTCGATGAAGATCAGATTTATGCCGATGCTATCCACCGCTGCAACGGCGGGCAGGAAGTTCAGGAGCAGGAATCTGATTCTGAAGAAAAAACGGATGGAGAGGTTGAAACTAGTCTGAAGCCTGTGCTGCTCGTAGTAGAGGACAACAAGGATATCCAGAACTACATAGCAGAATCATTTGATAAAGAATATGAAGTGATTACTGCCATGGATGGCCGTCAGGGATTGGCGAAGGCATTAGACCGGATACCGGATGTGATCATTTCCGATATCATGATGCCGAATATGGATGGCAACGAACTCTGCCGTACACTCAAGAGAGATGTACGCACCTGCCATATTCCTATCATCCTGCTCACGGCAAAGGATTCGCTCAGAGACAAGGAGGAAGGTTATGATGCGGGTGCTGACTCCTACATCACCAAGCCTTTCACCATTGCCCTTCTGAAGAGCAGAATCCAGAATATCTTCATGCAGCGAAAAAGATTGCTGGAGAACATCAACGAGACGAAGACCACTGATTTCTCTGAGAAGAAAAACCAGTTGAGGGAATCACTCAACAAAATGGATCAGGAATTCTTCGATAAGTTGAATAAGGTGATAGAAGATAACCTGACAGGCGATGTGGATGTGAATCTGCTTGCCGACAAGCTGGCTGTCAGTGTGAGTACACTCTATCGTAAGATGAAGGCACTTACAGGAATCTCCACCGTTGAGTATATCAGGAAATATAAGATGCAATACGCAGAACGCCTCCTCTTACAAGGAAGATACACCATTAATGAGATCTCCTTTATGGTAGGAATGAATAGTATTGCCTACTTCCGTCGCTGCTTCAAGGCGGAATTTGGTGAAACTCCATCCGACTACTTGAGACGTTTGAAGAAAGAATAGATAGAATGGAAAATTCCAGAGAAATGCCATCAAAAGTAGCTTTTCCTCTGGAATTTCCTATTTTTTTATAGCTTTTATCAAAAAATACCCTTTCTTGATTGTTTTTTGCTCCTAATCCTCAAAAAAAAAGCCTACCTTTGCAAAACAATAATAATAAACAAACAATAATAACAAAACAAACGATACTGCATAATGACATTATCAACAACAATCAAGTCATTCGCCTTTGCCTCACTATTGGCACTGGCACCAGCTCAGATGATGGCGGCACAGAAAGGTGGTACCTTCACTACTGGCGACAAGACTTTTCTTCTCAATGGCAAACCTTTCGTGGTGAAGGCTGCCGAGTTACACTATCCTCGAATCCCTCGTGCCTACTGGGAGCATCGCATCAAGATGTGCAAGGCTTTGGGCATGAACACCGTCTGCCTCTACGTGTTCTGGAACATCCACGAGCAGCAGGAAGGCAAGTTCGACTTCACAGGCAACAACGATGTGGCTGCTTTCTGCCGACTGGCTCAGAAGAATGGCATGTATGTCATCGTTCGCCCAGGTCCATACGTTTGTGCAGAATGGGAAATGGGTGGTCTGCCTTGGTGGCTCCTGAAGAAGAAGGATATCCGTCTGCGTGAACAGGATCCTTACTTCATGCAGCGTGTAGAAATATTCGAGAAGGAAGTGGGCAAGCAGCTGGCTCCACTCACCATCCAGAATGGTGGCCCTATCATCATGGTACAGGTGGAGAACGAATATGGTTCTTACGGCAAGGACAAGCCATACGTAAGTGCCATCCGCGACATCGTTCGCAAATCAGGCTTCGACAAGGTGAGCCTCTTCCAGTGCGACTGGTCTTCCAACTTCCTGAACAATGGTCTCGATGACCTTACCTGGACCATGAACTTCGGTACAGGTGCCAACATCGACCAGCAGTTTAAGCGTCTCGGCGAGGTTCGTCCTAACGCCCCAAAGATGTGCTCTGAGTTCTGGAGCGGCTGGTTCGACAAGTGGGGAGCCCGCCACGAGACCCGTCCTGCCAAGGATATGGTAGAAGGAATGGACGAGATGCTGAGCAAAGGCATCAGCTTCTCTCTCTATATGACCCACGGCGGAACCAGCTTCGGCCATTGGGCAGGTGCCAACTCTCCTGGTTTCCAGCCAGACGTAACCAGCTATGATTACGATGCCCCTATCAACGAATGGGGATTGGCTACTCCTAAGTTCTACGAACTGCAGAAGATGATGGCAAAATACAACGACGGCAAGAAGTTGCCAGCCGTGCCTAAGGCTCCGATGGCTATCATCAAGGTGCCTGAATTCAAGTTTACCGAGTACAAGCCTTTGAGCTACGGTATCGCAAAGGAAAAGGAAAGCAACGCTCCATTGAGCTTTGAAGATATGGACATGGGATGGGGTACCATGGTTTATGAAACCCAGGTTCCTGCCATCGAGGGAACATCTACCCTTACCGGTGAGTTCCACGATTTTGCCCAGGTATATGTGAACGGAAAGTATGTTGGCAAGATAGACCGTGTGAAGAACGAGAAATCACTCGAATTGCCAGCCATGCCACAGGGTGCTCAGCTCACCATCGTGGTAGAAGGTATGGGACGAATCAACTTCGGCCGTGCCATCAAGGACTACAAGGGTATCATCGGCAACGTAACCCTCACAACACAGAAAGAGGATTGCGAACTTGCCCTCACCCCTACCCGATGGAATAACAGTACCATCGCTGATGATTACCAGACGGCAGTAAAGGCACTCGCCATGCCAACCAACAAGATGCGCGGTCTGCAGACCAAGGCGGGTTACTACCGTGGTTACTTCAACATTAAGAAGGTGGGCGACACCTTTATTAATATGGAGGCATTCGGCAAGGGTCAGGTTTATGTAAATGGTCATGCCCTCGGCCGTTTCTGGCAGATTGGTCCTCAGCAGACACTCTATCTCCCAGGTTGCTGGTTGAAGAAGGGTAAGAACGAGGTCATCGTTCTCGATGTAGTAGGTCCTAAGGGCGAAGCAGGCAAGCCAGGTTCTACCGTGGCTCCTACCGCTTTCTGCCAGGATCATCCTGAACTCGACAAGCTGAACCTCGAAAAGAGCAACAAGCACAACGAGCCAGGTCATCGTATGGATCTCAATTCAGAGACTCCAGTATTGAAGGGTGAGTTCAAGGCAGGCAACGGCTGGCAGACCATCAAGCTCGACAAGCCTGTAACCGGTCGCTACTTCGCTATCCAGGCAGAAAGCAGCCAGAGCGGCGACAGCCAGATTGCCATCGCCGAGGTTTATCTGCAGGATGCACAGGGCAATCGCATCGACCGCAACAACTGGGTAGCCTTCTATGCTGACAGCGAGAAGGGCAACTCAACACTCGACAAGATGTTCGACTTGCAGGAGAGTACTTATTGGCAGACCGAAAAGGGTGCCAACTTCCCACACCTCGGCATCGTGGATATGGGCAAGGAGGTTACCATCTCAGCCTTCGAGTACTTGCCACGTGCAGAGCAGGGCGCTCCAGGCAGCATAAAGGGATTCAAGCTCTATGTAAAGAAATAATAGTTTTATCGTAGATAGGAAAACATTAATTGTTTTCATAGGTTATAATTAGGCGTAAAACGCCATTGAATTTTTCATTAAATACTATTAGAGAATAGTTAGACAGTTAGTTAGAAATGAAAAGGGGCAGACGGGATGTCTGCCTCTTTTTTTATAAACACTTTACAAATGATGAAGAATTTAGAAAATTTTATCTATATCTATTGATATACCAATCTGGAAATTGATGCCATCCGTTATCGGACTGTTCAGATAATAATACTTCGGCTTATATCCGAAGAGATTATCCAGTGCGGCATTCACCTTCACAACCTTGCCCAATCGCTGCACCAGCGAAAGCTTCCAGATAGTATAGGCAGGATAACTCACCGTCAGCGTTCCCTCGCTTACATTGTAATAGTTCTTATACTCTACATTGTCAACCCCAGAAAGGAAACGGCCGTTTAGTCCGACGTTCAGACCATAGTTCTTGGTAAACTGATGATCATAGTCCATCCGGGCATTGATGGTATGTTCACGAGCCGGAATATACTGGTTGTTGATGGTATTTCCATCCTTATCCTTCGCCAGCTGCTCCTTGGTATAGGCATAGGTGAAGCGGGCAGAAAGTCCGTTATTCCATCGTGCCTGTACGCCAATATCTCCTCCACACACGCTGTAAGAATCCAGATTGGTGTAGGGCAGATAAGGCAACTTATCCTCTACACTCTTGAAATAAGGAGCCGAAGTAGACAGTTTGTTCTTCACCTTATTATAATATACGGATGCTGTCAGGTTGTAATGTCCCTTGGTATATTCTGCCGAGAGATTGAAGTTATGACTCGTTTCCGACTTCAGATGTTCATTGCCCTCCACAATCCAGATACCGCTCATATCGAAGTTGTAGTATTTCTCCTTCAGCGATGGTGCACGGAAACCCATGCCGTACCCCGCTCTCAGCGAGAGATTGCGTATCGGCGTATAACGGAGATTCAATTTAGGAGTGACATGTGACTCATCACCATCCGAGAAATAATCGTAACGCAAGGCTCCTACCGCTTCCCACTTATCCGAGATACGCCAGTCATACTGCGCAAAGACATCAAAGCTATCCTGCTTACGGGTACCATTGCTCAAATTGGTATTCATCAGATAATCATGCATGTAATCAGAACCTACAGTCAGCACATCCCCACCCTCGAAGGCATGGTTGTAAAGCAGACGGAAGACATTCTGAACATTGCTGTAATCACGGATGTCAAGACGGGTAATCCGCTGATAATCTGATTTATCATACTGATCAAAGGAATAATTCAACTGCAGGGCATCGTCTGGAGTGATGTCCCAATTCATCTTCAATCCTCCCGAAAAGTCACGATAACGCTCCGGCTGATCGGCACTGCGGACCGTTTCACGGAAGAAATATCCCGCACGACCGGTTAAACTGAAATGCTGAACCGGACTCCATACCAGCTGTTCCTTCACGTTCGTAGTCTTATCACCGAAGACTGTAGAGATGACTCTGGTCACCGGATTCTCCGCACTGTGCACATCATAATTGTCCATGCGGTTGAAGTTGACAGTCAGCATGTTGTTCCAATGCTTGCTGTTCAGTCCGAAAGATGCGCCATATCGCTGCTCGTTGTGCTTGGCAACTCTGCCGTTCACATTCAGCGTCCAGGGTTTCTTGCCCTTCTTGGTAATGATGTTGATGACGCCTCCTGTGGCATTGCTGCCGTAAAGAGCCGAAGCCGCACCTTTCACAATCTCAATGCGCTCCACATTGTCCATGTTCAATCGGGTGAAATCCACATCGTCCATCGTCTCTCCAGCCAGTCGTTCGCCATCCACAAGGAAGAGAACGCCTTGTCCTCCGAATCCAGAGAAGTTGAGATGGGTCTGCTGGTTCATCGCATAGGAGAACTCCACGCCCGGCAACTCCTGCTGCAGAAGGTCCTGCACATTGGTAGCATCCAGTCGGGCGATGTCCTTGGCACCAATCACTCGGGTCTGGATAGGTGTATCCTTCAGGAACTTCGGTGTACGGGTTCCGGTCACCACCACCTCGGTCAGGTCAAACTGTCGACTGATAGAATCCAGGAAAGCCTCTTGCGCCAGAGAGTCACGGATGCTCTTCTGATCTACGCCCGGCACAGTATCATGAGTTGGTACATTGTCGGCACCTGCCGGAAGAGCGACCGTATTCGCCAATAATATCGAGTATAATAAATACTTCTTCATCATTTATATCTGAATATTTTAGTAAGGATACTTATAATTGATGGTCAACCAACACTTTACGCCTTTCGATGAAAGGTAATTTTCCAGTTGGATGGCAGCGTAGGTACCATCCTTCAGTCGGAGGATGAACACGTGGTTGTTGAGCGAGAACGATGGCGGCATCGGTGGAATCTCCATCGTGAGCCAGGACGACAACACCTTGTTCACGGCAATGCCCTGCGATGGCACGGAACCCAGAAGCATCTGGTCCTGACTGTCCCAAACCTCGTTCTCCGACCATTCGTCTTCCGTAAACTGCTTGTTATGGAAGGCTTCGCTGGTTTCAGGCAACTGGTCCATGGAAGTATAGCTGGTTTCCAATACGGCTCCGCCATTGGTACGCACATTGTTGCGATGAATGGCTAGAGTCCAGTCGCTTGGGGCAGTCTGCTCGGCAGTAGGCACAAAGTAAGTAAAAGTATTCTTCTTGATGCCTTCGCCGAAGACATCAAACCAATACATATATTGTCCAGCCTTTCTGCCCGCTGTGGCAGCAGCATGTCCTGCCTCCGTTTCATCCTTGTCACCAGTGGCAGTCATCGGGATGGGATAAGCTTCAAACTCGGTCTGCGCCTTCTTGAGTGCAGCCTCATCGCCAGCCTCCGTCAATTTCTGCAACTGCTGCAAATCCACATAATACCAGTCGGTCCAGCTGGTAGCATCCACCAGGAGCTGTCCCTTCGCCGGCACAATCTCCTGCGGTTCATCATATATATCATCAAAAATACCGTTGCAGGCTGTAAGCATCAGCATGCCCAAGCCAGCAACGGTAGCTTTGAGATGATTCATTTTCATCCAACTCGTCATCTAAGTTTGCTTTAACAAATTAATCACTCTTATCTTTTATAAAACTTCTTACCGTTTACGATGACTACTCCCTTGTAGCTCTCGCTGACCTCCTGTCCGTTAAGGTTATACATCTTACCATCATTCAGCTTCTGCACATCGCTCTTCAAGGAAGTAATACCGTTTGTACCACTCTTGAAGTTAGAAACAATGCCGAAAGGCATGGCACCCATCTGGAAGGTGTTCACGATGTCAGTCACCTTGTTGCCTTCATACTTTACGAGGATATTGTTGTCCTTGGCAGCATTGAATGAATACTCCCCGTCCATTGTCTTGTTACCCTTCTGCTCGGCTGTGAAGTGGAAACTAAGTCCGTCGTTCTTGTAATCACGGTAGAAACCACCCTTCTCCTCATCGTAAACCAAGCCCTTCACGGTGTAAGTACCCAAAGTCAGGTTGCCCATCACAGTGTTATCCAATGTATAGGTAGGAATCTCAACATCCACCTTCTGTACTTCACCTTCAGTATACTTGTTGATATTATAAGTAACGTTTTCACAGGAATAAGGAAATCTGCCACCTACGTTTACAGTAATTGAACTGGTTACAGACTCCTGCTGTGCCATCATATTACCTGCCAACATTGTGGCGAAAATGAGAGTAAAGAATTTCTTCATATTTATTTCTATTAATTATTATTTTATGTTATTATTATCACTTATTCGTTTTCGGGGTGCAAAGGTACGGAGATTTCTCCATACCCGCAATACCGAAATATTGTGATTCTGACCAATACCTACATCTAGGTATTACTCCTCTATCACGCCCCCGTTATCCTTGGCATTGTAAAGCCAGAAACCGAGAATCAAGCCGAAGAATACTATCAGGATACCCACCATCTCTGCCACGTGGTTTCCCGGATCCACCCAAATCTCCTTGAAGAATCCGTTTCGGGCTGCAATCTCCACAGCCGACCACAATACGATGACATTGGCAAGCGACATGCGCAGGTTTCTACCCCAACTGCCGATGAGCAGCTGCTTCTTGAAGATCATGCCCGAACCTATGAGACAGAGGATGGCGATGGCATAGGTCACTGGATGAGTACTGCCCAGGAACACAGGGTCATAGCAGAACATTAATAACAGGTATAAGCCCCACATCATGATGTTCCATTCCATGAAGGTAACGATGCTGGCATGATGAGCCATCGGACGGAGTTCCACATTGTCCTTCACACCGCAATGGTTCTGAATCCAGCGGATGAAATCGCAACCCGTCCTGGTGCAGAATACATACATCACAAGGAACATCATCCACATGCCGAAAGTGGCTGGCATAATGAGATATTCAGGACGGGAACCGCGGATTTCCTTCAGTTCCGCACGACCGAACTCCTCCAGCGGAGTACCGTTGATGGTATAGGTATGGTTCACGCCGATGCCATTCACATATTCTGTAGCTGTCTCTACCACGCCATTGCCCACCAGGTCACAATGCACGCCATATCGCTGGGCATAATAAGCCAGGAGGAATTCCACCCAACCGGTCCAGAAGAGCAAGGCACCCGTCATTCCGAATACCGTCTGCTTGGTATCACCCTTCACGAATACGCCGCAGATGGTAATCACCAGTCCCACGAATCCCATGGCAAAGGCAGAATAATGCAGTACGGTAGGTTCCAGCACGTGCTCCATGATAATCATCAGAGCATGACCCAAAGGCATCAACAACAAGATAATCAATATAGACCCGATGGTCTTTCCCAAGTTTTTTGTGTTCATAACGTTTTTAATCATTTATAATTTTTGAATCGGGCTGCAAAGATACTGCTATTTCCACAAAACAGCAATACCTAGAAATAATGATTTGATTCGCTCATCAGTATCGCTAAAAAAGATGAGAAAAGGAAGGATATCGTCACCGTTTTGTTTTTTTATACTTTCTTATTCTAATATGTGAATACTTTTCTGTACCTTTGCACCATAAAACTATTTATTTTATGTTGACAGATATTGAAATAGCTAAATCAGTAAAATTGCGCCCTATCAATGAAGTGGCAGCAGAACTTGGAATTCACGAAGACCAAGTGGAAAACTACGGCCGTTACATCGCTAAGATTACTACGGACAAAATTGACAGAAACAAGTTTCAGAACCATCATCTCATCCTCGTTACCGCTATCAGTCCTACCAAGGCTGGCAATGGCAAGACCACAGTATCTGTAGGTCTCGCTCTCGGTATGCAGAAGATTGGCAAGAAGGCTGTTGTAGCATTGCGCGAGCCTTCTCTCGGTCCTTGCTTCGGCATGAAGGGTGGTGCTGCCGGTGGCGGTTATGCACAGGTATTGCCTATGGACAAGATTAACCTCCATTTCACTGGCGACTTCCATGCCATCACAGAGGCCAACAATATGATTGCTGCCCTCCTGGACAACTACCGTTTCCAGCACGAGGCTGAGGGATTCAAGCTGAAGAAGATTCTCTGGCGTCGCGTAATGGACGTCAACGACCGTGGTCTCCGCCGCATCATCACCGGTCTCGGCGATAAGAACGGCATCGAGACAGAGGCAGGCTTCGATATCACCCCAGCTTCTGAAATCATGGCTATCATGTGTTTCGCAACAAGCGTAGACGATCTCCGTCGTCGCATCGACAATATTCTCCTCGGCATCACTGAGGATGACAAACCATTCACCGTCAAGGACATGGGTGTAGGTGGCAGTATCGTTGCCCTCCTCCTCGATGCCTTGAAGCCAAACCTGGTTCAGACCACTGAGGGTACTCCTGCCTTCGTCCACTGCGGTCCTTTCGCTAACATTGCCCATGGTTGCAACTCTATCATGGCTACAGCAGCTGCCCTCGAATATGGCGACTACGCCATCACAGAGGCAGGATTCGGTGCTGACCTCGGTGCAGAGAAGTTCTATAACATCAAGTGCCGCAAGACTGGTCTGCAGCCAGACCTTACCGTTCTCGTTGTTACTCTCCAGGCATTGAAGATGCATGGTGGCGTAGCTCTGGAAGATATCAAGCAGCCTAACGTTGCAGGAATGGAAGCCGGTTACTGGAACCTCGACAAGCACGTGAAGAACCTTCAGAGCTTTGGTCAGACCGTAGTCATCGCTTTCAATAAGTTTGCTACTGATACCGACGAGGAGATTGAGGTATTGCGCAAGCACTGTGAGGAGATGGGTTGCGGATTCGCTGTCAACAGTGCCTTCGCCGAAGGTGGCAAGGGTGCGATGGAGTTGGCTGAGCTCGTAGTGAAGACCATCGACGAGCGTCCATCTGCTCCTCTCTACTTCACTTACGCTGATGAGGATTCTGTAGAAAAGAAGATTGAGAAGGTAGCATTCAATCTCTATGGTGCCGGCAGCGTAACTATGAGCGATTCTGCAAAGGCTATGATTGATGAGATCAAGAAGTTGGGTGCAGAGAAGTTCCCTATCTGTATCGCCAAGACCCAATACAGCTTCTCTACCGATGCCAAGGCTTACGGTCCTACAGAAGGCTTCGAACTCCACGTTCGCGACATCACCCTGAACATGGGTGCCGAGATGATCGTAGTCATCGCCGGTCCTATCATGCGTATGCCAGGCTTGCCAAAGAGCCCACAGGCTGAGCGCATCGATGTAGTAAATGGTGAAATCACAGGTCTTTCTTAAGTCGCCCTGAAAGGGCAAAAGCTCCTAGCCCAGGGCAACGCCCTGGGTATGAATAGATTACAAACAATTCGTCCTGAAAGGGCAAAAGCTTTCATAGACAATGCTTTTGCCTTTTCAGGGCGAGTTCTTATCTCATACTGAATTCACAACCGCAATACAACTGGTTGTAAAAATCATTCAGTCTCAACAATTCTCCACGGCGATTCTGCAAACCGCCCTTTCTCCAATTCATATCCCACCATTCTACATCCGGACAATCTTCTACGGCGATATGTCCGGCAGCATCTATCTGCTGGATGTTCTTCCACCGGGAAGAAGCCAGCGTAGTGGTAAGCAGATGGAACCCATGCTCCTGCGCATACCTTGCCGCATGCGTCAAACGATACCGGAAACACATCGAGCAACGGCTTCCCCTCTCCGGTTCATTCTCCAAACCCTTGATGGTGGCAAGCCATTCCTCATGGTCATACTCATCCTCCACATACGACACCCCCTGCGCTTCCAGGAAGCGCATCAGTTCGTGCTTGCGAATCTCAAACTCCTGTAAGGGATAAATGTTACTGTTGCTGAAATATACCGTCGGCTTCATGCCGTTGCGAAGCATACACTCTACAATCGCTGATGAACAAGGCGCACAACAGGCATGCAGCAACACATCATGTCCTTCTGCCTTGCTACCATCAGGAAGCGATAACTTCACGAATTTATATTGTTCTTCTACTGGAATCTTCATTTTCTTTGAACTGAATAAAAAAAAACAAATGGAGTACAGTCGTCTCGACACCCCCCATTTGCCCAAATATATGCGAAAACTAGTGCAAAGATACTATTTTTATTCGTATTTGCAAAAGTTTAGGCAGATATTTACCTATAAAATTACCATTTTACAATGTAATTATATTAATTTAACAATCAATCCTCATTTTAAAGCCCTTTTTAACGTTATTACCGTCATCTCAGGCCATGCTCCCAAGCGGAACGGGAAGGAACCACCGATGCCCGATGAAACGTTCAGCATCTGACTTCCCCTGCGATAAACACCACCCCACTCCTTGAATGCCATGCGGGCTGGTGTCAACTTGCCTATCTGCAACTGTCCTGCATGCGTATGTCCTGCCAGCGTCAGCTGGATAGGTCTGTCCCATACCTCTCTGCGCCAGTGATGTGGATCATGGGTCAGAAGAATCTTGAATCCTTCCTTCTTCAGTCCTTTCATCGCCTTCGGCAATTTACTGCGGTTGCTGAAAGGAGGCTGTCCTGCATTCTCAACACCGATGATATCGATGGAAGCCATTCCATGACTCACGGTAAAATGCTCGTTCATCAGCTGATGCCATCCCAGCTGGCATTGATAGTTATAGAGCAGCTTCCTGTTGTTTCTCAGTCCCGATATCGTATGATTGTTGCCATACTCGCAGTAATCGTGATTACCCCATACCGAGAAGATGCCGTCGTGGGCATGCAACTGCTGCAGCGTTTCCAGATAAGGCTCCACCTCCCTGGCATCATTGTTCACCAGATCACCCGTAAAGAGCATCATATCCGGCTCCTCATTATTGGCAGCATCCACTACCTTCTGCACGAAGTCGCTGTTCTTGGGGAAAGACCCCAGATGGAAATCGGTGAAATGCAACAGACGATAACCGTCAAAGTAAGGTGGCAGATCAGGCGATTCATAGGTCACATACCTCATCTCCAGCCGTTTCCAGCCCTCAATGAATCCGAAGGCAAACCATCCCATCAGCGCCAGCGCCGGAAGAAGGGCGAAGAACCACGGCATCATGAAATCGAAGAGGATGAACACCACCTTGGGCATCACCGAAAACAGAATCGTGGTGAAGAGGATGCGGACGGAGAGCTTATGGAAGAATCCCATCTGCAGTCCCACCTCAGCAAGCAGAAGCAGCAGGGAAGGCATCCACCACAGAATGGCTAGCACCAAAGGCCACTCGCTCACTCCCAGATGCCAGAGCCAGATGTCGGGCAACAGAGCAAGACCTGCCATACCTACTATATATGATAAGGATCTGAAAATCCTTTTGATTACTTTTTTCATTTACCTGTTTCAAGTATTACTTCGGTGCAAAGGTACATAAAAATCTGATTAACCGTTCATGTTTGTAGATGTTTAACTTTATTTTTTTTGCCAATTCATCACTTTGCAGTATCTTTGCAAGCCGTAAACTGTAAAAAACATCATCTATTTAATATGGCAAGAAGACTCAGAAAGAAAAGAATAGCTATCATATTGCTCACATTCACAGCCATCATCGCATGGTCTACACATAGTTGCGTATCGCGCTGCACCTCATCTTCGGATAAGGAAAAGGTAGAGGATACGCTCCCAAAGGTACATATCAATGATTCCATCAGTAATGCCCTCACCGAGGGAAAGGAATATCACAAGATGGATTCGCTCGTGGAGAGATACCTCAAGCGATGGGAAATCAACGGTGCCCAGCTCGTCATCACCCGCAACGACTCCCTGCTCTATGCCCGCGGTTTCGGATGGGCAGACAAGGAAAGGGGCATCCGAATGGAACCGAACATGCTGATGCGTTTCGCTTCCGTTTCCAAGCTCATCACCGCCGTAGGCATCATGAAACTGCAGGAGATGAAGAAGCTCAAGATGAACGAGAAGGTATTCGGACCGAAGGGAATCCTGAACGATACCACCTACAACAACAGCATCAAGGACCAGCGATACTACAACATCACCGTAGAACAGCTGCTGCGCCATCAGGCTGGTTTTAACAACTATGCCGGCGATCCGGTATCCTCTACCCGCTACATCATGATGCAGAACCGTCTTACCACTCCTCCTGATCATAAGACCCTGCTTAAGATTCTCCTGAAACGCCATCTGGGTTATACGCCGGGCGAGGGCAAATGCTACAGCAATCTGGGCTACATGATCCTCTCGATGATCATAGAGAAGAAGAGCAGAATGAAGTACGAGAACTTCATGCAGAAGTACGTGCTCCAGCCTGCCGGATGCTACGACATGCATATTGCCGGAACCTATTACAAGGACCGCCGTCCTAACGAGACGAAGTATTACATGCACCAGGGCAGCATCCCGGTATATGAATACAACAACAGTGGCAGAATGGTAGAAAAGTGTTATGGCGATACCGACCTCCCTCGCCTCTCAGGTGCCGGAGCATGGTGTGGTTCTGCAGCCGAGCTGAGCCGTCTCATCGCCAGCATCGACGGTCTGCCTCATGTCAAGGACATCCTCAGCAAGAAGAGCATCCAGTTCATGACCACCGAGCAGCCCGACCATCAGTATTCCATCGGTTGGAACTACACGCCTAAGAGCAATCGCCCGTGGATTCGTACCGGTTCTCTTGCCGGCACCTCCGCCATTGTCCTGAAGTACCCCGACGGCCAGTGCTGGATTCTCATCACCAACACCTCCACCTGGAAGGGTCACGGTTTCAGCAACGACACCGTGGCATTCTTCGAGAAGCTCCGCAAGCAGTTCATGGCAGATATGCCGAAGAAGGATTTGTTCATATAGTGAAGGAAAATAAAAGTTGGTGCATAACAGATGGTCACCGCATGCACAACACTTGATGTGCGAGCGCATATCAGCTGTTATGCAAGCGCACAACAGCTGTTGTGCGGCCGTAGATACTAAATAACGCAGAAACATATACTGTCTTTTCCGACAATAATTCAGTAATATACGAACATGAAAGTCACGCAGATTACGCAGATAACGCAGATTATTCAATGCCCCAACACGCCCAGAAGAATCAACTGGAAATACCCAACACGCCTAGAAGAATCAACTGGAAATACCCAACACGCCCTGAAGAATCAGTGAAAATACCCAACACGCCCTGAAAGGGCAGAAGCTCCTAGCCCAGGGCAACGCCCTGGGTTAAACGTATATACAAACAATTCGCCCTGTAAGGGCAAAAGCTTTACAACCATTGCTTTTGCCTTTACAGGGCGAATTTTATTGCACTTATATCTCTCTATCTTACGGCAACCTTCAATCCCTTAGCCTGAGCACAGGACTGGGTGGATGCCTTTACGATATATACTCCGGATGGAACACGGAGAATCATTCTCTGCTTATCAGGCAACTGATAACTGTGAACCATCTTGCCATCCAAGGTAAACACCTCTACCCTACCCAACTTCTCACCATTCAGGGCTGATACTACAATCATGCCCGCAGCTGGTGAATAAACCTTCAACTGATTACTTTCAGCCTCAGCTTCAATCTGCTGGATACCGGTAGTACCACGAGTCTGTGTCAGGAAGTATCTGCCATGCTCGTTCGCCTGAATGCTCACCTCATTGCCATCCTGCAGTTCGGTATACTGTCCGTTGGCAGCATCATAGAGATAGAGCGGAGCATCGAGTTTGGCAACCCCCTTGAAGTCGAGGTTCACCATTTCATTCTTCTCCCCATTCTCCATGATGACACCCATTGGCATCCATTCAATCTTAGGAGTAGCATTCACCGCCACAGCCTGAGAACCAGCCACGGTATAAACCTGCGGAATACCACTCAGGTTCTGATCGCACAGAAGATCCACATCCTCCTGCTCATCATAATCATCAGAAGCCTCTTCTCTTACGGCAATGCGGGCCTTTGAAGTCTGCCCCTTAGCATTCTGAGCCGAGACATTCACATTCGTGAGATAACCAGGAGCAATGATGACGCCAGTAGAAAGCAGACGGTCTACATACATCGCAGAAGTGAACTTCACCGCATCAACGGAAGTTGTTCCATCCTTCTTCACAAAGAACGACTGAGTAGGCTGGACGAAGAAGTCTTTATCTGTCAAATCTTTAGCAGAAACAGTACTTACCTTATCTCCATCAACCACCCATACAGCTTGCTGCAATCTAGTATTTACCTCAAAGAATTTCTTCAGAGAGATAGAGCAGGTATATGGATTAGCCACGAGATAGAAACCACTGTTGTTATCATCTCCCAAGCTCTGAGTCATCTCTGCGAGATGTTTCTCATCGTTGTTGAAAGGAACGAGAAGCTTGCCATGACCTTCATCCTTCTTAACCGACATCTTGCTTGAAGAAGGCGTTGAGCCTGTATAATCGAAGTAATGGTATTCCTTATCTTCCTTTGGCAAACGAAGAAGCGCATTCTTAGTCTGATCCTTTGGCAAGAGTGCATTACCAGCCTTGATAGCGAAGCCGCTGAATGAGCCACCAGTATAGCATTCGTCCACCTTATTATATACATGGCTCCAGTAGCCGAGATTTACATCAACCTTGCTAGCCTCACCACTTGGCTTATGCCATGCGTCATGCTCACCATCACCATCAGGGGTGATTTCCTTCACATCACTCTTCATCCAAGCTTTCTGATAAACCGGATACTTACTTCGGCTATACGTACTAGAACCTGCCACCTTATCATTATACTTAATGTCCGTAAATGCCTTAGTTTCCTGTCGTCCATTACTTGCTGGCACATACATATCACCTGCGTAGATATACTGCAGAGGTGAAGCCATGGTGTACCACTTGTTAGGTACCAGCTCCTTCTCTACCCAAGCCTTGTCATATACCAGATAGCACTGGTCGCGAAGCTCGCCCTGAGGCTTGAAGTAAATCTGATGGCAGGTATTGCCATAGAACTTCTCGCACTTCAGATTACCAGATTCCAATCCCTTATTGGCATCTGCCTCATTCCAGTAAGCCATGATATCATACTGAATATACTTCGTAGCCTCATTACCTTTACCATTGGTCAAATCTGTAGCAATACCATTGGTACTACGATAAACGACATAACCGAGGTCAGGGAATGGCAATCCCTTCAAGTTATCAATAGTAACCTTGGTAAACTTCATTGGCACATAGCTGTTCTGTGTAGGAATATCCTTTGCAGAAGCTGGCGTGCTAGACATGCTACTGCCATAAGGCAGATAATTCGTATACTTATCATCATACAATTCTGTAGAAGATGAGCGATGCCAGTTATCATCATTGTTCCAGTTGGCATTCATACCGCCATCGGCAGTAGGTGTCCAAGTTATGAACTCTGGTACAATCTTCACCTTGAGATAAGACTCGCCAGGGCAGTTGGTAGTTGCCGCAGAAGCAGCTCTCTTCTCGTAAACGAATCGGAGAACATAGTAATATCCCTCGTGGAAATCAGCAACTGCCTTTTCTTCAAACTTGAGGTTGAGAGTAGCCTGAGTCGTTTTACCAAAAGCAGGCAACTCTGCTTTCTCCAATGTTGCAACTTGAGTATTCAGCTTCTTTTCCCATAAAGGATCATTCGTAGATGCAACATACACCGATGTCGAAGGAACTGCAGAAGTACCACTATCATCAATGAAAGTAAGTGGCTCAGTAATAGCTGTTCCATCTTTCATAGAAGCACTATGAAGAGGTATCTTCAAATATCCATTAGAAGCCTTCAACTTCTCCAACTGTGGCAAACCAATACGAAGCGATGCCTCATAATTGCCATCGTTGAATGGATAATCTACATCGTTGAAACCGAAGTTAAGCTGTGGACCATCTAGCATTACACGTAATGGGATTGGTATTGCACCAGGACACAACAGATAGGTCTTGCCATTGATTGTATATGGAATGTAGTCTTCTGCATTCTGAGTTCCTTCAGGCTCCATATAAATATCATAGGTCTTACCTAATATAATATCTTTCTTATAGATAGTGATTTTGTTACTTGCGCCTTCAGGATTCAACAGATTTGCTTTACCCGTACCACCAAGATACCAGAAGTAGTTAACATTATCCAATGTTATCTTACCACCAGTATTAGGGTCTGTTGTAATCAATTGACCTTTGATTGTTATCTTATAGTCATCACCTGCATCACAAGGAATCTTATAATCTGTTACAACACTACCTGTTTTGGCATCAGTAAGGACTGGATGCTGGCTAACCATTTCAAACCAGTTACTATATACCGAGCAGGCATCTTTAGGAGACCCCCAATTGGCATTTCCCTTAGCAGGATCTTCTGTAGATACTGATACGTAGTACTTCTTACCGGTAGCCAAAGAATAGTTTTTATTGCTGATAACAATATAGGTTTCACCCTCACTATCGACTTCAATCATATTGGTACCATCGATTTCAAAGTTCTTACAGGCTTCCTCTGAATCATATACATTTACTGTACCATATTCTGTACCTTCAACTTTCTTCGTTGTTCCTGCATTGATATCTGTTAAGATGTATGAATAATCAGTCTTTACAGGTTTACCATCTTCATCCACAAATCTGAAATAGATATTTGTATCTTGATGACCCAAAATCGCATTCAATGTCTCGTGGATGGCACGTATCTTCAACTTGATATTTCCTGTTGCAGAGTTAGCACATGTCGGCTTCTCCTGAAGCACCTGCACCTTAGCTGGCTCAACATAGATACGAATGTCATCAACGGCATAGTCGGCACCTTCCGTTCCTTTACAGTAGTTATCAATAACAACTCTAAAATCCGAATAATTCTCTACACCAGATTCCTTCTGGATAACAATCTTACCATAAACCTGATACCATTTTGTATTGGCTAAATCATCAACATTATTATCAAAATCTCCAGACGAGAACGAATGAAGCAGTTTTTGACTCTGAATATTTCCATCCGTATCATAATTTACTCCATATAGTTTAAACATAACCTCTGGATGTATAGTTTGAGATGTCATATCAGTAACATAAGCAGAGAAAATCAACTGCATACCAGTACAAAGATCTGCCTTAAAATCTGCAGCAGCAATCTGACGGCTTTCGTCAGAAGCATCTATATAAAGGAAATGTCCGTACTGAGAGCCATTCGTCATCTCATATGTGCGATCATATAAAGTACCATTAGACCACCAAAGATAACCATCTTTAGGATTATTAATACCTGTACCAGAAATATCGGAACGCCCAGCAGACTTATACAAGCCATAATCTCCATGAAGTGGAGAATGACCAATATTCTTACCACCATAATTAGTTACATCATAGTCTATCAAATCACGATAAACAAAGCTATAAGCACGACGATCCCATCTTGATGGCAAACGGTCTTGGTTGTCATCTGGGGTTGTTGGTTCTGCTAACGTTTGTTCAGTATCGTCATCGTCAAATGAAATAGGCTTAGTCGCTTTTTTATAATGTTCATCAAGATAGGATATAGTTCTGTTATTATAGCCCTCATCTGTTATCTGCTTATCAGTCATTGGATGGAAATCCATAAAACGAACATCAAAGTTTGCTACTGGACACCTTTTATCTTGTGTATTCAAATAAGCTACAACAAAAACAGGGATACCCTTACCTATAACGGGTTTATTTGCAGCATCAACAGACGAACCGTCTAAGTTAAGCCAATTCGCATCATGCAGTTTCTTAATAGTTAAGTGAAGAAAACGTTCATTTGGCTCCCCATTTAATTCGCAATATTTTGTTTTCGTCATATCATATACACGCCATACTAGATTACTCCACTGAAGAACCGTCACATAATTTGACTTATCAAAATCTGCTTCTGTTATATTATTATCATATACATTTTTTTTCAAGCCTTCAGCAGTCATTGGATAAAATGAGTATCGAGTTATATCATTCAATTGCAAACGCAAAGTTAGCTCCGAAATCTCATCTTTAAATCCAAATGTTACCTTTTTATTATCTTCATAAGTGTAATTTCCATCATCATGATTGCATAATGCAGCCATAATATCATCTGCCAACTTCTTCTTAGGAAGGATATGGAAGATGTAACGTATAGACAATGTCGGTTCATGGAGCAGATAAGTCCTAGACTCATCCATTCCATCAACATATCTACTTACATCACAGGCAATAGTCTCTCCTTTCCATGAATCAGTAACATGGGAAGTTTTGTAATTGACACCAATCAGCTGATGAGTAGGATGTGTGCCAATATTATTTGCGAATAAACCCCAATCTCCTTTCTTTTGTAATTTTGTTGTTGCATCAGCGGTGTTAAGATGATCGGATGCTTTATCAGTATCATAATTATACCAACGGAAATAACCACGTGGCTCAAGATCATTGCCACCATTCTCATATCTTTGAAAAGGCAACTTTAACATAACCTGCTGATTAGACTCATTTCCATCAACATAGTAATAATACTCCCATTCGTGAGTCTTCTGGTAGGTATGACCATTCACCATATCCCAGTCTCCCTTCTTATTGGCTATACCTTCGTAATGCTTGAATGGGAGATCATTTGGAGAATAGAGTTTTACATTTACCTTGCTCTTGAAAGCTGATGGTTCTTTTGTAATAACACCATATTGCGCTTCATGGCCAGTGAGGTCATTAGTCAACAAGCAATATACCTGCATGTCTGAAGACCATGTAGAACCGGAAGGCAACTCGAAAGTTACATTCAATCCATTAGGCAACAAAGAAGAGCCCTCGGTTGATAACAAGGTGTAATATCCCGTACCATCAGAAGTATTACGCAAAGCCAAAGCGCTGTTACTAGAAGCAGCGCTCAGGACATTGCCATCCTTATCTGCCAATACCCAACGCATATAGAAGTCGCTGACATATTTCTTATCAGCAACACCAAAATCAGAAAGGATATCAGGAACGACATCTTTCAGACTTACCTCAAGTTTATTGTCTTTATATATCGCATCTACATCATGACTTGCTACTGCAGCTCCATTGTCTGCAGAAAGTTCCAATGGAAGCGCATCAAGTGTTGACTGCTTCACAAATTTAAAGGTATATTCACCATTAAGAGTTGGTTCTTGAAGAACATAAGTGCTTCCATTATATTTTACCACCTTAGCATCTCCGTTGTCATTATTTGCCCAGGTACACTTCAAAACATAGTTCTCTACATCTGCTCCAGTTGCAAGTTTTGAAAAATCAAAGGTCACAGTACGGGCTGCATCATTAGCAATATTAGTATCATGATAGTAAATCAAATCAGAACCTTTAACTGCTGATGAAGAATTCTTTAATATATCTGTTATGTTAGCAACAGGAGTTGTAGCAGTCTCAGACTCAAACAACTGCCAACGCAAATACTTGGCATTGAAATCTGGCAAAGTAACGCTGGTAGAAGTCGCTGACTTAGGGATTATAGAAGTACTTTCTCCCTGAGAAAAGTCAGTTGACTTATTGCCAGGCTTAACAGCAGAAGACTTCAAGCCAGCTTCTGTATATATATCAAACTCCATCTTCTTGACACCAGCAAGATTCTCTTTTTCGGTTAAGAGATTGGCATCATTTGAAAGGAGAAGGACTAATTTCGAATTATGAATATTAGACTCAAAATTTTCTACAGCAAATTGAAAATGTGCTGCATACATATCACCTGTTTTCCTAATATAAACATATTCATTATCTCTCCATTGCTGTTTCCAATCTTCAGATGTCGTCAATGTTTGCGAATACACACCTTTTATTGTCCAAGAAGCAGTACTTAATTTAGTACCATCTTTTTCGAAATAGAAAGCGCATACAGTATACTTATTAAGAGCATATGCACTAAAATCCATCTTTAATTCAGTATTACTAGCAACGAAGTAGACATCACTAGCCCATCCTTCAACTGGCATTAAAACCAATGAAAGGAGGAGGATGAGACTACGATATATGTTTTTAATCTTATTCATAGCGATAGTATTTACGTGTATAATGTTTACGAGCAGCATAGCTGCTTAAATCCTTTGTGAAAAGTATCTTATATATAAGTTCTTTTCCAGAGACGCCTGGTACAGGTACTGTGACCTGATAGAGGGCGCTCTGCTTATCGGCAGCATCATCATTGAAGGTACCTTCAAAATAGCCGGTGGTTGAATTCCATGATGGAGGAACTTTAAACACATTCATGCCATCTTGGATTAACTCCCATTTTACACTGGCATAATCGATGGTTCCTGACACAGGCTTGTCATCAGCCTTTACTACCTTTGGCTGGATATGGAATTCCTCTTCCGGGTAATAACAGGTGTAGGAAAGAGTGGTTCCGTTATCTGTTATGGATGGATAGAGACCGATGGCTGTGAAGGACTGAACATCAAACTTCAACTTGTAATCATCTAATGAGATTGGAAGAATATGATGGTCGTTGCGAGCTATCGTTGTCCAATCCTGGAACAGGGCGTAACGCTTGATTCCTGTTGATGTAGTCAGGTTGATGATGAAATACTTGGAAGTATTGCCCGCTGCGCTTTCATTCACATAGAATGAAACTTCATTCTCTGTTTTATAAACGGTTACACCTGCTTTTATCGTCTTTGGCGAAGACAGCGTATAAGTATAATTCTCCGTTGCCGGCTGCTCTACCAGATTTGGAGAACATGTAACCCCATCATTATCTGCACCAGTTAGACTAGATGAACCAGTTATGCCAGAGGTTCCAGAAGCATTAGAATGCTTTGGCAACAACATGATATTACCATCTGTATTGACAGCAGATGAAGGATTTGAAGTTACATCACTCAACGTAATAGCATTGATTACCAAATCCGTTTTACTTGGATTCTTAAACTGAAGTGTAACCTTTGCCAGCATTCTTACTACCCAAAGATTAGTTTTGTCTGGCTTACCGGAAGCATCTATCGTTACTTCCTGCTTATTGCTCATTGGAATACCTTTGGTAGTAACATCGAAGCCATTACCATCCATCTTCCACTTCATGTTGTCGAAATTGACAAGTGCATCTTTTGAGATGCGCAAATCTGTAGCTGTAAGATTGGCGAAGGAATAAACCTGATAGGTATCACCCTTAGGAAGATCCTTGATTATGACTTCATCTTTAATGCGATTATTAGCCGATACATTCGTTTTCTCTGCAAAAGAAACAACCTTGCCGCCTTTTACAAAGGCTACTACCCAGCTCTTCATGTTTTCAGCAGGTTCGCCATCATTCCATGACAACGTTGCTCTGGTTCCAGAAGAAGGAGCTGTAGAAAGAGTCATGTGAACGGTAACCTTGTCTCCTTGGTTATCGCCTCCACTGCCTCCCTGTATAGGGTCAGCACTATCTGTGGAGCAAGCCGTCATAAAGGCTAGCACCATCAGGATCAATGCCGTATGTATCGTTTTAATCGTTTTCATTTTCTTTGAAAGTTTAATTTGAAACTATACTTTCTGTTTATCAGTTTGTTTTGTTTTTACATTGTAGTTTCCTCGTGAGTATAGGTTGCCCATTTTCTCACGTGTATTGTCAACATCAACCCTTTAGTCTTACCTATCACTCCTTCTATCTTTACCTGATAGATGTTATTGCGGACGATGCCGTAATACATTGGAGCGGTAGAAGGACCTGTACCATTTGGGTCACTATGACGAATGGTATATGTATATTCCTTAGCAGTACCTGTTGCACTGGCAATCGGACGATGATTGGTTGCATCCCATTCGGAAGACTCATAATACCTGCCTTTAAAGATAAGACCTGTAGAATTTTCCTCTTTATTATCAGTGGTCGTATTCTCCATCACATAATCGAGGATGTAACTTGCATCAGCTGTAGCTGAAGAAGTTGATGTGGTATTTTTTACTGGATATAAAGATGCAGGGCCTTCAGCATTACTCAGAGTAAGACCTGCGCGATCCGTTGTCCATGGACAAACCACATAATTAGTAGAAGCCTTAGACGTGGCATCCATTACTTCTTTGCCGAAATAAGTAATAGGAGTCAAAGTCTTATCTGGAGAAACCCTCTTAATCAGATATTCTCCCTTTGTCATGACTTTGCTAGGAGTAACAGATTCCAGCTTAAAGCCTCCTATTACATTTGCGCCATCTTTAACATCATAATAATAAGCATTACTTGCAGCATCATAAGTTTCATTTGGAATGATGTCAATACGGGCGGCCAAGCGCTCAATATCTACATTTACCACATAAGGATCTGACTCGGTTCCAGTTCCACTACCGGATTTTCCAGAGAAATCAATCTTTGCATCGTTCTTTGATGACATGACGAAATCTGAAAACTTGGTAATATCATCATTGCGGGTGCAAACCTTCGACATTATCATATCTCTTATTTTCTTTATCGTCTCACCTTTACAGCTGGAAGCCATGTTACCAGCATTGGCGATAACTAAAACATGATAGTTTTTGCCAACAATGACCGGATCAATTTCTCTTGGACCAGTAGTATAAGTTACACCACCACTACTAGATGTTGAAGCCGTTAAACCGGTAAATGTATATACATAATCTATTGTTGCTTCATCTTGCGACAAGTCATCATTATCCGAATTATATAGTAAGATGGTAAGAGAATTGACTTCATTTTCGTGATTGATTCCAGGTTCCATTCCATCTCCATCTTCACCTCCTTGAGGTCCAGATACTGCCCTACTCGTTCGTGTATATCCACTATCTTCCACTGTTACCTGTACCTGAAGATATGATTTCATATCTCCATTGAGCATAGGCAAGTCGCTGATATTGTCTCTCACACAGGATGTGAAGGACATTACCAGTAAAAGGACTAGCAATGAGCGGATTATTGTTTTCATCTTAAACATACACTTTATACTTTTAGGGCTTACTAAGAAGCCAGTAGGACTTAATGTTTTATAGTTTGACTCTGTTTAGATTCTAGAGTATTCAACTCTGGTTGGGTTCGAGAGTATCTGACTCTGGTTGGATTCGAGAGTATTAATTGAGTTCTTCGAACTGGATGCGCTTGCTCCAACTCAGTACATTCACGCTGATGGTGATGTAGCAATACTTGAGCTTGCCACCCTGGATAAAGAACTGAAGTTTGTAATCGTAGGCACGGTCTAGAAATTCCTGTGCACTGTAACTGTACTCCTCACTGGTGCGAAGACGACTCAAGAGGTCAGGAAGATTTACATTTACTACTGTATTTCCAGTCTCCTTACTCTTGATGAGGAGACGACCATCCTGATTGATGTCATCGTGCTTCAGAATACGGGAAGTCATGAAATCGGCATGAGCTATCTTGCCCTGCTCGTTTTCGTCCAGGGTATTCCATGTAGCATGAGGGGTATAAATGAGTTTACGGTTCTCATCGAGAGAGTTATCCCAAAGGATGCGGGCATTATGGTCTTCGATGGTCATTGTGTAGTCATTGACATCCATGTCTTGTGGAGAGTCAAGGTCACGCAGCGCCACATTGATTTTCTTTGTGTCACGTACCAAAGGGATTGTAGCATAGGCGGCTTTGGATGAAGAAACCTCAACGGATTCGAGCATCATGCCATGCCAAAGGGTATCCAATGGCATGGCATGATTCTCAACTTCATCATAGTCACCACGATTCTGGTGGTCGAGATTTACCTCTAACTTCTTGATATTGTCGCCGTCAGCAGGTTCTGTACGAACGAACTTGGCGCGTTGTGAGGTTAGCTGGTCAGCATAGGCATTCTGTCCTGCGAGAGCAAGGAACTGATATTTGCCAGGCTGTAGGTTCTCGACGTGCATTACATAATTTGGATCATTGAGAGGCGATGATAGCGCAGAGTTCGTCTCGGTCTGTGTGGTAATATAGTTTCCGTTCTCGTCGAATACGTACAGCGTTACCTGTCCAACATGGTCATTGAACATGTCGGCACGCTGGAGATTGTAATCATATTTAAACTTCACGTATATTCCATTAGGGCAGTCGCTGTAGTCCTGGTGCCACATATCGTTGCACGAGGTGACGACTGTCAGGGTCATGGCAGCTGCCATGACACCCTTCAACCATTTATTTATCTTCTGCGCTATCATATCGCTAATCAATTATTGTTTTCAAATTTCTATCTTAAATGTATAAATTACTCACCGAGAGTTGCGTTCTGTGTACGCTTAGCCCAAGAGAGGACGTTGATCTTAACTGAGATGTAGCTCTTCAAATTATCATCAGGATCAGTTGTTACCTCAGGAACAGTTGCAGAACCCAATCCCTTAACACCGTCTACAGTAATATCATACCAGTTATTACGGAGAACACCATAACGACCTAACCAGTTGTCATCTGTAGTACCAGTGGTAGGAGTTGCTGGATAAACATTACCTTCTTTAACACCATTAACACCATTTGCCCATGGAGTCAAATCATCACCAAAGTGCTTGATACGTACTTTATAATAAGACACGCCATTCTTGTAATGAGTGATTTCTCCTACTGCTTTATTTACATCAGCAATTTCTGTTGTATATGCTGCAGGAGAAGCTATCAATTTAGAGGCTTCAACTGTAATGTTGCTTACTGTTACGGTACCAGCGTCCTCTGTATTAAAAGCTACAGTTAAGTCGCCTTCAGCAATAGTTGTTCCTGCCGCTTGATTTGCATTCACCCAACTCTTTGCAACACTCAAGAATTTATCTTTAACAAATTTCTCTAATTCTGCCTTTGTGTATAAAGTTGTCTGATCTCCACCAAGAATATAGAAATCATTTCCGTTATTCAACTGTGCCTTAATAGTTGCCAAAGTTGTCTGATCCTCATTCTGATGAGCTACATTAAAAGTATTTTCAAAGCAATACTGTGGATCAGCAATCGGCTTATTAAAGTCAGTTGCTGTAAAACGGATGAGAGTTGCATCTGTATCATAATTCATATCCTTTGCAAAATATGTACGATACAAGCCGGGTGCAACAGCATCATGACCTACAAATCGATAAGGATTAGTAGTTACGTACGAATTATGTAATCCATACCACTTATCAAAATCATCAGTAGATCGAACCAAATATGTTTCAGGATTCTTATTATCAATTGCCCAACCAGTAACATCAAATGCTACTTTTGAAGAAGTACCATTATCTGCAGTAGTAACAGAGGCGTCCTTATGAAGAGTAACCTTAGCAACACCACGCTCAACATAAACCTCTGCTGCAGGGTTAGCCTTTGCCTCAGCTTCAGAAGAATAGATCTTACCCTTCAAATCTGTCAATGTTGTTACTTTTACAGTAGCAGATGCTGATGGATCTGTATCACCACCTTTTTCACTGCATAAAGGAGCATTAGCCATATAGAAGCCATTTTCCGTCAACGTCTTTCCGTTAGTTGCAGAAGCCAACTGTAAAAACTCAGAATAAGTTCCTGTAAATGATGTTCCATTTACTGATAAACTATTACCTGAAACGGTCAAAAGACCATTATCATTAAGAATCACCAATGCTTTTGCATTAGTAAATGAACCTTTAACTTCCTGTACTATCGTCTTAGACTTGGTAGTAATATTAGCATTTGGACCTTGATTTTTCCAAGGCTCAGTACTCAATACAAAGGCTCCCTTAAATTGTGCTGTAGCCTCGTCTGCTCCATCAAACAAAAGGAGAGTTGCATTCTGTACAGCATACTCGTTAGCAGTACCATCATCGAAGCTATCATTAGCACGAGTGCTAGTACCAGACTGGCTAGGCAAATTGATGTTGAAAGCTACATAGCCTTTACCACTCTGATTAGCAGGGGTATTGCCACCTGCCAAATCATCACTACTTGAACAAGAACCGAGCATCAGACCTGCCAATACTGCGGAAAACAATAACGATTTTTTCATAATTAAAATATTTAATTTAGTTAATAAAATTTATTTCTAATATTCTTTACTGTCTATTGATTTTCTCTTTATAGATTTTCGAGATTCTCCTTGGCTGCTTTGACACCAGCCTTGGCTGCCAAGCCGAAGTAATGGCGAGCCTGCTGGTCATTACCCTTCAACGCCTCGTAGACACCATGGGCATTCAGAGCCTCAGGACTGTTGCCTGCCTTGTCGAGATAGGACTTGGCACCATCAGCATCACCGGCATTCAATCGGGTGTTGGCGGCATTGAGATTGGCTGTCTCGTTCTCAGGGAACATGCGGACGGCTATTTCCATCACGTCGTTAAACTCCTTACTGCCAGGCTCATAGATCTGAGCCACCAGGAACATCTCCTCCTGACTGAGCTGCTGTGGCTTGGTCTTGATAATCTCCTTTGCCTCTGCCACATCGAATGGCTTTACCTTATATGTAATGCGGTAGTCGGAATGGCGGAGAGCCGGATACCAGGTATCAAGCATGAAGCGATATTCTGAAGGATACAGCTTCTTGATCTTCTGCTCACGGGCATCGAGGTCGATGCTCTCATCGTTGGTGATTGCCAGAATCTCTGACTTATGCTCCAGATTACTATCCTTGAGATAGTTGCGGAGACCATCCCAATCCTCTGCTGTAGAAGAAACGGTGAAGAGCTGATTTGGCAGGGCTACCATGCGACGGACATAATCGGTAAGGGTCTTGGCACGGTTCTTTGCCAGATAGTCATTATGACTGTAAGGACTCTCAGGAGAAGCATAACCATGGATATTGATTCCGCTCACCTCCAGGTTCTTATCATCCTTCAGGGCATTGATGGTTCTTACGATACTGTCCAGCTGAGCCGGATTGCGGCGATAATCGGCATGAAGCTCTATCTTGTTGACAGGGAAGTCGATATAGGCACGCTTATCGAGATGACGAACCTTAATTGCCTCTACAGCAGGACGTACGAAGACTGCAATCGGCTGGCGGCGATGGCGAAGAAGGAAATCATTGCCCTCCTCCAGGTTGCCACATCCACAAAGATCTTCATGCATGTTGAGGTCATAGTTCTTCATGACTCCCGCCACCGGAATGGAAGCGGTATACTTGAGGGTCTGCGCCTGCTTGTTGTTACGGCGAACCACCATTGCCTTTGGCGAAAGGTTCAGGTGCTTGCTCCCTACCCCACGATCATACATAATCTGCTGTCGCTTGCCGTTGATGACAATCTCAGGCAACTTGTATTCCTGCTTCTGACTCTTGAAGACGGGCGTATATACCAGTTGGGAATTGGTAGGAAGGTTGAGCGAATCGAGGTTGAGATCCATCGATACGGTCAATGCGTTATTTTGCTGCGCCACCTGCACATTGCTAACCTGTATCTTATTGGCAGCCAGCTTTACTTCATGACAGTTTTGAGCCAGAACTGTTGCTGGAGCCATCAATAAGGCTGCATATAATAAATAGGTGGTATTTCTTGAAAGCTTCATGATCATTAATGTTAAATAGGTTTATAACATATAGATTAGTGAGAGGGCTGCCTTGGTAGGGCCCACATAGTCGTCGTGGGAAGATTTCAACTTCTCACCACAGTTGCCACACTTGAACTTATCGTACTTGATGTAGTCATAGCCGATACCGATGGACGTTTCCAGGTTCCAGTGCTTGGAAAGTGGCCACTGATAACCAGCGGTGACACCACCCCCAACGTACCATCCCTCATAGCGATGGTCTCGCAAGTCCTTAAACATACCGAAAGGCAGCTTGACGCCTCCGGCATTAAACTGTCCACCCATAGCATGGGCACCGAGGAACCAGCCATTGAAGTTCTGACAGAACCAATAGCGGTATTCCGGCATCACAAGCCAGTGGCGGAGGCTAGACTGGTCGCCTCCCGACTGCTTCCAAGGATTGAAGCCTACGAATACCTGAGCGGTATGCTTCTTCCCCACGGCAGTTTCAAGTCCTATATTGGGTGTTGTTGTAGCCCAATACAGCAAATTGCTCTTTACCCCAATGTTCTGCGAAAAGCTGTTCATCGAGATCAACATCAGTAGCATGATAGCTAAAGACATTTTCATCACCATTGTTTTACACATAATTAATAATGGTTTTAATATGTAATTTGGTTTATATTTTTGTTTAGTATATCTAGTTCAATTTTGAGTATACAGTAGTTGCATCTCTAGTTTATTACCGGGTATACTTTTACTTATCACTTACTTGGTATACTTTTGCTTTTTAGAAGTTTAGCATATCATTTTCGACGGTGCAAATATATAAAGAATTTGCGAGAATAGGGGGGGGTAATTTTGTTAATTTTTGTAAAGGAATACATTTTATACCCAAAAATACACCTTTTGATAACATTTCATCCACCTCGAAAGCAGAAATTTTGTAAAAAACGGCCTTTCATGATAAAATGTAAGTTAAACGAATAAAAAAGCCCTAGTATCGCATTTGTCGACACTAGGGACTTACTTTTTGTATAAAACGGCAGGGGTTAGAAGGTATACTTCAAACCAACCTGACCACGCCAGCGACTGTAGTAATCGCTATAGCTCTTGTAGGCATAAGCACCGGTGAACTGGTAGACACCATTGCCCTGATAGTTGACAGGAGAATAGTAGGTGCCGAAGCCGTCACCATAGGTATGACCCCAATCCTTGTTCAGGAGGTTGCCCACATTGAGGATATCGAAGGTCAACTCGATGGAATTGATCTGACCAGCTACCTTGAAGCTGAACTTCTGACCGAAGTGAACATCAAAGTGATGCTCGAAAGCCAGATTGTCAGCATAACGCTCGTAGTATTCTCCACGGTGCTTGCTGAGATAAGAATCGTCAGCAATCCACTTCTTCAGCATCTCGCGCTGCATTTCCTCGGTAAGCTTGTCGCCATGATTGTCGCCAAACATACGGTTGGTGAAGGTATTCTTGTTATACTTGGTCTCCTCGAAGCGCATCTTGTCAATCTGTGCATCAGTTGGGATGTAGAACAGGTCATTACCCTTGGAACCGTCTTCGTTTACGTCTCCATAATAATAATAGGTATAAGGAGAACCGCTCTTACCCTGGTAGATAACACCGAGAGTGGTCTGCCACTGCTTCTGATGACCGTACTTGATATGGTAGTAAGCAGAAGCCTGGATGCGATGAGGCACATTGTAGGCTGAGTTGCCCACCTCCAGATCGTTGCAGTCGCGATAGGTATACTGGTAGGTCCAGTTACTCTTGGCTACGGAAGAACCACCGTTGGCAGCACTGCGTGAACGGGTCCAGGTATAGCTTGCCATCAGGTCGAGACCGAAGTTGAAATGCTTCTCAGCCTTCAGAGAGAGGTTGACGGTATAACCCTTGGATGTATTGCCGAGGGCATAGACGCCAGCGATAGGGGTTCCCTTCACCACGCTCTGATAGAGCGGACGGTTATCCCACTCGTATCCGTACTTCTGGGAGAAGGTCTGACCACTCTGCTCCTGAGCGAGGTTCTTATAGAGGATATCGTTCAAAGTCTTGGAGTAGATAGCCTCAGCTGTCCAGTCGATACCCAAAGCCTCGAAGTCGAAACCGAGGTTGAGACGGAGATTCTGGGCAAACTTGAAGTTCTTGCCGCATACAGCCACATCCTGGCTACCGGCAGTCGCCTTCATCTTATCGGCATTGGCACTCTGCTTGTTCGGATCGAGAATCAGCTCCAATCCCTTGGTAGAAGAGTTGTTGCTATCGTAAGAAGAGAGCTGCAGACCGGTACCAGAGAAGTTGTTGCTAACCCAAACGAATGGAATTCTACCGGTGAAGACACCCGCACCACCACGGAGGATGAACTTACGGTCGTTGTTGATGTCCCAGCGGAAACCGACACGAGGAGAGAGCATTGGCGAGAAGCTGAGCTTGTTGTTGGTCTTCAAGCCCCACCCCATCTTCTCTGACAAGGCGTTGAACTCCGGATTCTCCACTGGAGTATCGAAGAATACAGGAATATCCAGACGCAGACCGTAGGTCAGAGTGAAATTGTTGCTGGCATTCCACTTGTCCTGCGCATAGAAACCGAACTGACCGGAAGAGAATTCCGATGCCCAGTTAGGATCGCCGGTCACGTCGGTGTTAGCCTGACCGTAACGGTACTGGTTGATGTAAGCCTTGTTAGGGTCCAGCTGTCCAGCCATGTAGTCATCGTAATAAGCCTTGAAGTTGTCGTATCCCTTGAAGGTATAGGAGCCGAACTTATCCGAGATGAACATATTCTTGAAATGGTAGAACTCGTTATGAGTACCGAAGATGAAGGTATGGTTGCCACGGAGCCATGTCAGGTTGTCCTCGATGGTCCAGATGTCCTGGTTCAGGTAGTTGGCCTGGGAGTTGCGCTCCGTACCGATGTTGACAGAACCGCTACCTACGCCCGTGATGGAAATCATCGGGAGATGAGCCTTGATGTCTCGGCTATCGCGCACTCTTACGAAGCTGACACGTGCCTCATTGCTCACACTTGGAGAGAATCGGCTCTGAAGCTCAGCGATGAAGGAGTTGGTATTGCTCTTGAACGGATAACTGTAGCCGTAGGAGTTCAAGCTGCTGGCACTACCGCCGCCACTCAACTGCTCAGCCTTGACGAGACTCCAGCGGATGGCAAACTTGTTGAACTCGTTGATGTTCCAGTCGAGTTTCAATCCTGCCTTATCGCTCTTGGTGTAGATATCCTGGTTGCTGTAGTAATCGTTGAAGTTGACTCCCTGCTTCTCAGCCATCTTCTGGAGCATGGTGAGAATATCCTTAGCCTGCTCGGTATTCACCTTGGAATTGCCGGAGTCTACACCATAGAGATTAGGATACTCCTTGTTGGTGCGCTCGTAGTTGGCGAAGAAGAAGAGCTTGTTCTTGATGATAGGTCCACCGAGGGTGACACCCATGTTATACTGAGTCTGCTTCTGATACTTTGGCGCATAACCTGTACCATCGAGGTAAGGATACTTGGTACCGATGAGATCCTGGTTGTAACCATAGTAGTAAGCCGAACCGTGGAACTGGTTGGTACCGCTCTTGGTGATGGCATTGATGGCACCACCGGTGAATCCGCTCTGGCGCACGTCGAAAGGAGCCACGGAAACCTGAATCTGCTCGATGGTCTCCATAGAAACCGGCTGAGCACCTGCCTGACCACCATTGTTACCGCTGGAAGCAAGACCGAAGACGTCGTTGTTTGCCGCACCGTCAATCATGAAGTTGTTGTAACGGTTGTTGACACCGGCAAACGACATGTTGCCGGAATTGGTAACGGTGAGCTGTGGGTTCAGTCGAGCCACGTCAGCGATACCGTGGGTGATGCTAGGCATATTGTTGATCTGCTCTGCCGTCATACTGGTAGCAGCACCGGTACGTGAAGCAGCGAGTCCCGCCTTACCGGACACCACCACTTCCTGGAGCTGGTGGGCATCCTCCTGAAGTGAGCAGGAGATATTCTCTGTTTCACCGAGGCTCAGGTTGAGGTTCTTGATGACCTTGTCCTTGTAGCCGATGTAAGAGATGTCTACCTTGTAAGGACCACCTGGTCGCATACCCTGGATGGTATATCGACCATCGATATTAGTAACAGCACGATACACCGTACCCGAAGGTTGGTGTGTGGCAGTAACGGTAGCACCGATGACGTTTTCGCCATCAGATGTGATTTTACCGCTGATACCAGAGGTAGTAATCTGTGCCATGGCAGCGTTCACCATCAGGATGAGCAATGCCAGAAGTAAATGCAATCTTTTCTGCATATTTTTTAGATTATTTCGTTAATAATTTAGGTTTCTACCCTGCCCTTAGGCAAGTATTTCACCCTTTTTAAACAATATGGTGCAAATATAACCAAAATTTTTGAAATAACAAGATTTTAAGGTGAGAAAAACGTGTTACAAATAAAAAATATTAGTAAGTATGGAGAAAAGGGACAAAAAATACCACATTTCCCGGCACGCCCTAAACCAACGGTAACAGGCGGAAAGCGAAATGGATATGCAACTCAAGTTTCGCAAATTCAGAAGTTAAAGGAGTTAAAGTAGTTATCGCTCCCTATGGTCGCTGAGGAGTTAAGACAATAGTCTTTTTGGTGTAGTTTTTTAAGCAGCAAGACATACGTCTTAACTCCTTAACTTCCTTAACTCCTTTAACTTCCTGATATGCGAAACTTCAGTATGCAACATTTCCCGGCACGCCCTGAAAGGGCAGAAGCTCCTAGCCCAGGGCAACGCCCTGGGAAAATGGATGAAAAACAATGTCGCCCTGTAAGGGCAAAAGCTTTATATATTGAAAGCTTTTGCCCTTACAGGGCGACGGGATTGTAATGTTATATAACCCAGGGCGTTGCCCTGGGCTAGGAGCTTCTGCCCTTTCAGGGCGTGTGGGGCAAACAGACATCTGCCTTTACGCTTTCAGGGCTTATTCTAAATCTCTATTAGTTGAAGATGTAACGGATAGAGAACTGGATAGAATAGGTAGAATTGAAGCTTGTCAAATTGGTGTATGTCTTTGACAATACATTCTTACCATTCTTCTGGAACTGATAAGCGTTCTTCTTAGAGTCGTACTTCAACAAGTTGCAGTTGTTAACAGACTTATAGAGACCCCAGCTGTTGTTGAGCAAGTTAGCGAGGTTCTTGATGTCAACACCGAACTGGAGAGTGTTCTTCTGACCAGCAACGTTGAGGTAGAAGTTCTGGTTGAACTTGAAGTCCAACTGATGATGCCAAGGCATTACGGCACCACCACGCTCAGCATACTCACCCTTGTGATTCTTCAGATAATCATCCTGGTTGATGTAAGCCCAGAAGTCATCCTTCTGCTGTGCAGCAGTATAGTCACCATTGTCAGCGAAGTTCCAAGCCTCAAGCGCCTCACGTGAGCCAGGAATCATGATCAAGCTGTTAGCACCGTAGTCGTTAACAATGTTGCTAGACATGGTGTAGCTGTAGCGTGTGCAGCTATAACCATTTGCATAACCCATGTTCATGCCCTCGTAGATCAATCCAACCTCAGAACCGAAGTTCTTGCCATAGTCCTTCTTGTAAGAAGCAGAGATGAGCAAACGGTTAGGAGCCACGTATGTACCATAGCCTGTCTCCATATCGTTCATACCATTGACAGAGTAACGGTTGTTATAGTATGCGGAAGAAACCTGGTCGCCCACACCATCACCGTAAGACTTAGCCTTAGAGTAGGTGTAAGAAGCAGAGAGGTTCAAACCGAATACAAACTTCTTAGCCAAAGATGCAGTCACAGAGTAATAGTATGCCTTGTGACCAGCATTGGTAATCATGTAAGGGTTGATGGAAGAGTTGCGTGAGTAGTACTTGCGCTTGTCACCAGAGTTAGCCAAGTCAGCTGTGTAGGTATTACCATCCCAGTAACGGTCGAGATTGATGACAGTAGCAGGATTGAACTCACGGCTGTAGATACCCTCCAGAGAGAAGTCGATATCACCAGGCAACTTAGCATCGATAGCCAAAGAAGACTTCCATGTAGCGTTCATCTTCAGGTTCTTGTCGATGATGGTAGGAGAAGAAGGAGCAGCAGCATCCTCACGGTTCACAGCCAAGCCCTGCTTCTGTAAAACAGCGAGCTGATCGGCGCGGTTGACATAGAACTTATCCATCAAATACTTAGCACCCTTGTCTGATGCAGTATTATAATAATAGGTGTACTGACCGCAACCAGCGTTACCTACAGCAGATACGAGCCATACGAAAGGCAAACGACCGATGAAGTAACCAGTACCACCACGAACTACGAGCTTGTGGTTGCCAAGCACATCCCAGTTGAAACCTACACGAGGAGACACTGTCAATGGTGCATCAGGCAACTGATCTGTAGAATAAGTCTTCTTATACTGATTTACGCCATCCTCCCACTGCATGGCAGCGAAAGCCTTGTTGTAGTTGTTCTCCAACTCTGGGTAGATAGGCAACTCGAAACGCAAACCAGCTGTCAGGCGGAAACGGTCAGAGAAGTTAACCTGATCCTGAACATAAGCAGAGAACTGGTTGTACTTCATGGTAGCATTGAACTGGCCAGAACCGTCCATTGGGAAGGTAACGCCATAGCTTCTAGGAGCCTTGCCGTTCATGAAGTCGTCCATAGACTCGAATACATAGTAACCTGCAGAAGCAGCACCGAAGCCGTTGGTAGCCTTGTTGGTCTCGAACTGGAGACCAGCGGTGAAGTTCTGGATACCCATAGACCATGTAGCCTCATCAGTAGCAACGAAAGTCTTCACCTGACGGAGGTTACCCTCAGTAAATGGATCAGGACCGAATCCCATATAGTAAGAACCATTCTTCAGGATATCCACTGTTGGGAAAGCACCACCCACGTAAGAACGTGGTTCGTCCTGATAAGAATATGTAGCACGGAGAACATTGTTTACCCCACCCCACTTAGAGTTCCACTCAGCAGCGAAAGAAGTAAAGTTCTTCTCCTGATAGTAGCGTGCACTCTCGAAGTAGAGACCAGCGTTAGCTGTACGACCAGACTGAGACTTACCACCAGTAGCATCCTCACCACCAGGATAGATGACAGAATCCTTGAATGGAGTTGTAGAGCTTGAAGGATTTGAAGAATCCTTATCGTGGCTCTTAGAGAAACGGAAGTTCAACTTGTTGTTCTCGTTGATGTTCCAGTCGATACGAGCCAGGAACTTGTATGAAGGAGTATCAAGAGAGTATCCCTGGTAGCGACCAGGGTTGTAACCGTAGTTCTTGCTGAGGAAGCTGAGCATATTGTCCATATCGCTCTGCAATGGGCGGTGAACGGTACCTGATGATGGAGACCACTCATCAGAAGCATTCACGCGAGCTGTGCCAGAAGGACCAGCAGAGATATTGCTCTGATATTCACCGTTGGCGAAGAAGAACAACTTATCCTTGATGATAGGACCACCGAAGCTGGCACCCCATGTAGTAGCATGAGACTGGAGGCGGTTCAACTCATAATCGCTTACCTTGTTACCACGCAAGTGAGAGTTGGTTGTATACATATATGCAGTACCCTTGAAGTCATTGGTACCACTCTTGGTTACGGCGCTGATAGCACCACCTGTAAATCCGCTCAAACGAACATCGTAAGGAGAAGAAGATACAGAAATCTGATCCAAAGCATCGAGAGAGATTGGAGATCCGTTGCCAGGGAGGTTACCGCCAATACCGAAGGCATTGTTGAAGGCAGCACCATCGACAGTAACGTAAGACTGACGGTAGTTACCACCACCAACAGAGAATCCGCTACCTACGTTAGCACCCTGAGGAGTCAACTTCAAGAGGTCGTTCATGCTACGTGAAACAGTAGGAACCGCCTCAATCTGATCAGCGTTGATGCTGGTAGTAGCACCGGCGCGGTCAGTGCGCATGTTGTTGTTGCGATCAGCAGTAACGACAACATCCTGCAACATCTCTGCGTTTTCAGAGAGGCTTTCGTTCAGAATGGTGTTCTGACCGAGAGAGAGATTAAAATTCTTAACTTCCTTAGTCTTGTAACCTACATAAGAAACTTCCAAGACATAAGGGCCACCTGGGCGCATACCCTGAATAGAATAACGACCATCAATGTTGGTCACAGCGCGATAGACTGTACCAGAAGGTTGGTGAACAGCCTTGATAGTTGCGCCAATAATGTCTTCACCATTGGCAGTCACTTTACCACTAATGCCAGATGTAGTAATCTGCGCCATAGCGGTAGTTACCATAAAGGCCAGCAAAGCCATTAATAAATGCAATCTTTTCTGCATACCTTTTATTATATAAAATTAATTAATAATACGGGGAATAGTCCCCTAATATCGTTTACGGGTGCAAAATTAAACAAAAAAATCGATATAAGTGTTACAACAGCATGAAAAAATGTGTTTTATAACATAAAAAAAATCTGCGTTAAGGAAATAACGCAGATTTTCTTTAAATTATTATTTATAACGGGGGTTTGGTTATAATTTTTCGAGGGGGCTCGCGGCGAGGGGCTGGCTCGGGGGACTGAGCTTTTATGCCAGGCGATGGAATCGCCTGGAACGGAGGCTGGGCGGGCGGAGGACAGGCGGACGGGCTGCCCCTACTCCTTTCTCTGCCAGATGCTCATTACCTTGCGGCGGATGGCTAGGATGTTCAGGATAGAGACTATCAGGAACAAAAGCATGCCTAAGCAGAGGGATGGGAGCATGGTGCCTTCTTCAATGTCAGGGAAGATAGCCTCGATGAACTCCATGTAATAGCCACGGACGAAGAAGAGGATGACCCAGGCGATGATGAGCACCACCAGATTGAGCGACATGGTGAGCACCTGATATGGCTTCGCTACATTGGCTGGACTATAGCCTATCAGAAGCAGGTTCTCCAACTTGGATGAGTTCTTCTGTACCAGCAGGTAGATGCTGAGCATCAGAATATAGAAACTCAAGATGGAGATGACCAGTCCGATAATCATCACCAATGATACCATCATGCGAAGGAAATAGGTGGTTTTCTCGGCAGAAAGTTTGTCGTTTTCTACCTCATATCCGTTATCCTCCAAATATTTGCTGATGTTTTCATCTCCCGGATTTCCCACCTCTACGATGAGGCGGTTAGGATCGCTCTTCTGATTAGGAGCAAACTCCTGGTTGCTCCAGTCCATGAATGCCTGTGGCACGAGGATGGTGTTGAGACGGGAAGAGAATCCGATGACCTTTCCCTTGAACTGCTCCTTCTTGCCTGCAGCCTGAATCTGGATATTGAAATCAATCATTCCCATCAGTCCTTCGCTGATCTTAGGGAGGGAATGGCTCTGGGCGAATCCGAAGTTATACATATTAATATAGGTACGCGGGAGGATGATTGGCACTTCCTTGGCACCCGGTGTATACTTCCAGTCCTTCAAAGAGACATCGACGAAGCCGTCGGGAACGCTTTCGAAGAAGAGTTCGCTGTTCAATACATTGACGCCGTTGACGCCCATCTGGGCATCTACCTTATATTCCGTAGAGGTGAACTTGCCCACCTTCTTCACAAACTTCTGGTCGCTGACATCATCCATCTCAGCTCCAGAGAAGGTATTGGAACGACCGCTGATGGTATTTCCCATACCAATCTTCTTGCTCATGATGAGATAGTCGGCTTTCATGAAACTGTCTTCCTGGGTGAAGACAGGCAGCACGTCCTTGTAAAACTGGAAGCCGAAAAGGACGATGAGCATACCGAAGAGGTTGGCGAAGGCGAAGCCTGCAAACTGAGGTATGCTGATATGCTGACGAAGTAACTTCCAAACCAAATTCATTTTTGAATTGCTAAATGTTGAATGTTAAGTGTTAATGTTAAATTATAACTTAAAAGTATGCTCGTATGGCAAGTCCATGTGCTTGCCGATACTGGTAACGATGACTCCCGCCCCCTGCTCCTTGGCTTCCGCCATCATGATTTCCGCCATGATACGGGAGTTGTTGTCGTCGAGGTGACTGATAGGTTCATCAGCAAGGATGAAGTCGAAAGGCTGACAGAGTGCTCGCATCATCGCCACACGCTGCTGCTGTCCGAACGACATTCTTCCAATCTTGGCATCCACCTTGTCGGCGATACCGAGCATATCAAACCATTTCAAGATCTGCTCACGGCTCTTGAAACCGGTAATCTTGTTCTTGATTTCTACATTCTCCAGGGCAGTAAGCTCCGGGAAGAGACGAAGTTCCTGAAAGAGGTGGCTGATATGACGTTTTCGTATCTCCACCCAATCCTTTACCTTATAATTAGCGGTAACAACCTTGTCGAACATCACGCTTCCGCTGTAGTCGTGACGATAGCCGAGCACATAGCTGCAGAAAGTACTCTTTCCGCTGCCGCTCTCTGCCTCGATAAGATAAAGATGCCCTTTCTCGAAGGTTACATCCTGCTTCCATATCTCCGAATCCAGGTCATTGCGCTGGGCGAAGACCTGTGGGAGAACGGAATGAAGCTGAATCTTTTCCACTTTTTTTTATGTTTAATGTTTAGGGCTAATGCTAAATTGCGGGGAGCAACCTTGCATTAAAACCCTTTTTACTTTTTGCTTTTTTGCCTTTAAAATTAGGACTCGGGGGACCTAGCGATGGAATCGCTAGGAACGGGGGCTCAGGGGGGATAAGGGGCTTTTTACTTTTTTACCTTTTTACCCTTTTACTTTTTTACCTTTTTACCCTTTTACCTTTAAAGTATAGACCACGGAAGTGAGGTTGCCGAATACAGGAGACAGCAGACCGGTGACGGTAGAGATGGCATCATCCTTGCCCGAACCGTTGCCGCCGGTACTCTTGGCGAGATTGATGACCATCGCCAGCTTCTGCCCCACGATGAGCTTCTGGATCTTGGCATCTATCGGATGATTGCTTGGCTTTACGGCATACTGAGCTGTGAGTTCGTCGCTGCCACTATAGAACTGATTATCATCTGTTACACCGAAGTAGAAAGACATCTTTCCGTCGGTATAGAAATAGGCATTCTTATCCCAGTTGGCAATGCTGGCACCTGGAGGACATGATTTCTTCCAGTAATCCACATCGCCCAACCACTTGCTATGAGCCAGCTTAGCCGCCATCATCATCTTCAAGTCAGCATCGCCCAAGGTAGGCATCACGAAAGCCATATCTCCATCCACACTTCGGATGATGTTGTCCATATCCACCGCCTGATTGATACCCATGAGGAGGGTCTGCAGACCGCTGTTGCTCTGCATCATAGGCAGGAACTGCTCGCCCTTTACATTCATGAAGATACCCGCCAGAGCATCGTCTGGCATCGACTTGACATAGGCACCCTTGATAGGACGATAGTTAGCATTAGCTTTCTGCAAGGCTGCATCAATGGTTTTATTGAAAGAGAAAGTTTCTCCGTGAATCTGTAAGATACCGTCCTTGACGTTCATCTCGGCAGCAATCACCACCTGAGAAGGGTCGGTATCCTTAGGCGCACCGAGGGTGAACGGAGCAATGAACTTCTCCGGCAAAGCCTGAGCTTGAGCCACCATCGCCATCGGAGAAGTGATGGTCTGCAAGCGTTCGAACAATGGCGAAGCTGTAATGCCTTCCTGCTCATCAGCCTTGAGATATCTTACCATCTGCTGCTGGAGCTGAGCCTGTGCATCAGCCACAACCGGTCCCATGACGAGGAGTGCCTGGTCAGAAAAGCCTACGAGCCATGAATTCTTCAAGACTGCGAAATGGAAGCCTTTGCGTTCCTTTACATCAGATGCGATATGCTGTTTGGCAAGTGAGGCGAGCCAGTCCTCAACATCTCCCTCACTACTGACCTTGGCACAGAGTCCGAGGTTTCCGTCAGCGGTTTCGAAGAGATACATTTTTTCGGCAATGTCGATGCCACACTTGTCTACATCCTCTACATGAAGCAGGGATTTGAGCATGCCTGCCTTGTCTTCGGCATGAATATCGGAAGCCATCTGCTGCATATCCACCGAAATAAGTGCAGTACTTTTCTTAGGAATGGCATTGAGATAGTCGCTGCCAGAACATGATGTCAGCATCCCGACAAGGAATGCCAAGCACGTCATAATCAAATTCTTATACAATCTTTTCATCACATTTAGTAAATATTTTAAAGCTTTTGCCCTTACAGGGCGCATTGCTGTTGCTTACTTAAACCCAGGGCGTTGCCCTGGGCTAGGAGCTTCTGCCCTTTCAGGGCGTATTGGATCAAACTTGCTTCTGCCCTTTACCTTTCCCTTTGACCGGTGGACATTGGTTCAGGGCGTATTGATTCAAACTTGCTTCTGTCCTTTATTCAAGTTTCGCAAGTGAGGGAATTAATTGAAGTTAAAGAAGTTATCACTCCCTACGGTCGTTCGGGAAGTTAAGAGACAATAGTCTTTTGCCGTAAAACGTAGGACATTTGTCCCTTAACTTCCCTCTAACTTCTCTAACTTCCCTTAACTTCCCCACATGCGAAAGTTCAGTCCTTTACCTTTCCCTTTGACCGGTGAACATTGGTTCAGGGCGTATTGGATCAAACTTGCTAGAACCTCCTTGCGATATGCGCCATGTGGACCGCTACAAGGCCGGCGGTTTCGGTACGGAGGCGGCTGGTGCCCAGGGATACGCTCTCGTAGCCGTTCTCCAGAGCAAGGCGAACCTCATCGATGGAGAAATCGCCTTCCGGACCTACCAATACTGTAATATCAGCATCGGAAGCAACTGGGGCATCGGAAGCAACTGGGGCATCTGCATTCTGGATACGGGAAATCTCGGTAAAGAAATCTTTCTTCTCTACCTCTTCGTAACAATGACAGATAAACTTTCTGCCGGGACGAGGGGTCTGGATAAACTCCTTGAAGCTGACCAGCTCGTTCACCACCGGTTTCCACGCCTTATGACTCTGCTTGACGGCAGAAATCACAATCTTGTCAATTCTTGGCGTCTTCACCACCTTGCGCTCAGAAAACTGGCAGTTGAGGAACGAGAGTTCATCAAATCCGATTTCCGTGGCTTTCTCAGCCATCCATTCGATGCGCTCCATCATCTTGGTTGGCGCAATCGCCAGATGGATATGTCCCTTCCAGGCACGCTGCTGCGGCATCTCTTCCTTGATTTCATAGAGACAGCGCTTGCTGGATGCAGCAGTAACCTCAGCACGGAAAAAGGAGCCGTCTCCATCCATGAGGAAGATCTCATCCCCACCCTTCAATCGCAGAACGCGCAGGGCATGGGTAGCTTCCTCGGCAGGCAGTTCCACCTGATGAGCCGCATCCGGCACATAGAAATATCTAACTTCCTTCATTATTTGTTCGCATTTTTCGCCTTTTCCTCACGGCGCTTGATTTCATCACGGATATAAGAAGCATCTTCATACTTCTCATCATCTACAGCTCTCTGCAAAGCCAGTTCCAACAGTCGGTCTGGCAGGGTCAGGATAGGAATAGCCACACGCTGCATTCCTCCTTCATAAGGAGTAGAAAAGTTTCTGATTACCTCTTCAGATGTCAGAATTTCATACCCGTTCATCAAAGAAAGCAGGATGGCATCTTCTATCTGGAGCAGGTAAGACTGGTCAGTATCAACATTCACCAGCTTCGTCTTCAGTCCCACTCCCTTGATTCCCAAGACCTCAATCTCATAACGAGCCGCCTCATCTTCTTTCAGAACCTGCGCCAGCACGTCAACGGCACCAATTCTCTCTTCATCCTTGTGCTGCTCATACTCCTTGATTTTCATCGCCACCTCTGGAATGGTGAGGATGGTAAGCACGCGGGTTTCTTCCTCATTGGTGAGGGCTATGACCCCGGCATCTACCGACTCAGCTATTGCAAAAGATCCTTTATAAACTAACTTAACCATTTATTTTGTCTCCTTCTTAGGTCTGAACAAGATGGCGAAGGCAACTCCGACCAAAAGAGCATAGCCTGCGAAGATAAACCAGCAGGTCTGCCAATCGCCCATTAAATATCCATTTTCCCAATGACAGTAATGATTGATTACCTGTCCGGCAAGGATGGTACCGATAGAGGCACCCAAACCATTCGTCATCAGCATAAACAATCCCTGAGCCGAAGCTCTCACCTTAGGTTCGCACTTCTGGTCGACGAATAGACCACCCGACACATTGAAGAAATCGAATGCTACACCGTATACAAGACAAGAGAGAATGAAGAGGACAACGCCAGGGAACGCCGGATTACCCATTCCGAAGAATCCGAAACGGAACACCCATGCAAACATGGCGATGAGCATCACGATCTTGATGCCATATCGCTTGAGGAAGTATGGAATCAGGAGGATGCAGAGCGCCTCAGCAATCTGAGAGATGGATACCAGAAGCGTAGCATTATTGGCTGCAAAGGTATCCAACATGGTTGGATCACCCTTGAAGCTGGTGATAAAAGGTGTAGCATAACCGTTGGTCACCTGCAGGCTCATACCGAGCAGGCAGGAGAAGATAAAGAACAGCGCCATCTCGCGGCTCTTGAAGAGCTTGAAGGCATCGAAGCCCCATGTCTCCACCCAGCTGCGTGCCTGCTTCTTGACCAGCTGGCACTGTGGCAAGCCGAAGCAGTAGAGGAAGAGAACGATACTCAGGATTCCCGATACGAGGAACTGGAGATGGGTATACTGGAACTTGTTGGCATTCTCAGAGAAGAGGAACTGGAAGGTTCCGTTGTCCCAGGTGGCACAGTTGACAATCCACATCGTGACAATGAAACCTACGGTTCCAAAGACACGGATAGGCGGGAAGTCCTTGATGGTATCCCGTCCATGGTTTTTCAGAATGGTGAAAGCTGCGGTATTGGAAAGCGCCAGCGTTGGCATGTAGAACGCCACGCTGAAGGTATAGATAGCCATGAATACCGCCTCGTTAGGAGTGGCACTCGCCTGTCCCATCAAGAAAAGTCCTATCATCGACAGACCAGCCAGCAGATGACAGTAGCCCAGAAGGCGTTGTGGCTGGATATATTTATCCGCTACAATACCCATCAAGGTAGGCATGAAGATGGAGACTATACCCTGAATGGTATAGAACCATGAGATTTCTGCACCCATTCCGGCTTTGCCGAGATAGTTGCCCATAGATGTGAGATAAGCTCCCCAAACAGCGAACTCCAAGAAGTTCATTATTGATAAGCGTACTTTCAGATTCATATTCTTTTTCTAATTTCTATTGGTATTAAGATTGACTGACAACTGCATTGAATGCAACCGTTTTTTGATTGTTTTTATTGCAGTTTATAGTGTGCAAAGATACATAATTTATCGAAAAGAGCGTAATTTTTTGCAGAATATCGTTAAGAAAGCTAGTTTATTTAACAAATAATGTGTAATTTTGCAGCCAAAATCAAAGAATCAAGAGATTATGTTAGTAAAGTTTTTCCTTACGTGTAACAAGATTGGTGCCTTCACGCTGGGTGGAGGCTACGCCATGATTCCTATCATGGAGAGAGAATTCGTGGATAAGAACCAGTGGATGAACAAGGAGGAATTCATGGACATCATGGTGGTGGCCCAAGCTACTCCGGGCATCTTTGCCATTGACATGGCGAGTCATATCGGCTATAAGCTGAAGGGAGTATGGGGCGGCATCGTGGGTGCCATCGGCATCGCGCTTCCTTCCATCATCGCCATCCTCATCATCGCCATGTTCTTCCAGCAGTTCAAGGACAATTACTGGGTGGCGAAGTTCTTTGCGGGTGTTCGTCCGGCAGTGGTGGCACTGATTGCTGCTCCCTGCTTCAAGATGGCTAAGACGGCTAGCATCAACCGGTATAACATCTGGATTCCATTCGTCTGCTGTGCGCTGATTGCCGTTTTCGGCATCTCGCCTATCTACATCATCATCGCAGCCGGTGTACTGGGATGGCTTTATGGAAAGGTAAAAAAGTAAAAAGGTAAAAAGGTAAAAAAGATAGAGATTATGCTGTTTCTGAAATTATTTCTTATATTTACCAAGATTGGTACATTTAATTTTGGTGGTGGATATGCGATGCTTTCGCTCATCCACAACGAGACGGTGGTGAAGAACCACTGGCTCTCTAATGCTGAGTTTACGGATATTGTGGCTATCAGCCAGTCTACTCCGGGTCCTATCGGTATCAACTGCGCAACCTACGTGGGTTATACCGCCTGTCTTCACGATGGTTACCCAGTCTGGGCAGCGTGGTTGGGTTCTGTCCTGGCTTCGCTCTCCATCATGTGGCTGCCCTTCATCATCATGATTCTCATCAGCCGCTATCTGATAACCCATAAGGATTCCAAGATTGTGAAGGATGTCTTTGCGGGTCTCCGTCCTGCCATTATCGGCCTGATAGCTGCTGCAGCCGTTCTGCTGATGAACAAGGAGAATTTCGGTTCACCTCATGACAACCCATTTACTTTCGGAGTAAGTGTAGCGCTGTTTATCGGTGCTTTCTATTTTACAAAGGTAAAGAAGACCAACCCGATATTGCTGCTTTTCATCTGTGGTATCATCGGACTGTTTATCTTCTAAAGCCTTGCGGTCCTTGAGGGCAAAAGCCTTTCCCATAGGCACAAAAAAAAATTGATTGTCTCACGACAACCAATCTTTTATTAACCTTAATAATCTAATACCATGAAAAACACGCTGCAAAATTACTAATTTTCTTGCAACAACATGTATAAGATATAGAAAAAGTTTCTGTTTTTAACTCTCCTTAAAAGATTTTCCACTCCAATTAAATTTTCTTTGCAATTTGATTGCATTTATGAGTTTCTTGTCTTCCGTAGAGAGAAGAGGCAAAGAGAGGCGGATTACCACTGCATTTTCATGCTGCAACAGCAAGGCACTCACCATTCTCGGTTCAATCATCGCCTTCAACTCCTCAAAGCGGGATTCGCTCATCGTATCCGGTTTCTGAACCAGACTACCTGCCAGTTCCCCGATGCCCTTGCCATCGAAAAGACGACTTGCATCCAGGGCTTTCCAATCCTGGGTGAAAAGATGCAGCTCACTCTCCTTCTCCGGTCCGGCGAAGGTCTTGACCACGCAGAGCACAGAGTCGCCCTGCTCCATCGGCAGTTTCTTCATCTGAAGAGTAGAAGCCGAGCTCAAACGTATCTGCACGAAATCCTGGGCAAGCGTATCCATCACGCTCACCTCCCCCAGCAGGTTCTTCACCTCTGCCTTTACGCCCATCTCCTGCAGTTCTGCAAATTCCAGTCGCAGGTTGCTGTTGAGAGTTGGCGTCATCGAATCCGGCATCGAAACCAGCAAGTCCTTCATTGACTTGGCTTCCATGCCCATGCTTGCCATCATCAGGCAAGCGCATAATATATATTTTATCTTCTTCATCACTATAATTCCTTCGACCATTTCTTTCCCCAAGGAGTAAAGAGCCAAATCAAAAATGCCGTAGCCGGAACCAAGCATATTGCAAAAGTTAAAGCTAATGTATTCATAAATTTAACGTTTAGAGGATGAACCCATACGCCCTGTTTAGAGGATTGCCCCATACGCCCTGAAAGGGCAGAAGCTCCTAGCCCAGGGCAACCCCTGGGTATGATATAGAGATGGTAATTACGCCCTGTAAGGGCAAAAGCTTCCCTACAGCCGCTATATATTTTAAAGCTTTTGCCCTTACAGGGCGCAGGGCTACAACTCAAATATTACCCAGGGCGTTGCCCTGGGCTAGGAGCTTCTGCCCTTTCAGGGCGTGCCGGGAACAACATGGGGCCAGTCCAATTTTCTTCGGGCTGCAACCATTGGTTCAGGGCATGAAGTATTCTGCGACAATATCAACCATTAGAGATTCTCCAAGAATTTCTTACCCCATTTTGTATGAAGCCAAAGTGCCATAGCACCAGCAACGACCGTAATAGTCGCATAAATCATTACCAATCCTTCCATATTTCTCTATTTTCCGACAAAATTACGGAAAATAAATGTAATCTGCAAATGATTTAATACTTTTCTTCTGATTTTTAACCTAAAAGAAACGAAAAAGGAGGAAAGTGCTTCCTCTTGAAACACTTCCCTCCAATTATCTAATCTATTAATCGTACTTTCTTCTTCAGAAGAGATTTACTCTTCGAGCGCTCCTTGGGCTGCCGCAAGTCTAGCTATAGGCACGCGGAAAGGTGAGCAGGATGCATAATTCATGCCAACCTTAGCACAGAACTTAACTGATGATGGCTCACCACCGTGCTCACCGCAGATACCTGTGCGGAGGTTAGGACGGGTAGCGCGACCATTCTCTACTGCCATCTTGATGAGCTGACCAACACCCTCCTGATCGAGAACCTGGAATGGATCAACCTTCAGAATCTTCTTCTCCATGTAAGCAGGGAGGAAGGAAGCGATGTCGTCACGAGAATAACCGAAGGTCATCTGTGTCAAGTCGTTAGTACCGAATGAGAAGTACTGAGCCTCCTCTGCAATCTGACCTGCAGTAAGGGCAGCACGAGGAATCTCAATCATAGTACCAATCTCGAACTCAACCTCTACGCCGTACTCAGCGAATACTTCCTTAGAAGTAGCGAGGATGATAGCCTTCTGCTGCTTGAGCTCCTGAACGGTACCGATGAGCGGAACCATGATTTCAGGACATGGGTTGTAACCTTCCTTCTTCAACTCGCAAGCTGCACCGAGGATGGCACGGGTCTGCATAGCTGTAATCTCAGGGAATGTAATACCGAGACGGCAACCACGGTGACCGAGCATTGGGTTGTTCTCTGCCAGAGAGTTCACACGCTTCTTGATTTCCTCTACGCTTACGCCCATCTCCTTAGCCATGGTCTCCTGACCAGCCAAATCGTGAGGTACGAACTCGTGGAGAGGTGGGTCGAGCAAGCGGATGTTCACGTGGCAGCCATCCATAGCCTTGAAGATTCCGTAGAAGTCAGCCTTCTGATATGGGAGGAGCTTGGCAAGAGCCTTCTCACGACCCTCAACAGAGTCTGCCAGAATCATCTCACGCATAGCAACAATCTTCTGATCATCGAAGAACATGTGCTCTGTACGTGTCAAACCGATACCCTTGGCACCGAATGCACGAGCTACCTCAGCATCGTGTGGAGTATCCGCATTAGTACGGATTTCCATCTTTGTATATTTGTCGCAGAGGTCCATCAACTCCTTGAAGTCGCCTGAAAGCTCTGCAGCCTTTGTCTCAATCTGTCCTGCGTAAACCTGACCTGTAGTACCGTTCAGAGAGATGTAATCACCCTCCTTGTAAACTACGCCCTCAATCTCAACAGTCTTAGTCTTGTAGTCAACGTTGATAGAGCCGGCACCTGATACACAGCACTTACCCATACCACGGGCTACAACGGCAGCGTGAGAAGTCATACCACCACGAGCGGTAAGGATACCCTCGGCAGCAGACATACCAGCGAGGTCTTCAGGAGAAGTCTCGATACGAACCATGATGACCTTCTTGCCGTCCTCATGCCACTCCTGAGCATCGTCAGCATGGAATACGATCTGACCGCAGGCAGCACCTGGAGATGCAGGGAGACCCTGAGTGATGACCTTAGCCTTAGAGAGAGCCAGCTTATCGAATACTGGGTGCAAAAGCTCATCGAGCTTCTGAGGCTCACAGCGGAGGATAGCAGTCTTCTCATCAATCATACCCTCGTGGAGGAGGTCCATAGCAATCTTCACCATAGCGGTACCTGTACGCTTACCGTTACGTGTCTGGAGGAACCAGAGCTTGCCTTCCTGTACGGTGAACTCCATATCCTGCATATCGTGATAGTGGTGCTCCAGCTTATCCTGGAGAGCATCAAGCTCCTTGTAAAGCTCAGGCATAGCCTCTTCCATAGAAGGATACTTAGCAACGCGCTCCTCCTCAGAGATGCCAGCACGCTCAGCCCAGCGCTGAGAACCGATCTTTGTAATCTGCTGTGGAGTACGGATACCAGCTACAACGTCCTCACCCTGTGCATTGATGAGATACTCACCGTTGAAGAGGTTCTCACCGTTACCTGCGTCACGAGAGAAGCAAACACCAGTAGCAGAGGTCTCGCCCATGTTACCGAATACCATCGCCATCACAGAAACGGCAGTACCCCACTCATCAGGAATACCTTCCATCTTGCGATAGAGGATAGCACGCTCGTTCATCCAAGAACGGAATACGGCGCAGATAGCACCCCAGAGCTGCTCGATAGGATTTGTAGGGAAATCCTGACCAGTCTGCTCCTTGATAGCAGCCTTGAAGAGTTCAACGAGCTTCTTAAGAGACTCTACAGAGAGGTCCTTGTCAAGAGTAACACCCTGCTCTTCCTTCACCTTTTCGATGATAGCCTCGAATGGGTCGATATCTTCTTTGTTCACTGGTTTCAGACCCATTACCACGTCACCGTACATCTGTACGAAACGGCGATATGAGTCATATACGAAGTGAGGATTACCGGTTTTCTTAACCAGGCCCTCAGCTACTTCATCATTCAATCCGAGGTTGAGGATAGTATCCATCATACCTGGCATAGAAGCACGAGCACCTGAGCGAACAGATACGAGAAGTGGATTCTCTACAGAACCGAACTTGCTGTTCATCAATGCCTCTGTATGAGCCACTGCAGCCATCACCTCATCCTGGAGGAGTTCCTTGATTTTCTCCTCACCCACCTTATAATACTCATTACAAGTATCAGTAGTGATGGTGAAACCTGGAGGAACAGGAACACCAATGAGGTTCATCTCGGCGAGGTTTGCACCCTTACCGCCAAGTTCTTCACGCATTTTCGCATTTCCTTCGGCTTTTCCATTGCCGAATGTATAAACTCTTTTTTCGTTCATATTTTTTATAGGTTCAAAAATATTGATAATATTCTAGTTATTGTCTCTTAAATGATGATGCAAATATACAACAATTATTCGAAACTACCAAACTTTTATACGCTTTTTTGCTATCCCGAGATTACATTTTAAACTGTTGTCGCACACAAAGCGATTATTTTAACAATCCAAAATGAGGAAGCGGAAAAAGTGACAAAAATGTAAGTTGAAAAAGTGATGCGAGGGGGATGAAGAAGTGATGCGAGGGGACAGGAAATGCGTAACGAGGGGGTTGGAAATACGTGGCGACGCAGGGATGACTACGTCGGGACGCAGAAAAGATTATGTCGCCACGCAGTTGGCGCTACGTCGGGACGCAGTTTTAAAGGTAAAAAAGTAAAAAGGTAAAAAGGTAAAAGGATTGTTAGACGATAACAAAAATAACAAAAGTAACAGGTAACTTCTGACATAAAATGTGAAAGTGAATGTGAATTTGAAATGTAAACGAATAAAAAAAGGAATCATGTAAAGGTATTAATTAACATATTCTTAATATAATAAGGTACGCGCGTACATACTACTTATTATTATATACTATTTATTATATACTATCCACTCATTTTCTTCACTTACATTTCAAATTCACATTCACTTTCACATTTTACGAGCACAGAATGTTACATGTAATTTTTGTTACTTTTGTTATCGTATAAACATCGTTTCACCTTTTTCACCTTTCACCTTTCACTTTTTACCCTTTTACTTTTTACCTTTTTACCTTTAAACGCCTTTTTACCTTTAAACGCAAATAATTCGGGACAACTCTTGCATTTCTCATAAAATTGACGTATCTTTGCACCCATAAAAAAAACAAATTAGAATTATGGCAAGAAAACGTAAACCATTACCTCTTCTGGAGAACATCACCATCGAGGCTGTTGCAGCCGAGGGTAAGTGCATCACACGAGTAGACGACCAGGTCATCTTCGTTCCGTTCTGTGTGCCAGGTGATGTGGTAGATTTGCAGGTAGTCAAGAAGAAACATAAGTACTGCGAGGCGAAGGTGGTTCGCTTCATCAAAAAAAGCGACATCCGTCAGGAGCCTATGTGCGAGCACTTCGGCATCTGCGGCGGTTGCAAATGGCAGAACCTGCCTTACGAGGAGCAGATCAAGGCGAAGCAGAAGCAGGTGGAAGACCAGCTTACCCGCATCGGTAAGATTGAGCTCCCAGAATTCCGCCCTATCATGGGCAGCGTGAAGACTCAGGAGTATCGCAACAAGATTGAGTTCGGATGCAGCAACAAGCGCTGGTTCACTGCCGAAGAACTCTCACAACTGCCTCAGAAAGAGGACGATACCGTCTCTTCACTCAAGGAACGCCACGCCCAGAACGCCATCGGTTTCCATATCACCGGAGCCTTCGACAAGATTTATCCTATCAAGAAGTGCTGGCTGATGGATGACCTCTGCAACGAGATCCGCAACTTCGTATTCGAATATGCTGATTCTCACGACTATACCTTCTACGACCTGCGTGAGCAGCACGGTTTGCTGCGCAACATGATGATCCGTAATTCGAACACCGGAGAGTGGATGCTCGTCTTCCAGTTCCACTACGATGAGGAGGGCGATGAGCAGAGAGCATTGGAGCTGATGCAGCAGGTGGCTGACAAGTTCCCTCAGATTACATCGCTCATGTATGTAGACAACCAGAAGGGAAATGATACCATCAACGACCTGGAACTCAGCCTCTTCAAGGGCAACGACCATATCTACGAACTGATGGAAGACCTGAAGTTCAAGGTGGGTCCTAAGAGTTTCTACCAGACCAATACCGAGCAGGCTTACCACCTCTACTGCGTGGCCCGCGAGTTTGCCGACCTCACCGGAGATGAGCTGGTTTACGACCTCTATACCGGCACCGGAACCATCGCCAACTTCGTGGCTCACAAGGCAAAGAAGGTAATCGGTATCGAGTACGTGCCAGAGGCCATAGAGGATGCCAAGGTGAATTCTCAGGTGAACAACATCGAGAACACCCTCTTCTATGCAGGCGACATGAAGGATATCCTGACCAATGATTTCATCGCGCAGCACGGTCGTCCTGACGTCATCATCACCGACCCTCCACGTGCCGGAATGCACCCAGACGTAATAAACGTCATCCTGAATGCAGCACCAAAGCGCATCGTATACGTAAGCTGCAACCCGGCTACCCAGGCACGCGACCTGCAGCTGATGGATGCGGAGTATAAGGTAGCTGCCGTACAGCCGGTGGACATGTTCCCTCATACCCCTCACGTAGAGAACGTGGTATTGCTCGAAAAGAGATAAACCTAGAAATCAAAATAGAAACAAGATGAAGAAAACCATCATCATGGCGCTCATGGCTGTAGCTTCGGTCTCAGCCAGCGCCCAGCAGAAGCAGACCATCGAAATACCATCATGGTTGAGCAACGTGAAATTGTCGGGTTATGGAATGACCCAGTATCAGTACAACGGACAGAAAGATGCTGAATCCAACTCATTCAACATCCGTATGGCGCGTATCTCTCTCGAAGGTCGCATAGCAGGCGACTTCTATTGGAAGACTCAGATTCAGTTCAACGGCAACACCTCTACCCTCGGTTCCAGTCCGAGAATGGTGGATCTGTTTGCTGAATGGCAGAAATATGAATACTTCAAGGTGAAGATTGGTCAGTTCAAGAACCCGTTCACCTTTGAGAATCCGATGCACCCTATCGACCAGGGCTTCATGGGATATTCACAGAACGTGAGCAAGCTGGCTGGTTTCAGCGACCGTGCCGGTGAGCATGCATCCAACGGCCGTGACATCGGTCTTCAGTTACAGGGCGATTTCCTCAAGAATGCCAATGGCAGAAACCTGCTGCACTATCAGATTGGTGTATTCAACGGACAGGGAACCAATACCAAGGACGTTGATAATCAGAAGAATGTGATTGGTGGTGTATGGGTAATGCCAGTAAGCGGCATGCGCATCGGTGCCTTCGGATGGACAGGCTCTTACGCGAGAAAGGGTAATTGGACGGAAACTGTTGCTGACCCAACCTCTAGCGTAACCCCTGATGCTACCAAAGAGATTACGCATACCAACGAAGTTCGCAGCCTCAACCAGAACCGCTACGCCTTCTCTTTCGAATATAAGAAAGATGGCTGGACCGTACGTTCTGAGTACATCCACTCTACCGGCAAGGCTTTTGCCAAGAGCATCACCAACTTCAACGATGCCAACGCCAAGGATTGCACCATCAACGAGAAGATTGGCGACAAGGCACAGGGTGTATATGGATTGGTTATCGCCCCATTGGCTCAGCTGCCAAAGAACAGCCGTATCGACGTGAAGGCACGTTACGACATGTATCAGCCTAACGGCAAGAGCAACATGCAGAGAACCCAGTATGAGGCAGGTTTGAACTTCCACATCGGCAAGCGAATCTCTATCCTTACCGAGTATGCGCTCATCAACGACAAGACACTCGCGAAGCACAATTACTCCATGGCAGATGCCGAGGTTTGCTTCAGATTCTAACAGATACAACAAAGGCTCGCTCCTGCTACAGGAACGAGCCTTTATTGTGTTTACAGCCAACACCTTATCCTAGAACGAATAAGAGAAACCTACTGACATGAATTCCTTAAACTGCCAATAGCTATCATCATCCTTGCGCTTCACACCATCGTCGAAACGCGGATAGAGGAAGATGTTGGTAGAAATATAGCGGTTAAACTGGAAGGTAATGGTGTTTTCCCACTCTATTTCAGCACGCTTGTAAGTGGTGTATCCCCAGAGACGGGTCTTCCACTTGATATTATCCGCTATTTGCCAAGCCAGGTCGAAGGTACACTCAGAACCGTAATCGGTCATGCCATGCTTTCCCTCATCCAGTCCGTAGCGCGTAGCCAGCGACGCTCTGCCCACATACTTCCAGTTGAAAGCCAGAGGAGCCAGATGGGCACTACCCTTCAGGCGATGATGGAACCAGTCTACATTATAATCCATACCGACAGAGAGGTTCAGATTGAATGGCGAGAAGAAATCGGAATAAACCTTCTTGTCATTGTTCTTGTAACCATGCGTAAACTGGGTCTGGCCGACAACCTGAATGGTATAATACCACTTCTTGCTAGCCTGCAGACCGAGCTTTCCGGTGTATCGTATCATATCATCGCTCGTCTTCAGCGTATGAACCGTATCACCCTTCGAAGTCTGGTAACCCAGGCGCATCTCCACCTTATTTTCCCATTTAACCTTCTGCTTGTTATTGTAGTTGGCAAACATCGTCACTCTTCCGAGCACCGAATAATTGCTCTCACCACCCTTATACCAGTTGTCAGAAACATAGTTTTGCAGGAACTGGAGATAATAATCGCCACCTATGGTCCAAAAGTTAGGACGGGTGATGACGATATCCATCGGAGCCGCATCCACCTCAATCGCCTTCGGAGCCACCTGCTCTACGATGTCAGGATGATTCTTCTTCGGTTTGCTCTGAGTAGCCAGCGGTGCTCCCACCTCTTTGAGATGAGTCTCGGTATCGCGCACCAGGTCGGGGCGCGTGAGATAAACCTCCATCAGAGTCTTATCGAGCATCGTTCCGAGCGAATCCTTCACCCCATCCTGAGGTTTGAGTCGCAACATGCGGGCTGCCGGCCCATGATAGAAGGTGAGCGGCGTAAAGAGCTGGGCATATCTGCTGTCCTTAGAGTCCATCTTCATGGAATCGATGCGCTGCCGGCTCTTCAAGAGCGAGTCTGCATAGATATCAGCCACCGTTATCTGCGGCACTTCTTCCACCTCAACCTTTTTCACTTTGCGCTGTGCCGAAGCAGGCGCCAGAGCCGCGAGAAAGGCAAGAACGAGTAATCCAAATTTTATTTTCATACCTAAATTTTATATATTTGGGCACAAAGGTAATAAATAATTCATAAATCTCAGCCCTTTATTAGGAATATTTTTGCTCATTTCACAAAAATGTCGTAACTTTGCACCCAAATTATTCTAATTTAAATTATAAATATCGTGGCTGAAACAAAGTACATCTTCGTAACTGGTGGTGTGGTTTCTTCTTTGGGTAAAGGAATCATATCTTCATCCATCGGTAAACTTCTTCAAGCAAGAGGTTACAACATTACTATCCAAAAGTTTGACCCATACATCAACATCGACCCGGGTACGCTGAACCCGTATGAGCATGGTGAGTGCTACGTAACGGTAGATGGTATGGAGACCGACCTCGACCTCGGACACTACGAGCGATTCACCGGCATTCAAACTACAAAAGCGAATTCTCTCACCACTGGTCGTATCTACAAGGCAGTCATCGACAAGGAGCGTCGTGGCGATTATCTCGGCAAAACCATCCAGGTGGTGCCTCACATCACCGACGAGATCAAGCGCAACGTGAAGCTGCTCGGCAAGAAGTATCACTATGACTTCGTGATTACCGAGATTGGCGGAACCATCGGCGACATCGAGAGTGCCCCATACATGGAAGCTATCCGACAGCTGAAATGGGAACTGGGCAAGAACGCCGTCAATGTTCACCTCACCTATGTGCCTTATCTGAAGGCAGCAGGCGAGTTGAAGACAAAGCCTACCCAGCACTCCGTGAAGGAACTGCAGAGCGTAGGTATTCAGCCTGATATTCTGATTCTCCGCACCGAGAAGCATCTCGAAGAGGGAATCCTGAAGAAGGTGGCAAGCTTCTGTAACGTAGATATGGACTGCGTGATTCAGAGCGAGGACCTTCCTAGCATCTACGAGGTACCTGTGAACATGCAGAACCAGGGCCTCGACACCGCCATCCTCCGCAAGATGGGCGAGCCTATCGGCGAGACACCTGCGCTGGGTCCTTGGAAGTCGTTCCTCGACCGCAGAAACAAGGCTACAGAGGTGGTGAACATCGGTCTCGTAGGAAAATACGACCTGCAGGATGCCTACAAGAGTATCCGCGAGAGCCTCTCTCATGCCGGCACCTACAACGACCACAAGGTGAAGATTACATTCATCAACTCAGAATATCTCACGGAAGAGAACGTGGCTGAACAGCTGAAGGGGCAGGACGGCGTAGTCATCTGTCCTGGATTCGGTCAGCGCGGCATCGAGGGCAAGATTATCGCTGCCCACTACACCCGCACCCACGACATCCCTACCTTCGGCATCTGCCTGGGTATGCAGATGATGGTCATCGAGTTCGCCCGCAACGTGATGGGCTACAAGGATGCCAATTCCCGCGAGATGGACGAGAAGACTCCACATAATGTCATCGACATCATGGAGGAGCAGAAGAACATATCAAACATGGGTGGAACCATGCGACTCGGCGCCTACGAGTGCATCCTGAAACAGGGCAGTCGCGTGTTCAACATCTATAAGAAGGAGCATATCCAGGAGCGCCACCGCCACCGCTATGAGTTCAACAACGAATTCCTGAAGGAATACGAGAAGAACGGCATGATGTGCGTGGGCCGCAATCCGGAGAGCGACCTGGTAGAAGTAGTGGAAATCCCGGGCTTGAAGTGGTACATCGGAACACAGTATCACCCAGAGTACCAGAGCACGGTATTGAAGCCACACCCATTGTTTGTTGACTTTGTAAAGACAGCCATCGCTAACAAGAAATAGCGTCTGGCTGGCTTCAGGCAGCAGAATGGCACAGCCTTTGCTGTCGCTTCAGAGAAAATAAAACAATAAAAAATAATAATGAATAAGAACAACATTATCGGTTTCCTCCTGATTGCCGTAGTGCTGATTGGCTTTAGCTGGTACAACCAGCCTTCAGCCGAAGAACAGAGAGCGGCATTCGTTCAGGACTCCATCGCCAAGGCTAAACATGCCGAGATGGAAAAGGCCAGCAAGGCTGCCGCTGTTAAGCGCCAGGCTGATGCGAAGGCTCAGATTGAGGCAGACTCTACCGCCCTATTCTATTCGGCTTTGAAGGGTCAGGCTCAGAAAGTAGTTTTGAAGAATGAGAAGGTTGAGTTGACTCTCAATACCAAGGGTGGTACTGTCGAGAAGGCAGTCATCAAGGGATACGTGGGTCACAACCTCAAGGTGAAAGACGGTTCTGCCGACCAGAAGGACGTTACCCTCTTCGACGGCAACGACCAGAGCCTCAAGTTCATGCTCGAGGCAAAGGAGGCCAACATCATCACCAGCGATCTCTACTTCACTCCATCCAACGTGACTGACAAGTCTGTCACCATGACTGCAGTGGCTGCCCCAGGCAAGACCCTCAGCATGACCTATACCCTCGGCGATGACTACATGCTCCACATGAGTCTGCAGACAGAAGGTATGGCAGGACTGTTCTCACCAAACTGCAACAAGATGAGCATCGACTGGAGCGACAAGGCGCGCCAGCAGGAGCGTGGCTTCATGTTCGAGAACCGCTACACCACCCTCACCTATCATGAGGCAGAGGGCGGCACAGACCACCTGAACGAGGGCAGCGAGAAAATCGACGAGAAGATTGAAGAGACTATCGACTGGGTATCTTTCAAGAACCAGTTCTTCTCTGCCATCATGGTAGCTAAGGACAACTTCGACAAGGATGCCTTCATGACTTCTATCCCTCAGGAGAAGGGTTCGGGCTACCTGAAGCAGTTCCAGGCTAAGATGAAGACAGCTTTCGACCCAACCGGCAAGAAGGCGTCTGAGTTTGAGTTCTACTTCGGTCCTAACGACTTCCAGATTCTGAAGAATACAGAGAAGGAAAGCACCTTCGGCAAGGACCTGGAGTTCCAGAAGCTCGTTTATCTGGGATGGCCTATCATCCGTTGGATCAACCGTTTCTTCACACTCTATGTGTTCGACTGGTTGAGCAATGTATTCCCAATGGGTATCGTATTGATTCTCATCACTTTGCTCCTCAAGCTCATCACCTACCCTATGGTAAAGAAGAGCTATATGAGTTCTGCCAAGATGCGCGTGCTGAAGCCAAAGCTCGAGGCAGCTACCGCTCAGTTCAACAAGCCTGAGGACCAGATGCAGAAGCAGCAGGCGATGATGGCAGAATATGCCAAGTATGGTGTTAGTCCACTGTCTGGCTGCTTGCCAATGCTGATTCAGATGCCGGTTTGGGTTGCGATGTTCAACTTCGTGCCTAACGCCATCCAGCTTCGTGGTGAGAAGTTCCTGTGGATGAGCGACTTGAGCACCTTCGACCCAATCTTCGAGTGGAATACCAACATCTGGTTGATTGGCGACCACTTGAGTTTGACCTGTATTCTCTTCTGCGTAGCCAACCTGTTGTATTCATGGATGACCATGCGCCAGCAGCGTGACCAGATGGTAGGTCAGCAGGCAGAGCAGATGAAGATGATGCAGTGGATGATGTATCTCATGCCATTGATGTTCTTCTTCATGTTCAATGACTACTCAGCAGGTTTGAACTTCTACTACTTCATCTCCTTGTTCTTCAGTGCCGCCATCATGTGGACCTTGCGCAAGACTACCAACGACGAGAAGCTCCTCGCCATCCTGGAGAAGCGCTATCAGGAGAACAAGAACAACCCTAAGAAGGCAAGCGGTCTCATGGCAAGAATGCAGGCCCTTCAGGAGTTGCAGCGCCAGCAGCAGGAAGAGATGATGCGTAAGCAGGCAGAACTGAACGAGAAAAAGAACAATCTCGGAAAATAATGGTTAATAGATAAATGAAAGCGTAATGATTACCGGTAAAGGTATTCGTTACGCTTTTTTTATATGATTACATACTTAAAGCCAGAAAAGATAGTTAAAAAGCCCCAAAAACTTGGTAGTGTAACTATTTTTAGTTACATTTGCAGTCGAATACATAAAGAATGTGACAAATGAACAAGAAAGATAAACTTTTGAAACGCTTCTATAGTCTGCCGAAAGATTTCACTTTCGACGAGATGGTTAGTGTATTTTCCTTCTATGGGTTCCATCAGGAAAACAAAGGAGCAACTTCAGGTTCAAGAGTCATATTTGTCAATGACATAGATGGTAATAGCTACATCATGCACAAGCCTCATCCTTCAAATATTATCAAAGGATATGTTATGAGACAAGTATTCACATTTCTAAAAGCTAATGGATATATTAATAAATAGGAGGAACACAATATGGGATTATTAAAATATAAAGGTTATACGGGTAGCGTAGATTATAGTGAGGAGGACAATTGCTTATATGGCAAGGTTCTCGGAATGAGCAAGGATATGATTACCTACGAAGGTCAAGATGTCAATGAACTACGCAAGGATTTTGAAGGCGCAATAGATGACTATCTAGCCTTATGTAAAGCCAATGGCAAGGCACCTCGCGTACCTTATAGTGGCAACTTGAACATCCGCATTACACCTGAAATTCATAGCCGTATTGCAATGATGGCGATGCAAGCAGGAACAACTATCAATGGTTTTATCCGTGATACACTAGCTAATGTTACAGGAGTAACTCCAGTCACAAACGCATAACATTACCCCCGAAAAGGTATAATTTGTTAAATGATATTATAAATTATACCTTTTCGGGGGTATTTTCATTTTTTATTCGTATATTTGTCCCCGAAAGGGTATAATAT
>CAKPWR010000002.1 GCA_934196725.1 uncultured Prevotella sp.
TGCCCAGACTTCTTCCAGTTGCCTGTAAATGGTGATAAGAAGAAGATGAAGTGGGTGATGACGATGAATATCAACCCAGGTTGCTGGTTTGGTGGCAGTGCTACCGAGTATTTCGTAGGCGATTTCGATGGCAAGAACTTCACCTGTCCTGATGCCCACGATGTGAAGTGGCTCGATTGGGGTAAGGATCATTACGCTACCGTTACCTTCTCTAACACAGGCGACCGTGTATTGGGAATCACCTGGATGAGCAACTGGCAGTATGCCAACCTCACTCCGTTCAAGCAGAATCGTGGTGCCAACGGTTTGCCAAGAGAGTTGAAGCTCTACGAGAAGAATGGCAAGTATTATATTTCAGAGGATGTAGCTCCTGAGGTATATGCCTTGAGAAAGGATACCAAGAATCTGGCTGATGCTTCTGTGGCAGATGCCAAGGATTTGAAGGGTGTTGCAGCCAATATGGAGGGTGCCTTTGAGATTGAGGCTGATGTTACTCCAGATGCCAACGGCATTGCTGGTATTGAGATTTCAAACAACAAGCGTGAGCGCACCATGATTTACTTCGATATGAAGCAGGGCAAGGTGGTAATGGATAGAACAGAGAGCGGTTTGACCGATTTCGGCAAGCAGGCTGTTCCTCACGATATCGAGTTGGCTTGGGACAAGCAGCGTGCTGCAGAAGGCAAGGAGCCTGCCCGCATCACCAACTCCATCAACTACAAGAACGATTTCGCCCTGGCTACCTGGGCTCCATTGAGTCTTTGCGAGGATGGCAAGAAGACCTATCATGTTGATATCTTCGTAGATAAGTCATCTGTAGAGCTCTTCGTAGATGGCGGTCGCATCGCCATGACCAACCTCGTCTTCCCTGTAGCTCCATATGAGAATTTGAAGCTTTATACCCAGGGTGGCAAGGCAGAGTTCAAGAACCTGAAGGTTCATAAGCTTGGATTGTAATCACGTAAAAATCGTGTATTTCGGATAAAATATAATAAAAGCCGCAGTTTGTAAACGCAAACTGTGGCTTTTTCGTTTTTTTAATTTTAAATAGGAAATAATTAGTGGGTAATCTGCTTGGTTTCAGATAAAAGTTGTATATTTGCAGTAGAATAGCAAAAGTATGGATTATGGTGGAAGAAATGAACGATAGAAGATTGCCGGTAGGCATCCAGTCTTTTCAAAAAATTAGGGAAGAGAATTTTTTGTATGTTGACAAGACCGATATTGTATGGAAACTTGCCAACAGGGGAAAAACATATAATTACCTGAGCCGTCCTCGTCGCTTTGGTAAGTCTGTGCTCGTGGATACCCTCCAAGCTTATTTCGAAGGCAAGAAGGAACTCTTCGGAGGCTTGAAAATCATGGATATGGAGAAGAACTGGACAGCTCGTCCTGTTATTCGTCTTGATATGAGCCGAGGTGGTGCTACCGTTGTCGAACTTCGTGCCTATCTTGACCGCATCTTTGCCAAATATGAGAAAGAGTATGGTATCCAAAACATTGAAGGCGACTCGCTAAGTAATCGTTTTGATGCCATCATTACGACCGCTTACGAACAGACTGGTCAGCAGGTTGCCATCCTCATAGATGAATATGACGCTCCTCTTCAGCATTCTTGGAAGACACCAGAACATGAAGGTTGTACAGCAGTCTATCGTAGTGTTTTTGCCATCTTGAAGGCAGATGATGAGTATGAGAAGTTTGTCTTTATCACTGGCATTACCAAGTTTACGCAGATTTCCCTCTTCTCTGTGCTCAATAATCTCAGCAACATCAGTTTTGACGCTCCATACGCAGCCGTTTGTGGTATTACCAAGCAGGAAATCACCGACAATTTTATGCCAGAGATAGAGGCGATGGGAGAGAATAATGGATGGACAGTAGATGAAACCGTCGAACAGCTGAAAGCCAATTATGATGGATATCATTTCAGCCGTAACAACATGGTGGATGTTTATAATCCATTCAGTCTCATCAACGCATTGGCTGATAGGGAGATAAGAAACTATTGGGCATCATCGGGTGCCACCTCCTTGTTGCCAAAGTTTGTGGATGATTTTGAGATTCGTTTGCAGGACTTTGATCATTGTGCTTTGTTGGGTAGGGTAGCCGAGACATCTGATGTAACAGGTGGCGGACCGGAGTTGTTCCTTTATCAGTCGGGCTATCTTACCATCAAGAGTTATGCGAATGGTGTCTATTTCTTAGGATTTCCAAACTTTGAGGTTAGGCAAGCACTTAACGAGATGGTCTTGCCAGCACTTTCCATGCGTAGAGTGGGCAATCTGCAATCTACGCAAGCTTTTCTTAGCGCCTATTTAAGCACAGGCAATCTGCCTGAAGCGATGAAATGCCTCAAGGCTCTCATTGCCGATGTGCCATATAGCAACAAGAAACTTGCTTCGATGGATATGGAAGAGCGTTATCGTCTTGTCATCAGTACGATATTCAATGCCATTGGTTGCCGTGTAGAGGTGGAACACATGTTGGCTACTGGCAGAATCGACATGGTGGTAGAAATCTATAGCTATATCTATGTGTTGGAATTGAAACTCACCAAGAATGGCGGTCTTACTGCTGCTGAGAAGCAAATCCTGTCGAATCAATATGTCGAGCCATTCAAGGCTGATAAACGAAATGTCGTGGCTCTTGCAGTAGAGCTGGATGATATGGGCAAGGGCTTGGTTGATTGGAAGGAAGTAGAAGGTTGATAGACATTTTCAAGATAGTATTCGGATAGAATATTTGAAGAAGCTATATGGAACAGATAAAGCGTTGGATATATTTAATGGAGAAGTAAGAATTGGGTTTACTACAGATATGTGTAGAGAAGCTTGGGGAAGTCCATCTTCTAGAAATGTTACTCAAGGAAGTTGGGGCGTTAATGAGCAATGGGTCTATTCTTATAGAAAACGTTACTTGTATTTTGAAAATGGAATTTTAGTAGCTATTCAATATTAAAAGCTATCTTTATAATAAGTAAGAATGAGAGAGTAATGGGAGATGTTTTATTCTATAGTTTTTAGGATAGTATGATATTTAATGATTACTAAGGCTGCCTGCCTTATGTTGCTGGTTCGCTCTGGCTACCTGGGCTCCATTGGGTCTTTGCGAGGATGGCAAGAAGACCTATCATGTTGATATCTTCGTAGATAAGTCGTCTGTAGAGCTCTTCGTAGATGGCGGTCGCATCGCCATGACCAACCTCGTCTTCCCTGTAGCTCCATATGAGAATGTGAAGCTCTACACCCAGGGTGGCAAGGCAGAGTTCAAGAACCTGAAGGTTCATAAGCTTGGTTTGTAAGTTACTGGTTAATATAATATAAAAAGAAGCCTTAGGTGAATAACTTAAGGCTTTTTTTTATATCTTTGCAGCATCGTGGAATCGTCAAAACGTGAGAAATAGCTCATTTGTGTATCGTCAAAACGTGAGAAAGTGAGCAATGTTAGCTCTCCAAAACGTGATATGCTCATGAAATTTAACTCTTCAAAACGTGATAAATTAATAATTATGAAAAGAAAAATATATAATGAAATGCTGCAATGGAAGCAGAATTCTCAAGGAAAGTCTGCTTTAATGATAGATGGAGCACGCCGAATAGGTAAGAGCTATATTGTGGAGGAGTTTGCTAAGAAAGAATATAAATCATATATTCTGGTTGACTTCAACAATGCAGATAGTGATTTAATGGAGATTTTTGATAAGTATCTGAAAAACTTGGATTTGTTTTTCAGTTACTTAGCTTTGTATTTTAATGTAACGTTGTATCCTCATGATACCGCCATCATATTTGATGAAGTACAGCTTTATCCCAAAGCTCGTGCAGCTATCAAGTATCTGGTAAAAGACGGTAGGTACGATTATATAGAGACGGGCTCATTGGTTAGTATCAATAGGAATGTGAAAGATATAGTTATTCCATCAGAGGAATATCGCATCAATATGTATCCTATGGATTTTGAGGAATTTCTATGGGCAATGGGTGATGAGCAAATGATGCCATTTATCCGTAATTGTTATGAGAAAAAGCAAGCCTTGGGACCATTGCATCGCAAGGTAATGGATTACTTCCGGCATTATATGATAGTAGGAGGTATGCCTCAGGCGGTTCTCGAATATGTAGAAACCCATGATTTCATGAAAGTGGATATGGTTAAGCGAAATATCCTTTCTCTTTATAAGGCAGACATCGAGAAGTATGCTGTCGGCAACGAAATCAAGGTGAAGGCGATTTTCGAAGAGATTCCTTCTGCTCTCAGCAAGCATGAAAAGAAGTTCCGGTTGGCAGCCATCAGCGATAAGGCTCGTTACCGGGAATATGAATCTTCATTTTTCTGGCTTGCTGAGTCAAGGGTGGTAAACATCTGCTATAACTCTACTGCCCCTGATATCGGACTTCGATTGAATGAGGAACGCACCACCTTGAAGTGCTATATGGCTGATACGGGTTTGCTGATAAGTCATGCTTTTAACCTGAAGACGATTATGGGAAATGAACTTTACCTGAAGTTGGCTTTGGGAAAACTGGAGTTAAATGAAGGTATGTTGGTTGAGAATGTCGTGGCGCAAATGTTGAGAGCTTCTGGTTATGAATTGTTTTTCTTTTCTAAGAACTCTGCGACAAATGCGGAAGATAGGATGGAGATAGATTTCTTGATTCCTAAGCCAGTTATTACGAATCGGCATAACATTTCTCCTATAGAAGTGAAATCAGGTAAAAGCTTTACAACTACTTCGCTTAATAAGCTAAGAGCTAAATTTGCTCCTATGCTTGCCGATGCGTATGTGCTTCATCCTGGTGATGTTGAGGTGAAGGATGGAGTGATTTATTTGCCGTTATATATGGCAGGGCTATTGTAGAATGAGAGTTTTGATGATTTCTATAACACTATTGTTTCTTAGTGTGTTACAGATGTAACAATGCAACAAAAATGGTAGTCGATGAACGATATTTTATGATATAATATACCGTTTATCGCTACCTTTGCAGCAGAATTTTTAGAAACAATAACGCTAACAATTATGAATAAATCATCAAAGTTAACAATCATCCCGGTGATGCTCTGTTTCTTCGCCATGGGATTTGTAGATTTGGTAGGCATCGCCTCCAACTATGTAAAGGAAGATCTCAACCTCAATGATGCAACAGCCAACCTGTTCCCATCCTTGGTGTTCTTCTGGTTCCTCATCTTCTCGGTTCCTACGGGAATCCTGATGAATAAGATAGGTAGAAAGAAGACGGTGCTCCTGTCTCTTCTCGTTACCGTCATCTCACTCCTTTTGCCCTGTCTAGGCGAAAACTTCGAACTGATGCTCGTGTCATTCTCTTTGCTCGGCATCGGAAATGCGTTGATGCAGACTTCCCTGAACCCGCTGGTTTCTGTAGTAACATCGGGTAAGAACCTGGCTTCTACTTTGACCTTCGGTCAGTTCGTCAAGGCAATCGCTTCCTTCCTGGCTCCATACATCGCTATGTGGGGCGCCATGGCAAGCATTCCAACCTTCGGTTTGGGTTGGAGAGTTCTCTTCCCAATCTATATGGTTATCGGAATCGCAGCTACCTTCTTCCTGGCTGGTACGCCTATCACGGAAGAGAAGAACGAGGGGAAGGCTTCCGGTTTCGGCGAATGCTTCAAGCTGCTCGGCAAGCCAATCGTATTACTTTCTTTCATAGGAATCATGTGTCATGTGGGCATTGATGTTGGTACCAATACCACAGCTCCTAAGATCTTGATGGAGCGCCTGGGCTGGAGCCTGAATGATGCAGCCTTCGCCACATCGCTCTACTTCATCTTCCGTACCATCGGATGTTTCACCGGTACAGCCTTCCTCCGCATGATGAAGACCCGCACTTTCTTCGTTATCAGCGTAGTGATGATGGCTCTGAGTATGGTAGGCATGTGGGTAGGAGAGAGCAAGACGATGCTCTATATCGCCATCGCCCTGGTGGGATATGGCAACTCTAACGTATTCTCCATGATTTTCTCTCAGGCTCTGCTTGCTATGCCTGATAAGAAGAACGAGGTGAGTGGATTGATGATCATGGGACTCTTCGGTGGTACCGTCTTCCCATTGATTATGGGATTCGCCAGCGATGCTATCGGCCAGGTAGGTGCCGTGGCAGTGATGGCTGTAGGTGTAGTTTATCTCTTCACTTATATCCGCAAGTTATAATAAACAATCATATAATAAGGTGTAATTATGGAAACAAAGAATTTAAATACAAAATATTGTGTAGGTTTGGGTGAGATTCTTTTTGATGTTCTCCCTAGTGGTTCTCAACTCGGCGGTGCTCCTGCCAACTTCGCTTATCATGCCGGTCAGCATGGTTTGCATTCTGTAGCCGTCAGTGCCATTGGTAAGGATGTCCTGGGCGATACAGCCCTTCGCATTCTTGACGAGAAGAAGCTGAAGTATGTGATGCCAGAGGTGGATTATCCTACCGGTACTGTTCAGGTGCAGCTCGATAAGGAGGGTGTTCCTACTTACGATATCAAGCAGAATGTGGCTTGGGATAACATCCCGTTCACCGATGATATCAAGGAGATTGCTGCCAATGCTGGTGCTGTATGCTGGGGTTCATTGGCTCAGCGCAGCGAGGTAAGCCGCAAGAGCATCTATCAGTTCCTCGACCATACCCCAGAGGATTGCCTGAAGATTTTCGACATCAATCTCCGTCAGAACTTCTATACTCCGGAGGTGATTACCGAGAGCCTGAAGCGCTGCAATGTGTTGAAGATCAACGATGAGGAGTTGATTACCATCGGCCGCCTCTTCGGTTATCCGGGTTTGGATATCGAGAACAAGTGCTGGTTGATTCTCGGCAAGTACAATCTCGATATGCTCGTGTTGACCTGCGGTGTAAACGGCAGCTATGTCTTTGCTCCGGGTGTGAAGTCATTCCAGGAGACTCCAAAGGTTGAAGTGGCTGATACAGTAGGAGCAGGCGATAGTTTTACCGGTACCTTCTGCGCCAGCATCCTGAAGGGCAAGAGCATCCAGGAGGCTCATGAACTTGCCGTTAAGGTGAGTGCCTACGTCTGCACCCAGAACGGTGCGATGCCTCAGATTCCTGAGGAATATACCAAGTAAGCCCCCATGTTGGTCAAAGCATAATAATATATTGGTAGAGTTAGTAATGAATAGTTGATATTAGTTTAGTTATTAAATTGCAGCTGCAATCCGCTCGCGAAGAGTAGGTTGCAGTTTTTTTATTATGGTGTGTGAGCATGATGGCGAAGTTTGTTTTGCCAAGGCATGAATAGCAACGGATATAGTTAAAAAAAAGATAAATAACCCGAAAAATTTGGTTTTCTGAAAGAAAATCGATATATTTGCACTATCTTAGATAGCAATAACTTAAGTAAGTAAAAGAATTTCGATTTTGAGGCAATTATTATTTATAATGATATTCTGGCTGGTTGGCGTTCCCGTTTTCTGCCAAACCCCAGTGCGTTCCGATAGTACTGAAATCCCGAATTTCGAAAGGTGTTTCAGACTCTTGGAAGAGAATCGCCGTGTCTATAACCTATACAACGACAGCATCTTTCTGTTCAAGGACCATGTGGCATGGACCAATTTCTTCAGGCGCCGTGCCGTGAAGAATACGCATCTCTTCCTGGCTAACAGGGAGGCTATCTCCACCGTACTCGATTATTTCAAGCAGGACCCGAAGCAGATTCCTGATGAGGCATACCAGAGCTTGTCCCATGGTCTGCAGCACCTGTATCTGGAAGAAAAGATGGACCCCTTCCTGGGCAATCAGCTCTGCGATATTGTTCTGGAATATTACGGAAGTGGAAGATGTCCTGAGGCATCGAACTTTGCCGGATGGATAGATGCCATCAAGGGCGAATTCCTTTATGAGATTCATACCCTGGGTAAGGAACCTGATGCCTTGAAGAAATCCTACGAGTATCTGAAGCGTGCCGTGGCAGAAGACCGCAATCTTTCGCCCAATCCCGTGGAGTCTTCCCTGATGGCACTGGAAAACCTTACGGTTACCAACTGGTTTATTTATAAGATGCAGACCGTGAAAGAGCGTCGTGCCTATGTGAATGAGTTCAAGAGATTGCTCAATTTGCCTCATACCTGTCAGCTGATGACTGAGAATGATTATAAGCGTCAGAAGGAAATGGTGGAACATGATGAAGAGCGTCTGGTCCGCAATGTTTATCTGGCTGATACCACCGTCCTGGATAAGCAGCTTGCCGACTCCCTGATGCTGCAGATTGTGGCGCAGAATCTTGCCAATCCTCATCTCTCGGAACTCTCCTATTCCCGTACCCTGGTGATGCAGATGCTGATGGGGCAGATTACGGCGAAGGAAGCGATGGGGAAGGCTATCAACAGATACCGTAATGGTGTTAGGAAGAAGATACAAACTGCCCATTACGACTATCGTGAGCTTCAGACCGCCCTGCTGCCTTTCATGAACTATTTCTATCTGAACGACCTGTCTGACGTTTCCTACCACAGGAAGCGGACTGCCGTCAAGCGGATGTACCGTGACATCATCACCATCTATCACCACCGTAAGGACCAGCAGGCAGAGAATTCATACGTGCAATATCTGCACCTCCTTGCCACCAATCCCCGTGCCATCAAGTACCTGACGGAAGAGGAGCGCATCCACAACCTCAATGAGTTGAATGTGGCTACCCAGGTCACCACCTATGCCCATTCCGTTCATGTGGCGATGATAGCCAAGAGACTGATGGAAGGCATTCTTGCCTATCAGCCCGATCTGTTGAAGGGAGCGCTGGGCACAAAGCGTAATGGCAAGGTATTCCTGGATCCTAAGGAGTGTCTCGACTTCATCTATCAGGCTGCCCTATATCATGACATCGGCAAGAACGGCATCATCTCGGTGGTGAACAACGACTATCGTCCGCTGACGGATGAGGAGTATGCCATCATCAAGACCCATCCTGCCTTGGGAGCCGAGTTGCTGAAGATTGCTCCTTCGCTCTATGAGAAGTTTCGTGATACCACCTTGGGGCATCATAAGTGGTATAATGGCAAGGGAGGTTATCCTGAGGATTTCGACAACACGAAGTCGCCTAAGCGCATCCTGATAGACATCATCACCCTGAGCGACTGCATGCAGGCTGCCACCGAGCATATAGGCAGGAATTACAAGGCTGGCAAGACCTTCGACATGGTGATGGAGGAGTTCCGCAGGGATGCTGGTACGAGGTATAATCCCGATCTGGTGAAGTTTATAGATACTCATGAGGATGTGGCCCGTGATCTGGCTGTGCTCATCAACGATGCCTGGGTTGATATCTACTTCAGCATCTACAGTAAGTATATGAGATAATATCCGCTGTAGCTTCACTCCTCAGATTGGCGCCTTATCCTCCGAATGATGGTGCAGGGAAAAATCCCGTGCTTTCTCTAAAACACAGTGCAAAGATACGACTTTTTTTTGATTCCCCCAAATTTCGGGTTGCGATAAGGGCCGGTTTTCTGCAGCTTTCAAATTGTAAGTTGGTTAATAATTACAAGTCATAGTTTTGAGAGAAGAAAAACATAGAGTTGCGGAGCAGAAAACATAGAGTTCTAACTTAAATGTCTTCAAATAAGCTTGTTAGGCAGAAACATTATCAACTACAAAACTGACTCAGTTACTCAGATACTCAGTTACTCAGTTTATTTCTAGCCCTATACTTTTCTCTCTATAGAATAGATATTATATATATAAATTTATTTATATATATAATATAATTTATATACTTACAATTTATAATCAGGATTGGCATGTATGGGGTCTGAAATAAACTGAGTAACTGAGTATCTGAGTCACTGAGTCAAAAATCGCTATTTCTACGCTTTTCTGATAAGTAACTTATTTTTACGATTTTCTCTTGTAAAAGAGATAGCCTTTAGGCAATTTCTCAATAAGAATGAATCCCTCTTCTATCCATCCCTATATTGTCCTGTAATGTAAAATAAATATCTACTTCTTCGGTCATGTCTAATTATATTAACTTGAGATATTAAAAAAAGATTGTCTCAGGGCATGTTGAGGTTGACGTGGAGGTAAGTGTTTGTGATATGTTTAGATCAGAGGAGATGTAAGGTATTGTTAATTAGAATGTTAGGTCTAGCGATACGGTGAAACACCGTGTGGCTAGAATCGCATTTCGTATATTTCTAGCAACACCGTGAAATGCGGTGTGGCTAGAATTGCTAAGAACTGATATGGTTTGTGTGGGGTGCAAGGTTTGGGTTGTGCTGATAATCTTTGTCTGCGAGAGCGGTTATATCCGGTGCATGAAGGCTAAATAAAAAAAGCTCAGGGCGAAATACCCTGAGCTTGCTATTGTCATGATTTTTCTTGAATCATTTACTTCTGGCATTCCTGGCATGGAGTCCAAGGCTTCAACTGCTTGAAGAAGTCGTTGCCCTTGTCGTCTACGAGGATGAATGCAGGGAAGTCCTCTACGGTAATCTTCCAGATAGCCTCCATACCGAGCTCTGGATACTCTACGCACTCGATGCTCTTGATAGAACTCTGAGAGAGAACGGCAGCTACACCACCGATAGTTCCGAGGTAGAAACCACCATGCTTCTTGCAAGCCTCGGTAACAATATCGCCACGGTTACCCTTGGCAATCATTACCAAACTAGCGCCGTGATCCTGGAACTCATCTACGTATGGGTCCATACGGTTGGCTGTGGTAGGTCCCATAGAGCCACATGGATAACCCTCTGGAGTCTTGGCTGGACCAGCATAGAGGATAGGGTGGTTCTTGAAGTACTCTGGCATCTCCTCGCCTGCATCCAGACGAGCCTTGAGCTTAGCGTGAGCGATGTCACGAGCTACGATGATGGTACCCTTCAAATTAACACGGGTGCTTACTGGATACTTGCTCAACTCAGCACGAACTGCGTCGATACCCTTGTCGAGGTCAATCTCGATACCCTTGGTACCCTCACCTGGGTTGCGGAGCTCCTCAGGAATCAACTCTGTTGGGTTCTCATCCATCTTCTCCAACCAGATACCGTCCTTGTTGATCTTAGCCTTGATGTTACGGTCGGCAGAGCAGCTTACACCCATACCGATAGGGCAGCTTGCGCCGTGACGAGGCAAACGGATGACACGGATATCGTGAGCCAGATACTTACCGCCAAACTGTGCACCCAAACCAATCTTGTGAGCCTCTTCGAGGAGCTTGTTCTCCAAGTCGATGTCACGGAAGGCACGACCAGTCTCATCACCTGTTGTAGGCAACTCATCGTAGTACTTGATAGAAGCCAACTTCACGGTGAGGAGGTTCTTCTCAGCTGAAGTACCACCGATAACGAAGGCGATGTGGTAAGGAGGACATGCAGCTGTACCCAGGCTCTTCATCTTCTCTACGAGGAATGGGAGCAGTGTGCCCTCGTTCTGGATAGTAGCCTTGGTCATAGGGTAGAAGTAGGTCTTGTTGGCAGAGCCACCACCCTTAGCTACCATCACGAAGCGGTACTCGTCGCCCTCTGTAGCCTCGATATCAATCTGAGCAGGCAGGTTGCAACGGGTGTTCACCTCATCATACATGTTGAGAGGAGCGTTCTGAGAATAGCGGAGGTTGTCCTGTGTAAAGGTGTTGTATACACCCAGGCTCAAAGCCTCTTCGTCCTCGAAGTCTGTCCATACACGCTGACCCTTCTCACCGTGGATGATTGCAGTACCTGTATCCTGGCAGAATGGGAGGATGCCCTTAACGGCTGTCTCTGCATTGCGGAGGAACTGGAGTGCTACATACTTGTCGTTCTCTGAAGCCTCTGGGTCGCTGAGGATCTTAGCCACCTGGAGGTTGTGCTCACGACGGAGCTTGAACTCTACGTCGTGGAAACCCTGCTGTGCCAGCAAGGTAAGAGCTTCCTTGGAAACCTTGAGGATAGTCTTACCCTCGAACTCTGCTGTGCTTACGCCTTCCTTAGAGATAAGGCGATACTCTGTCTTGTCCTCTCCAATCTGGAACATTGGAGCGTACTTAAAATCAGGAATGTTTGCCATAATGTTTTTTGTTATTTGAAACTGTTGAAATATTCAAGTTATTTTTTATTTATCAAGAATTAGAGAATTAGAGAATTTTCTTCCTTCCTCTTCTTCTTCGAGATGTTTTTTTTATCAAGAATTAGAGAATTAGAGAATTTAAGTTCGCATGTAACGCCATACGCCCTGAAAGGGCAGAAGCTCCTAGCCCAGGGCAGCGCCCTGGGTTATTATGGACGCAACCCTGTCGCCCTGTAAGGGCAAAAGCTTTCAAATATCAGGCAATTAACAAAGCTTTTGCCCTTACAGGGCGCCTTGCTGACTGCTATTATACCCAGGGCGTTGCCCTGGGCTAGGAGCTTCTGCCCTTTCAGGGCGTGCTGCTCCTAGAGCTTTTGGGGGCTTCAGCCCGTTCTTGAGCCACATGCGAAACTTGAATTATTTTCATCAAGCATTAGAGATTTAAAGAATTACGAAAATTCTCAAATTCTCTAATTCTTGACAAAAAAATTAATATCCAAAGATTTCTTCCTGGCTCAATCTCTTGATAGGAGCAATCTTCTCGAGGCTCTTCATGTCAAGATTCTTCTCATCACCGAGGATCACCATGCGGTATGGCTTGCCTACGATGTTCTGCTTCTCGAAGTTCGTGATGTCCTGGAGAGTCAATGAAGGAATCTGCTCGTAGTAGAGCTTGGTTACGTCATAGTCGATGCCTCTGAGCTTGGCATTGAAGTAGGCGTTGATGACGCCAGCCTTGGTGATGCGACGGCTCTGGATAGACTTCAGCAGACTCTGCTTGGCAAGATTGAAGGAAGCTTCGTTCTGTGGGAGATTGTTGGTAATCTCGTCAAATACGTGGATGCAGTCCATCATCTTGTCGTTCTGAGAGATGATATGACGCATGAAGTAATCCTTCTCGTCCTTGCGCACAGGACTATTGTAGTATGCTCCGGCATTGTAAGCCAGACCACGGGTCTCGCGAAGCTCCTGGAAGACGATGGAATTCATGCCGCCACCATAATACTCGTTGAAGAGAGAAATCAGGGCACCGTCCTTCACATCGCTCTTCTTGCCGGTGTTCTGGTAAGAGCGCAGATAGATGTTCTTTGCCTCGTATGGAGCGATATAAATCTCGTTCTGCTTGATTTCCTCCATCTTGTACTCCTTGCCCTCAGGAACGGCAGCAAGCTTCTTGGCAGTCTTGTGCTCCTTGGCAAGAAGGGTGTTGAGCTGCTTCTCGCTGTAAGGACCATAGTAAGCCACGGTGTGCTCGATGTTGTTCAGTCCGCCCAGAAGATTGACGAGCTCCTGAGGATCCATCTTGCGCAGGTCGGCGCTCTTGATGGCATTGCGGGCTGGGTTGTAAGGACCGTAGGTGCTGTAGCTCCAGAGATAGCTGAAGTTTGACTGCTGGTTGGTCTTGGCATCCTGCTGGCTCTTCTCGATGAGGTCGATGAACTGGTTCCATGAGGTCTTGTCTGCCTTGGCATGGTGAAGGATTTCCTCCATCAGCTGGAGAGCTGCAGGAAGGTTCTCGTTCAGACCGTTGAGGCTGATCTGCAGGGTCTTGGAACTCTGGGCAATGCTGTAGTTGCAAGCCAGCTTGTAGAAAGCCTGCTTGATGGCAGATACGCTCTTCTTGTCGGTTCCGATATAGTCGAGATACTGAGCTGCATAGCTGTAGCGGATATCGTCCTCATCGCCGAATTCGTAGCGGAATACGAGGTTGAAGAGGTCGTCCTGGGTGTTCTGCTTGTAGACGAGAGGCAGCTTCCTGCTGGTCTTGTCTACGGTAAGATCCTTCTTGAAATCGAGGAATACAGGCTGGATTTCAGGCACCTGGGCGTTCTTGATTTCCTTGACGAATGCACTCTCATACTCACGGTTTGCCGGAATAGGAGTGATGGCTGGCTTCTCAATCTTCTTGAGGGTAGTATCCTCGCCCATACGCTTGTAGACGCAGATGAAGTTGTCATCGCGCAGATATTTGTTGGCGAAATCTACGATGTCCTGCTTGGTCAGCTTGCTCTGACGCTCCAGCTTGCCGGCTACGTCTTCCCACTTCTCGTCGTTGATGAAGGCGTCTACCATGATGCTGGCACGGTTGTCGTTGCTGTCGAGACCTCTGTAGAAGTTCAGCTTCTTGTTGGCGATGACCGAAGGCAGGAGGTCGTTGTCGAACTCACCACGGCGCAGCTTCGCCATCTCCTGGAGCATGAGGCTGCGGACCTCTTCCAGCTTCTGGTCCTTGTTAGGATTACCGGCAAGGATGAAGGCAGAATAGTCGTGCAGACCGTAGACGAAGGCTCCGGCAGAAGCCAGCTTCATCTGCTGCTCCAGGTCAACCTCCATCAGTCCAGCCTTACCGTTGGAAAGCATGTCTTCGATGACATCGAGCACATCGCTCTCCTTGTCGTTGGCGCCCTTGAATTTCCATGCGAGCATCACGTTCTCTGCCTCCTTGCCCACTACGGCTGTATCCTTTACGGCAGTAATGTCCGGCTGCAGGCTGAATTCAGGACGGGAGAGATTCTCGTTCTTCTTCCATGAACCGAAGTACTTGTCGATGATGGCGATGGTCTGGTCTGGGTCGAAATCACCTGCCAGGCAGATAGCCACATTGTTAGGTGCATAGTAGCGGTGGAAGTAGTTCTGGATATTGATGATGCTAGGGTTCTTGAGGTGTTCCTGCTCACCGATGGTAGTCTGGGTACCATAAGGATGGGTAGGGGTGAGGAGCTTCCAGAGGGCAGCAAGCTCCTTGGTGTTGTCGCTTGCCATAGAGATGTTCTTCTCCTCGTATACAGCCTCCAGCTCGGTGTGGAAACCGCGGATCACCATGTTCTGGAATCGGTCGCTCTGTACCTTGGCCCAGTTCTCTATCTCGTTGCTCGGGATGTTCTCTACATAGCAGGTCACGTCGTTGGAAGTATAGGCGTTGGTGCCCTGGCTTCCGATGCTTGCCATCAGCTTGTCGTACTCGTTAGGGATGTTGTACTTGGCAGCCAGCTGCGAAACCGAGTCGATTTCGTGGTATGCCTGCTTGCGCTGTGCAGGGTTGGTCAGCTTGCGGTAGCTCTCATATCGGCGTGTGATTTCGTCGAGATAAGGCTTCTCCTTGGCGTGGTCGATGGTGCCGAACTTCTGGGTTCCCTTGAACATCAGGTGCTCCAGATAGTGGGCAAGACCGGTAGTCTCGGCAGGGTCGTTTCTGGAACCTGTCTTCACTGCGATATTAGCCTGCAGACGAGGCTTTTCCTTGTTGACTGACATATACACCGTCAGACCGTTGTCGAGGGTGTAGATGCGGGTTTTCATGGCATCACCTGGTACGGTGGTGTAATGATACTCCTTAGCTGTGGCGCTGATGCTGCCCATCAGGACAGCTGCCAGCAAAACATGCTTGATCTTCATTTTTGATATATGAATTGTTAATTCTTCATTATAAATTAATTCTCGTAATCCACTTCCTGGTCCAGACTGTTGACGAAGTTTCTGTAAACCTCTTCCTCCACGTCGCCCATGGCATACTCCTTCTCGGCATCCTTCTTGATTTCCGCTATCCATGAGCGGCGAGCCTTGATGTAGTCCTCGTGGATGCGGTTGGCATCCTCCAGGGTAATCTCGGAGATGTGGTAGTAGTCGCAGATCATCTTATGGGTCCAAGCCCACTGATATTCGCGGTAGTGGGCATCAATCTCGTCGAACCGGCTGATGAGCTCCTGGATGGTTTCGATGGTTCCGTCCTTCAGGTCGGAGATGATGCGCTCTTCCTCGCTTATTGGCAGGAGGAGTCCTGAGAGGTCATCCCAGTCGCTGGTTCCTATCTCCGTGGTAGGAGGGGTGATGGAAGGGTCGCGCTTCAATACTCGCTTCAGTACGGCACCCATATAGATGCGCAGGGCAATATCGTAGTATTTGATGCCCTTGTGGAGCGATGTAGCCGGGATGATGTATTCGTGGTAGAGATACTGCGAAACGTTGTCGCCCGTCACCTCGCGCAGGTTTTCCAATATCTTCTTGCCCTTCAGGATTTCGCCTACGGAGAACGGAGAGAGCCAGTCGAAGTTGACGATGCTCTTGCGGTTTTCCTGGGCACGTAGGTCACGCTTAGGCCATTTCTTGATGTCGCGGTACAAGCCCACGGTGGTGATGTTTCTGCCCGGAATGAGGAACATCTTGTCGCCATCGGCAATGAGATAGGCGAACGGCAGGTTGCGGGTGTTTGGGTGATGCATCAGCTTGCCGAAGCATACGGAGAACGAACCCAGGGTGGCTGGCATCAGCAGGTAGGCACCGCTGGCTGTCTTCGAACCGCGCTCCAGGATGCCCCAGTGCATAGGCCCCATCTTGTAGGCGTGGTTGGAGAAGTTGGTTGCCGAACCGGCATTGTAGAACGAGAACATGCCTCCGATGAGCAGGCTGCTCTTGTGATGGGATGCCGTGAATGGGCCGCAGAAGGCTGCACATGCCTCACCGTTGCTCATATAGCTGTTGGCAAAGAATACGGAGGCTGAGGCAGTGAAACCGTTGCTCAGCTGGCAGGCTTCACCCACGAAGCAGTCCTGTATCTTCACGCTGTTGATGACGCTGGAACCCTCGGCGATGATGGAGTTCTCGATGATGACTCCCGTGCCGATATATACGTTGCCGTGGACCGAACCCAGCAGGGTGCAGTCGCTGAGACGGGAAGCTCCGTTCACCTCGCAGAGATCGTTGATGACACAGTTGGTAATCTCCTTGGTGTTGACAATCTTCACGTTGTTGCCAATCTGTCCGCGTTCCGGCATCTTGTTGTCGATGTCGGTCTTGATGAGCTGTCTGATCTTCTCCTTCAGTTCCTTGTCGGAGAAATGCTTCACCATGAAGGCGGCAAGCTGGCTGTTCAGATCGCTGAAGAGAATGACGTTGCCTTCTCCCACCTCGTTGAGCACGCTCACCAGGTTGCCCTCGCCGTAGGTTGCTCCCTCGGTGGTTTCCATGGTCGAGATGTTCGAGATGTAGCAATCATCCCCGATGTTATAGTTGTTGATGAAGTTGCCTACGTTTTCGATGAGGCAGTCATCACCTATGGTTACATTGCGCAGGGTGGCATTGTTGATGCCAGAGTGCTTTACGAAGCCCTGGCTCACCTCCACATTCTTGTTGAAGGCGCCGATGTTCACTTCGCCATAGAGCATCACGCGGTGCATGAAATTCGGTTTGAAATCTTCTGAGACATTGATGGATGTCCAGTCTTCAGCCCAACAGTCGTTGCTCCTGAGCACCTCGATTTCCTCGGAGGTTAGGGGTCTGTAGTCATTCATATTGTTGATACGTTTTTATGGTTTATTCATAATCCTGGTACAGGAAGTCATTGTATGGATACTTCTGTACGTGGAGCTCTCTTACTTTCTTGTATAATACCTCACGGAACTCGTCGATGTTCTCCTTGTTCTTTGCTGAGATGAACAGGCAGTCGTCGTTGAGCTTTGCCATCCAGGTCTTCTTGAGGTCTTCCAGCGGAATGTTTTCCTTCTCCATAGGAGTAAGGTCATCTTCCTCCTTCTCAATCCATGAATAGTTGTCTATCTTGTTGAAGACAATCATTGATGGCTTGTCGGCACAGTCAAGCTCCTTCAGCGTGTTCTCTACCACCTGGATCTGCTCTTCAAAGTCTGGGTGGGAGATGTCTACTACATGGAGCAGCAGGTCGGCCTCGCGGGTCTCGTCGAGCGTACTCTTGAAGGAGTCTACCAGGTCGGTAGGCAGCTTTCGGATGAATCCTACGGTGTCAGCGAGGAGGAACGGCAGGTTGTCTACCACCACCTTTCGAACGGTGGTATCGAGGGTAGCAAAGAGCTTGTTCTCGGCAAACACCTCACTCTTGGAGAGCAGGTTCATGATGGTACTCTTGCCCACGTTGGTATAGCCCACGAGGGCCACACGGATCATTCTGCCGCGGTTCTTGCGCTGGGTGTTCTTCTGCTTGTCGATTTCAGCCAGTCGCTCCTTCAGCAGGCTCATTCTGCCCAGGATGATACGGCGGTCCATCTCGAGCTGGGTTTCACCCGGTCCACGCAGACCTACGGAACCCTTTCCGCCACCGGAGCCGGAACCACCACCCTGGCGCTCGAGGTGAGTCCAGAGTCTTTGCAGACGAGGCAGCATGTAGCGATACTGTGCCAGCTCTACCTGGGTCTTGGCAGCAGCAGTCTGTGCACGCATGGCGAAGATGTCGAGGATGAGCGAAGTACGGTCCAGAATCTTCACCTGCAGTTCCTGCTCGATGTTTCTGATCTGCTTTGCCGAGAGTTCATCATCGAAGATAACCATACCGATTTCGCGGTCTTCCTCTTCTTCTTCCTTGATATATTGCTTGATTTCCTCGAGCTTACCCTTGCCCACATAGGTAGTCTGGTTAGGCGAAACCACCTTCTGCGTGAATCGCTTCACGGTGACCGCACCAGCCGTATCGGCAAGGAATTCCAACTCGTCGAGATATTCTTTTGTCTTGGCTTCGTCCTGTGTCTTGGTAATGAGGCCCACGAGCACAGCGGTTTCCGCCTTGACTTCTGATATTACAAATTCTTTCATTTACGTATACGTGTCTATTATATATATAATTAGGTGCAAAGATACTGTAAAATGCAGACAATACAAAATAAAACCGAATGTTTTTTGATTTTTTATTGCTAATGGCCCCTTGTCGGTAGAGCAAAACTTGCAAACGTTTACGTTCTTTTTTGCATAAAAAACTGCCATTTTTTTGATTTGAATCAATTTTATTATTAATTTTGCACCCAGAAAGAAAAACTGATTTTCAAAGATATAAATCATAACTACATAAAAAACACAACTGCTGAAACATTCAAAAACTTCAAAAGCCTCGACGTGATGTCGGGGCTTTGGTTTTTATTTTTGTTCCATTTTCTTTTCATTTTGCTTTTTTTTTTATGCCTTTATTGTTTTTTTTATCAAAATATGCACTTCTTTGCCCGAAAAGTATCCCCTCTGTAGCTTTTTTTTGCTTATCTTTGCAATCAAATGGTTTGCATCTGAGGACGAAAACTGAAGCTGATTCGCCTTTCTTGGGTGTATTTCCGACAACTGACAGAATTATTAAATCTATAAATAATAATAAAATGAAGCAAAGTTTTGGTATCGCTGGTATTTTGTTGCTCAGCGCTCTCGCAGCACAGGCAGGCAACTATACCGTAAAATCGCCTGATGGCAAGTTAGCAGTAAATGTATCGTGCGAAGGAGGCAAGGCTTCCTACACCGTAGACTATGAGGGGAAACAGATGCTCAGTCCTTCTGCTCTCGGACTCGTAGCCAACTATGGCGACTTCTCGCAGAAGCTCACGATGGGTGCCCTGAAGGGTGGAGAAGTGAAGCATCTCTCCTACAGAATGAGCCGCATCAAGAAATCACATATCCAGAAGGATGCGGTAGAGGCAACCATCGGATTCCTCAACGAGAAGAAGGATTCCATGACCCTCCATCTCCATGTATCTGACAACGATATCGCCTACAAGTATGAGATGAGCCGTCCTAAGAAGGACAATCCTAAGTCGGTAATCATATATAATGAGGTGAGCGGTTTCAACTTCCCGGAGAAGACTACCACCTTCCTCTGTCCTCAGATTACTCCGATGGCGGGCTGGGAGCGCACCAAACCATCATACGAAGAGGAATATACTCCGGATGCCCAGATGAACGTGAAGTCGCAGTATGGCGTCGGCTATACCTTCCCTTGTCTCTTCAAGGTGGGCAACGACGGATGGGTTCTGGTGAGCGAGACGGGCGTTTCGAGTGCATATCCAGGCAGCCGACTTTCTGATTACGAGCCAGGAAAGGGCTATACCATCGCCTTCCCGCAGAAGGGCGAAAACAACGGTTTCGGTTCGGAATATGCCGGTATTCCATTGCCTGGCGAGACTCCTTGGCGCACCATCACCGTAGGTTCTTCGCTGGCTCCTATCGTGGAGACCACCATTCCTTATGACGTGGTAGAGCCTCTGTATGAGGCTTCGCAGCAGTATAAGCCATCTCGCTATACCTGGAGCTGGCTCATCTGGCAGGACAGTTCCGTCAACTACGATGACCAAGTGAAGATGATAGATGTGGCTGCTGCCCAGGGATATGAGGCTATCCTGGTAGACAACTGGTGGGACAAGCAGATAGGTAGAAAACGCATTGAGGAATTGAGCAGATATGCTCAGAGTAAGAAGGTGAGACTGATGCTCTGGTATAGTTCCAACGGTTTCGAGAATGATGCTCCTCAGACTCCTCGTCAGATCATGAACAACGCTATCGCCCGCAAGAAGGAGATGGCTTGGATGAAGAAGATTGGTGTGGTAGGTATCAAGGTGGATTTCTTCGGAGGTGACAAGCAGGAGACGATGAAACTCTACGAGGATATCCTGAGCGATGCCAACGATTACGGTCTGGAGGTTATTTTCCACGGCTGTACCCTGCCTCGCGGTTGGGAGCGTATGTATCCTAACTATGTATCCAGCGAAGCTGCCCTGGCTTCAGAGAATGTGTTCTTCATGGAAGATCATGCCAAGAAGGAGGCTTTCGAAATGACGATGCATCCTTTCTCAAGAAATGCTGTAGCCAGCTTTGACTGGGGTGGCGTGATGATGAACAAGTATTTATCCAGGGACAACAAGAGCCGTCATCAGCGCTATACCAGCGATATCTTCGAGATGGCTACAGCTATCACCAACCAGAGTAGCGTGAACTGTATCTGCTTATATCCTAACAACTTGCAGGATATTCCACAGTGGGAGCTGGATTGGTTGAAGAATGTTCCTACCGACTGGGAGGATACCAAGTTTATCGCCGGTTATCCTACCAAATATGCGGTAGTAGCCCGCAAGGCTGGCAATCTGAACGGTTCGGGTGCAGCCCTTTCTGCAGGCAAATGGTTTGTTGGCGGTCTGAATGCTACAGACAAGCCTCTTGCCCTGACCTTGGATTTGCCGATGTTTGCCGGCAAGACCGTTACTTATCTCACAGACCAGCCAAAGAAAAAGGGTGAAAAGTTCTTTACTTCCGTGAAGAAGACCTTGAAGGTAGGAAAGGATGGAAAGGCTAAGGTTGTGATTCAGCCTAATGGCGGTATCATCATCGAGTAAAAGTTTTTTTTGTTTTCAAGGCAAAAAAAAATGTGTTGAGAATCTGATTAGAATATATAAAAGGGGTGATTACAATATCATCCCTTTTTTCGTCTTTAATAAAAATTTCTTCGTCTTTAATAAACATTGAAAACTAATCAGATTGATATGAAAATGACAATGAACTTGGGAGGAAAGCTGCTGCTGGCTGGTATTCTGGCTTTCTCCATACATGGGGCTTTTGCCCAGAATAATTCTGCCGGGAAGATAGGCTACGTAAAGGTTTCGCCCGATTCCTCGCTTGTGGATGCGGTTCGCAAGGCTCGTGAGATGAGGCGTTTGGGACAGGCTGATTCGGTGGTTATCAGGATGGATGCGGGAAGCTATAATCTCTATGAACCCCTGGTTCTTCGTCCGGAAGACAGCCATCTCTGCTTTGAGGGAACGCCTTCGGGAAAAAATGGAAAAGGGACGGTTCTGAGTGGAGCCGTGCAGATAAACGGATGGAAGAAACAGGGCAGATATTGGGTGGCTGACGTGCCGGATTTCAATGGCAGGCCTATGGATTTTCGCCATCTCTGGGTGAATCGTCTCCGTGCAGATAAGGCGCGTAGCGTGAGCGATTACGAGAAGATGCCCCGCATCAGATGGGTGGATAAGAAGAAACACATCATCTGGGTTCCGGCTTCTGCCGTTCGCCCTCTGCTTACGGGGGCTAAGGATAAGCAGGGAAACAGCATCATCCGAGAGGACTCGAAATATGCCGAAATGACGCTGCATCAGATGTGGGAGGTGAGTTATCTGCGCATCCGGAATATCCGCATTCAGGGCGATTCTGCTGCTGTTTCCTTCCACGATCCGGAGGCTAAGATTCAGTTTGAACGTCCTTGGCCTTCACCGATGTATAACAGCAAGCACAACTCGCCTTTCTTTATCTCGAATGCCCTGCCGCTGCTGGATAAACCGGGTGAATGGTATCATGATATCCGTTCGCACAAACTGTATTATATGCCTCGGAAAGGACAGTCTATGAAGGGGCTGAAGGTAGCTGGAACATCGGAGGTGAAGGCTTCGGAAAAGTATGCTGATGTGGCGGCTCCAGTTCTTGAAACACTGGTGAAATTTGAGGGAACCAGGGAAAAGCTGGTTGACGCGGTAACGTTCAGAAACGTAAACTTCGGGGTTACTACCTGGAATCGTCCTTCTTACAAGGGACATGTGTCTCTGCAGGCGGGCATGTTTATCACCGAAGGCTACAAGCTGCGTCCCAGCATCGACCGTGTGAACAATCATAAACTGGATAATCAGGACTGGCTGGGCAGACCTCGTGCTGCGGTAGAACTGCGTTATGCGAGCCGCGCTGTCTTTGATGTCTGCTCGTTTGAAAATCTGGGAGGAAATGGCGTTGATTTCGTGGAAGGCTGCAAGGATGGGGCGGTACTCAACAGCCGCTTTGCTGATATTGCGATGAACGGTTTGGTATGTGGCAGTTTCTCGCCTGCCGGCTTGGAGACTCATCTGCCTTATCGTCCGCAGGATTTGCGTGAAGTATGCAGCGGACTGCAGGTGAAGAACTGTGAATTCTCTGATGTTACCCACGAGGAGTGGGGCACCTGCGCCATAGCTCTGGGATATGTAAGCCGTATGAATATCGAGCACAATCACATCCATGACGTAAGTTATTCGGGCATCAGCATGGGATGGGGCTGGAACCGTGACCTGGGGGTGATGCACGATAATCGCATTCATGCCAATCTCATCGAGCGATATGCGGCACACATGTATGATTGTGCCGGTATCTATACGCTTGGCAATCAGCCGAATACGGTAGTATATGAGAATGTGGTAAGGGATATCCTGCATCCGTCATACGTGCATGATCCTCATCATTATTTCTATCTCTATACGGATGAGGGTTCTTCGAATATTCTCCTGAAGGATAATTGGACGAGCGAGGAGAAATTCCTGAAGAATGCCTATGGCCCGAATAATATCTGGAAGAACAACGGTCCTCAGGTTTCGGAAGAAATCGTAAGGAATGCGGGATTGCTGAAAGAGGGTAAGGCTGAATACGGCAGCGCTGTCCCGGTATTGCCAAAGGAATAAAAACGGGGCGAGGATAAACGGAAAAAGGTTCCTTCGAAGGATGTTACTCCTTGAGGGAACCTTTCTTGTGTATATATTAAACCTATTTCCTATGATTCTCTAGACTTCCGGAAGGAAGCTTTTACTCATTCCTGAAAACCAAACCGTTATCCTTGACGTAATCGATGGTGATTGGCTTCTCACGGCTTACTTCCTCTGAAAGAATCTTCTTGCTCAAATCGTTCAAGACGTAATCCTGGATGGCACGCTTGACAGGACGGGCACCAAACTCTGGATCGTAACCCACCTCGGCAAGATAACCGATGGCAGCTGGAGTCCAGCGGAGATCGAAGCCCTGAGGCTCCAACATCTTCTTGGCTCTGTTCATCTGCAACTCCACAACCTTGGCAATCTGATCCTTGGTCAATGGCTGGAAGGTGATGATGTCGTCGATACGGTTCAGGAACTCCGGACGGAAGGTTTTGCGCAACATCTCACGGCTGGCGTTGGAAGTCATGATGATGATGGTGTTCTTGAAGTTGACCACACGACCCTTGTTGTCGGTCAATCGGCCGTCGTCCAATACCTGGAGCAGGGTGTTGAAGACATCAGGATGTGCCTTCTCTATCTCGTCGAAGAGAACCACACTGTATGGTTTGCGACGGACAGCCTCGGTCAACTGACCACCCTCATCGTATCCTACATACCCCGGAGGCGCTCCGATGAGACGGGTGACACTGAACTTTTCCTGATACTCACTCATATCAATTCGGGTCATCATCGACTCGTCGTTGAAGAGATACTCGGCAAGCGCCTTGGCAAGCTCGGTCTTACCTACACCGGTGGTACCGAGGAAGATGAAGCTGGCGATAGGACGCTTTGGATCCTGCAAACCGGCACGGCTGCGGCGTACGGCATCGCTTACGGCTGTGATAGCTTCGTCCTGACCGATGACTCTCTTGTGGAGTTCCTCCTCCAGATGGAGCAGTTTCTCGCGCTCACTCTGCATCATTCGGCTCACTGGTATTCCGGTCCAGCGGCTCACTACCTCTGCAATATCATCGGCAGTCACCTCTTCACGGATCATCGCTTCACCGCCCTGTGTGCTCTTCAGCTGCTCCTGAATCTTCTTGATATCGTCTTCAAGAGCTACCAGCTTAGAGTATCGGATTTCTGCTACACGTTCGTAATTTCCTTCACGCTCCATGCGCTCAGCCTCGAACTTGAGATTCTCCATCTCCTGCTTGTCTTGCTGAATTTTGTTGACAAGAGCCTTTTCGCCTTCCCACTTTGCGCGGAAGTCATGTTCCTTGTCCTTCAACTCAGCAATCTCCTTATCGAGCTGCTGAATCTTTGGTTGGTCGTTCTCTCGCTTAATAGCCTCACGCTCAATTTCCAACTGCTTCAAGTGGCGGGTTATCTCGTCCAATTCCTCTGGAACGGAGTCACGTTCCATACGGAGTTTGGCTGCGGCTTCATCCATCAGGTCGATGGCTTTGTCTGGAAGGAATCGGTCTGAGATATATCGTTCTGATAACTTGACAGCTGCGATACAGGCATCATCCTGGATACGAACCTTGTGGTGGTTCTCATAACGTTCCTTGATACCACGAAGAATGCTGATGGCATCTACCTCGTCTGGCTCGTTGACCATGACGGTCTGGAATCGGCGTTCCAGCGCCTTATCCTTCTCGAAGTACTTCTGATATTCGTTGAGAGTTGTGGCACCGATGGCTCTCAATTCTCCACGTGCCAGGGCTGGCTTCAAGATGTTGGCGGCATCCATGGCACCTTCTCCACCTCCAGCACCTACCAGGGTATGAATCTCATCGATGAAGAGGATAATCTGACCGTTGGCGTTGGTCACCTCCTTGATGACGCTCTTCAAGCGCTCCTCGAACTCACCCTTGTATTTGGCACCGGCAACCAGTGCACCCATATCGAGCGAATAGAGCTGCTTGTTCTTCAGGTTCTCAGGTACGTCGCCACGGACGATACGCTCGGCAAGTCCTTCAACGATAGCGGTTTTACCTGTACCAGGTTCACCGATAAGGATAGGGTTGTTCTTGGTACGACGAGAGAGAATCTGAAGGACTCTTCGAATCTCTTCGTCACGACCGATAACAGGGTCGAGCTTGCCGCTGCGAGCCTGTTCTACCAGGTTCTTGGCATATTTTTCAAGACTCTGATAGTTCTCGTCAGCACTCTGGCTCTTCACGTTCTGACCCTGGCGCAAAGCCTGGATTGCCGCAGTAAGATCCTTCTCGTTGGCACCGGCATCCTTGAGGATCCGGGCAGCGGTAGAGTTGCCTTTGAGGACAGCGAGGAGGATAGGCTCCACGCTTACGAATTCATCTCCCATCTTCTTGGCGATGTCCTCGGCATTGAGCAATATCTGGTTGGTATCGCCCGAGAGGTATGGCTGACCGGCACCCTGCACACGAGGCAAGTGCTGCATCTCCTGCTGCAGGAGCATGGCAATCTGGTTGCCGTTCATGCCCAGCTTCTGGAAGATATAGTTGGTTACATCAGGTGCTTTCTCGATGATACCACTGAGAAGATGCACCGGTTCGATGGTCTGCTGACCATTTCTCTGCGCTATGTTCACAGCGGCCTGCACCGCTTCCTGCGCCTTGATTGTAAATTTGTCGAATGTCATATCTTATCTCCTTTCTAATTATTGTTATTTCTACTTGATGTTTATTGATGCTTCAGCTTTTGCGGCTTCCTGCTTTCTGGGAAAGTTTCAGCTTTTGCGGGCTTCCTGCTTTCAGGGAAGTTTCAGCCTCGCGGGCTTTCAACTTCTGGAACCTCAGCTCCGGTCGGCTTTCTGCATCGCAAACCCAGGAAGCGAATAGTGTGCCTCGTTGGGCTTTTCCAACGTTTTTCTGACTTTTTGTCTGATTTTTCAGGAAACTTGTTTCTTTTTTCTCTGCTTTTCTGTCAAAATGTCTGAACCATTTCTTGATTTACCGCAAAATATCAAAGAATAGCTTTAAATAATGTGATAATAGCCCTTAAATATTTGCGTATTTCAAATGTTTTTCGTAACTTTGCAGCGGTTTAAAAAATAGATTGAAGTCTAATTCAAAATAGATAAATAGTTAATGGCTGAAACAAAGAAAATTAAGACAGCTCTGGTGTCTGTCTTCCACAAGGATGGCTTAGACGAGTTGCTCGCTAAGTTGAATGAAGAGGGTGTTAAATTCTTGAGTACTGGTGGTACCCAGAAATTTATTGAATCTCTTGGTTATGAATGTCAGAAAGTAGAGGACGTTACCACATATCCATCTATCCTTGGTGGTCGTGTGAAGACTCTTCACCCAAAAATATTCGGAGGTATCTTGGCTCGTCGTGACAACGAGGGCGATCAGGAGCAGATGAAGGAGTTTGAAATCCCTTCTATCGACCTCGTGATCGTAGACTTGTATCCATTCGAGCAGACCGTAGCCAGCGGTGCCAGCGATGCAGACATCATCGAGAAGATTGATATCGGTGGAATCTCTCTGATCCGTGCCGGTGCAAAGAACTTCAAGGATGTAGTCATCGTACCTAGCAAGGCTGAATACAGCGTACTTCTCGATATCTTGAAGAAGAAGGGTGCTGAGACTGATATTGAGGATCGTAAGATGTTTGCTGAGCGCGCATTCGGCGTAAGCTCTCACTACGATACTGCTATTCACGCTTGGTTTGCCAAGTAATCTCTCTCATGTAGAGACAAGGCTGAATCCGAGGCGTCTCTGAAAAACTGGTTTCGGAGGCTTCTCGGATGTGTCTTTATATACGATGAAATTTTAGCTTAGAATATTTTTTAGTATTACATTACAACAAATGGGATTTTTTTCATTTATTCAGGAAATCGCAATGGACTTGGGTACTGCCAATACCATCATTATCAGTGATGATAAGATTGTAGTGGACGAACCTTCTGTTGTAGCCCTCGACCGCAGAACAGACAAAATGATTGCTGTGGGCGAGAAGGCTAAGATGATGTACGAGAAGACTCATGACAACATCCGTACTATCCGTCCTTTGCGCGATGGCGTTATTGCCGACTTTACTGCCTGCGAGCAGATGATGCGTGGACTCATCAAGATGGTTCACACAGGAAGCCGTCTGTTCTCACCTTCACTCCGTATGGTTATCGGTGTACCTTCTGGTTCTACTGAGGTGGAGCTTCGTGCTGTGCGCGACTCTGCTGAGCATGCCGACGGTCGTGATGTTTATCTGATTTTTGAGCCTATGGCTGCTGCTATCGGTATCGGTATCGACGTAGAGGCACCAGAGGGTAACATGATAGTTGATATAGGTGGTGGTAGCACCGAGATTGCGGTAATCTCTCTGGGAGGTATCGTATCCAACAACTCTATCCGTACTGCAGGTGATGATCTTACTGCTGATATCCAGGAGTATATGAGCCGTCAGCACAACGTAAAGGTTTCTGAGCGTATGGCTGAGCGTATCAAGATTCATGTAGGTTCTGCATTGACCGACCTGGGTGATGAGGCTCCTGAAGACTTCATCGTTCACGGTCCTAACCGCATCACCGCCCTCCCTATGGAGGTACCTGTATGCTATCAGGAAATCGCACATTGTCTGGATAAGACAGTGGCTAAGATTGAGAACGCTGTGCTCTCTGCATTGGAGAACACACCTCCTGAGCTTTATGCTGATATCGTGAAGAACGGTATCTGGCTCTCTGGTGGTGGCGCTTTGCTCCGCGGTCTCGACAAGCGACTCCAGGACAAGATTAACATTCCATTCCATATAGCCGAGGATCCTTTGCACAGCGTGGCTAAGGGTGCTGGCATTGCACTGAAGAATGTGGATCGCTTCTCATTCTTGATGAGATAATAATAAATAAGGTAAGTTCCGCATTTGGACATTATTTTAATAGTGCCCATTTGCGGAATTTTAATCATATATAAGTAGTATATGCACAACCTTTTAGAGTTTTTCCAGAAATACAACCATTGGTTTCTCTTCCTGATTCTTGAGGTGGTGAGCATGGTGCTCTTGTTCCAGTACAACAGCTATCAGGGCAGCGCATGGTTTTCTACTGCCAACGTGGTAACAGGCAAGCTTTACGAATGGAATTCGAACGTGGAGACTTTCTTCTCGCTTACCAAGGTGAACCAGGAGCTGACGCAGAGAAATGTGTATCTGGAACATCAGGTGAAGCAGCTTTCTGACAGTCTGGTCAGCCTGACCAAAGACAGCAGCTTCCTGAACCGTGACCAGTTTGCCATGCTGAAGAGCTACAGATTGATACCAGCCAAGGTGGTGGACAACAGTATCGATAAGCCAGGTAATCTCATGACCATCGACAAGGGTCGTGCTGAGGGTATTCATAAGGATATGGGTGTGGTCAGCGGAACCGGTGTCGTGGGCATCGTTTATATCGTGGCTGAGCATTACAGCATCGTGATTCCTGTGCTCAATGTAAAATCGAATATCAGTTGTACCATCCAGGGCAGAGGATATTTCGGCTATTTGAGATGGAAGGGCGGCTCATCTGAGTTGGCTTATCTGGAAGATGTGCCTAGACATGCTCACTTTAAGTTAGGCGACTATGTGGTGACCAGCGGATATAGTGCTGTGTTCCCTCCTGGCGTAAGAGTGGGCAAGATTCTGCACGTTTTCAATTCTGCCGATGGACTCAGTTATCGTGTACAGTTGCGACTCTCTACCGATTTTGCCCGCCTTCGTGATGTCTGCGTCATCGACGATGCTGCCATGAAGGAGCGATTGGAGATTCTGCGTGCTGCCCAGGATAGCATCAAGCCAGATGGTAGTACTGGAGGTAATAATTAATATAAAATATAGTAAGAGGAGAAAAACTCAGAATTTAGAGGAGATATATTAGCAATGAGTATAGATTTAATGAAACGACTCGGCATCTTCGTGGTGCTGGTGCTGGTGCAGGGATTGGTGTTTAATCATATTCACCTTTTCAACTGCGCTACCCCCTTGCTGTATATCATCATGGTGCTCCATTTCCGCAGAAACCACCCTCGATGGGCGGTGCTGCTCTGGTGCTTCATGATGGGACTGTGTATTGACGTGTTCGCCAATACTCCTGGTGTTGCGGCAGCTTCCATGACTCTGGTGGGCTTGCTGCAACCGTATCTTTTCGAACTCTTCGTGCCTCGTGACAGTGCCGACGACCTGGAGCCGTCGGTGCGAACCATCGGTATGGGTTCGTATTTCCTGTATGTATTAATTATAGTACTCGTTTATAATCTCTTGTTTTTTACACTCGAAACATTCAATTTCTTCAATTGGATGCAGTGGCTCATGTGTATTGGTGGCAGTACTGTCATCACTTTGGCGATGGTCATGGCCATCGAGGGCTTCAGAAAATAATATATTAAATAAGGTGTATGATAGATTACAATCTTGAAAAGCGTAGATTTGTTATTGGGGGAGTGGCCATAGCTATTGTGGTCATTTACACCATTCGTCTGTTTACGCTTCAGATTATGAGCGACGACTATAAGAAGAATGCCGACAGTAATGCCTTCCTGAAGCAGATTGAGTTCCCTTCACGTGGAGCTATCTACGACCGTAATGGCAAGCTGATGGTGTATAACCAGCCTTCTTACGACATCATGGTTGTGATGAAGGAGCAGGAGGGTCGACTCGATACCTTGGACTTCTGCAATTCTTTGGGTATAACCAGAGAGCAGTTTGACAAGCGTATGGAAACCATCAAGGACCGTTCCAAGAATCCGGGCTATTCCAGATATACGCAGCAGCTCTTTATGAGTCAGCTCTCAGATAAGGACTTCTCGGTATTCCAGGAAAAGATGTTCCGTTTCCCAGGCTTCTATGTGCAGAAACGAAGCGTGAGAGAATATACCTATCCGTACGCAGCCCATGTATTGGGTGATGTGGGCGAGGTTTCGGAAAGCGATATTGAGGAGGACGATTACTATCAGCCTGGTGACTATATCGGAAAGCTGGGACTGGAGAAGCATTATGAGAAGCAGCTCAGAGGACAGAAGGGTGTGAAAATCATGCTTCGCGATGCTCACGGAAGAATACAGGGAAGCTATCAGAATGGTAAATTTGACCAGCGACCTATAGCTGGTAAAGATCTGACTCTAGGTATAGACGTTAATCTGCAGGCACTTGGCGAACGACTGTTGCAGGGCAAGATAGGCAGTATTGTAGCCATCGACCCTCGTACAGGCGAAATCCTGGCGATGGTTTCTTCACCGACCTACGACCCTCGAAAACTGGTGGGTAAGAACAGAGGAAAGATGCATAAATGGCTCTCCAAGAATCCTTGGAAACCGCTCCTGAACCGTAGTATCATGGGACAGTATCCTCCGGGTTCTACCTTCAAGACCACGCAGGCGTTGACCTTCCTGACCGAAGGTATCATCACTCCGGGCACAGCCTTCCCTTGTAATCACGGATTCTCTTACAGAGGATTGCACGTAGGATGTCACGGTCACCCATCGCCTATTGCGCTGGTGGATGCCATCAGTACTTCCTGCAACGGTTACTTCTGTTGGGGTCTCTACTACATGATAGGCAAGAAGGGTAAGTATGGTTCTGTTCAGAACGCCATGACAACCTGGAAAGACTATATGGTGAGCATGGGATTCGGGTATAAGCTTGGTATAGACTTGCCGGGCGAGAAACGAGGACTGATTCCGAATGCACAGTTCTACGACAAGGCTTACAAGGGATCATGGAATGGACTGACCATCATCAGTATCTCTATCGGACAGGGTGAGGTGAACCTGACACCGTTGCAGATTGCCAATCTGGGTGCTACTATCGCCAACCGAGGTTATTACTATGTGCCTCATGTTGTGCGCAAGGTGAAAGGCGAACCGCTTGATACGCTCTATACCCGTAAGCATGTAACTAAGGCTTCGCGCAGAGCCTACGATTATGTGGTAGCCGGTATGAGAAGTTCTGCACTTAAGGGAACCTGTAAGATGCTTTCCCGTTACGATTTCGAGGCTTGTGGCAAGACGGGTACTGCTCAGAACCGTGGTCATGACCACTCTGTATTCATGGGTTTTGCACCAATGAACAACCCGAAGATTGCTATTGCGGTTTACGTTGAGAATGGTGGATGGGGTGCTGACTATGGTGTGCCTATCGGAGGCTTGATGATGGAGCAATATCTGAAGGGTAAACTGTCGCCAGCTTCTGAAAGTCAGGCTGCCCAGATGCAGGCTCGCAGAATTGCATACGGTTCTAGTAGTAGATAAGGGACAATTGATAATGTATAATTAATAATGTATAAATTATATTATTATGAGCGATAATAAACAACCTAGTGTGCTGCGTTCGCTCGACTGGTGGACGATAGGCATCTATCTGGCACTTCTGGCTTTTGGCTGGATTAGTGTCTGTGGTGCCAGTTACACATACGGTGACAATGAAATCTTCAGCTTGGGTGCCCGTTCGGGTATGCAGATTGTATGGATTGGAACATCGATAGCATTGGGTTTGGTTCTTCTTTTGCTCGATGACCGGTTTTATGATACATTCTCGTATGTAATCTATGCGGTGCTGATATTGCTGCTTTTTGCCACGATATTCAATCCGCATAGCATCAAGGGTTCGCACTCGTGGCTCGTCCTGGGACCGCTCCGACTGCAACCTGCCGAGTTCGGTAAGTTTGCCACGGCTTTGGCTGTAGCGAAATTCATGTCGAGCTATGGATTCAATATCCACAATATGAAGCATTTCATGGCGGCAGTAGGTATCATCATGCTTCCTATGGTATGTATCGTGGGACAGCGTGAAACGGGTTCGGCGCTGGTTTATTCAGCCTTCTTCCTGATGCTCTATCGCGAAGGAATGCCTGGTGCCGTGCTCTTTACGGGAGTTTCGATGGTGGCTTATTTCGTGTTGGGCGTGAAGTATGAGAATGTGATGATGTGGGATACCTATACCTCGGTGGGTAAGTTTGTGGTGCTTTTGCTGGTACAGATTTTTACTTCGTGTATGGTTTATTCGTATACGGGCAATAAGAAACATGCGCTTATCATCCTGGGTTATTCTCTAGGTATTACGCTGATATTTGCCCTTTTCTCTACCTACGTCATTCCGTTCGACATCGTGTGGATACAGCTCCTGCTATGTGCGTTGATGATAGGCTTCCTGGTTTACCATGGATTGAGGACAAGATTTAGAAATTACTTCCTCATCTCAATATTCTCTCTCGGTTCTATCGCCTTCTTCTATAGTGCCGACTATGTGCTGAATAATGTGATGGAGCCTCACCAGCGAGTGCGTATCAACGTGCTTCTGGGTCTGGATGAAGACTTGGCGGGTGCTGGATATAATGTGCATCAGAGCGAGATTGCCATCGGCTCGGGAGGTTTGCAGGGTAAGGGATTCCTGAATGGAACCCAGACCAAGCTCAAGTTTGTACCAGAACAGGATACTGACTTCATCTTCTGTACTGTAGGAGAGGAGGAAGGATTCCTGGGATCGGCTGGTGTATTGCTGCTGTTCCTGGCGTTGATATTGAGACTGATACACCTGGCAGAGCGGCAACCGTTCAAGTTTGGACGAATATACGGGTATTGTGTGCTGAGTGTGTTCTTATTCCACCTATTTATTAATGTAGGAATGGTGCTGGGACTGACTCCTGTAATCGGTATTCCGTTGCCTTTCTTCAGTTATGGTGGTAGTTCGCTATGGGGCTTTACCATTCTGCTCTTCATCTTCCTGAGAATAGATGCCGGTAGAAATCTGGTAAGATGCTAGAAATTGGTAAGATGCTAGAAACAGGTAAGAAGCTAGAATAAAGAAAAATGACCAATGGGAAATCCTCATTGGTCATTTTTTATTATTTTCACTCCGATGTCGCTTACGCCTGGCAGAATCTCGCGCTTCATGTCATGGCGGACTGTGATATGGATAGAGTCTCCTTGGTTCAACTTGTAGACGTTGATAGGGAAGTTGTACTGATAGTAACTGATGCCTTGTCCTTTGCTTACACCGTTCTTATCTATCAGCTGACAGTTTACTGTATCTGTCTTGCATGCGCTGGGCACATGTTTGTTGTTGTGGTAGATGTTCTGCTCCACGATGAGGGTAAGTCCCATGAAAGGGTAATTGCCCGTGATGCGGAGCCCCAGGCTCTCGTTGAAATAGCCGCCTTCCTGAAGAGGTGGAATCTCGAACGAAAGCGTGTCGTTCTTCTCCCATCCTGCAATCGGTGTATGCGCATAACTGTCGAATACAGTCGAATGATTACAGGAAGGGAGCGACATGGTTGCTACCATTACTAATATCAAATATATCAGTCGTTTCATTTCTTATCTTCTGGCTTTTTGTCACCGCCATGCTGCTGGCGTGGCTGACGATTGCGATTGTCGCGACGGCGATTGTTGTTGCCGTTCTGATGACGGTTGCCCTGACGGTTTTCGCCCTGCTGACCGTTCTGCTGCTGCCGGTTCTCTCCCTGCTGCTGTTTTTCGCCCTGCTGACCGTTCTGCTGCTGTCGGTTCTCGTTCTGTTGCTGTTTTTCAGCTTGCTGACCGTTCTGCTGTTGTCGGTTCTCGTTCTGCTGCTGTTTTTCAGCTTGCTGACCGTTCTGCTGCTTGTTTGCCTTATTGTCTGCGTCTTGGCGGTTACGATTCTTATTATTCTTCTTTTTCTTTTTCTTCGACTTGTCAAAGCGGCTCAGGTCTGATTCGTTGAGCAAATCGATAGGCTTGGAAGATTCCTTGATTTTACCATTCTCCAACAAGCTGAGAGGCTTTTCGCCTTTCCGGTTCATCTCGATGATTTCCTTGGCACGTGCTGCGGTAATGGTTTCGAGGTTTGAAGCCAGATTCTTATCAGAAGAATAGGTGATGAGACCTGCCAGAATATCTACCTTGAACTGATGGAATTCGCCATCGGCAGTCTGCAGAACAGCATCCTTTGGAGGCATTTTGCGACTTGCTTCTACATAGTTGTCTACCTCATAGTTGAGACAACACTTCAGCTTGGCGCACATACCTGCCAACTTCTGAGGGTTGAGCGAGATGTCCTGATAGCGTGCGGCATTGGTGCTGACGCTCACAAAATTCTTCATCCATGTAGCGCAGCAGAGTTCGCGACCGCAAGGACCGGTTCCACCGATGCGGCCTGCTTCCTGACGGGCACCAATCTGCTTCATCTCGATGCGCACGTGGAAGGTATCAGCAAGCACCTTGATGAGCTGACGGAAGTCAACTCGCTCATCGGCGATATAGTAGAAAATAGCCTTGTTGCCATCACCCTGATACTCTACGTCTCCGATTTTCATCTTCAATCCCAGGTCCAGGGCAATCTGTCTGCTCTGAATCATGGTAGCATGTTCGCGGCTCTTTGCTTCCTTGCATTTGTCGAGGTCTACCTGCTTGGCAATGCGATAGATGCGTTTGATATCGTCCTGCGACTTGAGATTTGCCTTCTTCAGCTGCAGTTTCACGAGTCTACCGGTGAGTGTAACCACACCGATGTCGTGACCAGGGTTGGCTTCCACAGCCACTATGTCGCCCTTTTTGAGGTCTAGGTTATTCACATTATGGTAATATCCCTTTCGGGTATTCTTGAATTGCACTTCCACGAGGTCGGTGCTCTCTGCGTTACCTGGCACGTCTGCGAGCCAGTCGTATGTGTTCAGCTGTCTGTCCTGTCGTCCCACCGCCTTGCAGCAGAGTCCTCGGTCGCAGCCGTTCCACAATCTGAATTTCATATTCTTGTAATCCACGATAAAATCTATTTTATAATATTATTAATGTATATTGATAGGCTTACGCCCTTTGTTTCTCTTGATTTTTTCGCTCTTCGTTATTCACTTTTCACTTCCTGATGAGCAGTACGATGATTTTGAGTGCCATATCGAAGAATACTATCTTTGGATTGGCATTCTGCCCGATGAACCGTTTGCTCTCCTCGAAGAGGTTGGAGATGTCAATGATGTTCGCCTCGTTGATGAAGCGTGCGAAGTTCTTGGCGAAGTTTTCCTCTTCCTGTGTCATGTAGTTCAGTTCCGGCTGTCGGAAATTGTACATGAAACTTTCCCGGAGCATGTGCATGAAGTAATCGAGCATTCTCTTTTGTTTCTCTCTTCCGAAAGTAGAAACCACTTCGCTCCATTTCTTCAAGTCGTGAATGTTGCGCATGTAGGCGAGTCGCATCAGCATGATGAACATGTCGAGATGCTGTCTTTTCTCATTGCCGGCATTGAGTTCTTCCAATGCAGCATTCCAGTTGCCGTTGGCGATGCGGGCTATCCGGTGTGCCATGTTGGGTTCCAGAGCCCTTCGTTCTATCAATGCCTGTTCGATGTCTTCTGTAGCTATCTTCTTGAAATCGATGCGCTGGGTACGGCTTCTGATGGTTTCCAGAAGAAGTTCCGGCTGTTCGCTAACGAGCAGGAAAAGGGTTTGGCGAGGTGGTTCCTCCAGCAGTTTCAAAATCTTGTTGGCACTCTGCTGGTTCATTCTTTCCGGCAGCCATATCAGGCTGATCTTGTAACCTCCCTGGCTCGACATCATGATGAGTTTCTTGGCCAGGTCATCGCTTTCTTCGGCGGTGATGATGGCTTGCTTGTTTAAGTCAGCATCGCTTTTGCCCATCTTCTGCATCCATTCACCAATCAGGACGTATGCTCCATCCTTGAGCAGCATCTCGCGCCATTCCTTGATGAAATCATCGCTAACCGGAGTATGATCGCTACTCATATCGGAAGTTTTGATGGTTGGGTAGGTGAAGTGGAGGTCAGGATGCTCCCATTTGTTGAGCATCGGAGAATCTCCAAGCAGATAGCTGGCGAAAGCCAATGCCATCGCCAATTTACCGCAACCTTCCGGTCCGCAAAACATCAAGGCATGGGGGATGCGATTCTCCTGAGCCATCTCCATCAGACGGTTCCATACTTCTTGCTGACCTATAACTTCCTTTATTGACATTGAACTCTTTTTACTTTGAACTTTGAATTTTGAACATTGAACTTTATGATTAGTAGCCAGAAGCTTTTTGCTCCGGACACCTAACCTTTATCTTTCTGTAGCAGGAGCCTCTACCCTAAAACAGAGCTTTTGCAATCTGCTTTACGCTATCCACTGCCGAAACGGTGAAGAAATGGATATTGTTGTAACCGTGCTCGAAAAGGTCTTTCACCTGAGCGGTAGTCCATTCAATACCGAGAGCTTTGGCATCTTCATCCGTCTTGCACTTCAATACCTCCTGCGCCAAATCCTCAGGAATGTCGCAATGGAAGGTCTTTGGTACCACGGTGAGCTGGCTCAGTTTGGCAAATGGCTTCAAGGCAGGGATGATAGGAATGGTGATGCCCATCTCGCGAGCCTTGTCTACAAAATCATAGAATTTCTGGTTGTCGTAGAAGAGTTGGGTTACAGCGTATGCTGCGCCCAACTGCTGCTTCTCCAACAAGTGCTGCATATCCATTTCCAGATTTGGAGCTTCTTCGTGCTTCTCAGGATAGCAAGCCACGCCACAGCAGAATTTCTCGCCAGGATGCTTGATAGGAGTTCCATCGCTGAAGAAACCTTCATTGAATTGGTTCACCTGCTTCAGAAGGTCGGTTGCATTCGCATGACCATTTTGGGTAGGGGTGAACATTCTGTCATCCTTAGCCTTGTCACCGCGAAGTACCAGGATATTACTGATGCCAAGAAACTGGAGGTCGAGCAATTCGTACTCAATGTCTTCCTTGGTGACGCCACTGCAAATGACGTGCGGAATGACAGGGATATCGTACTTGTTCTGGATGGCAGCTGCAATGGCAACAGTACCCGGACGGCGGCGTACACGCTGGCGAGACAACAAACCATTTTCCAATTCCTTGTAAACGTATTCGCTGTGATGTGTTGTAATGTTGATAAACCTAGGAGCATAATCCTTCAAGCTGTCGATGGTGCGGAACAAAGCTGCTGTTCCGTTACCCTTGAGAGGAGGCAGAACTTCGAAAGAAAAGCCTCGCTTATTGCCCTCATTTTGTAGAAAATCTGCTATATTCATATGGCGTAATCTCTGTTGAAATTATAATTTGGTTGCAAATTTACAAAAAAAATGGGGGAAAAGTGCACTTTATACGTAATATTTTAAAAGAAAAAGCGTTTATATGTAGATAATATCTAGTTATACTACATAAAACAAACAAATTATTCAAACCTATAAAAATAATGGAACAAAATCAAAAGGGCTCTAAAGCCTATCTTATCTCAATTGTGATGGTCGCTGTGCTAGGCGGCTTGCTTTTCGGTTACGATACCGCAGTGATATCTGGTGCCGAGAAAGGTTTGCAGGCATTCTTCAAGGGTGCAGGTGATTTCGAGTACACCGATGTGATGCATGGATTTACGTCTTCCAGCGCATTGATTGGCTGTATTATCGGTAGTTCGCTCTCAGGTCTCTTTGCCAGCAAGTTTGGTCGTAAGCGCTCGCTTATCTTTGCGGGTATCTGCTTCTTCCTCTCTGCCTGGGGATCTATGGAGCCAGAGACTTATATCCTGCCTCAGGGGCAGGCTGACTGGACACTCTTGGTGGTGTTCAATTTCTATCGTGTACTCGGTGGTATCGGTGTGGGTATGGCTTCTGCCATCTGTCCGATGTATATCGGCGAGGTGGCTCCAAGTAATATCCGCGGTATGTTGGTGAGCTGGAACCAGTTTGCCATCATCTTCGGTCAGCTGGTGGTTTACTTCGTCAACTTTATCATCATGGGTTCTCATGCCAATCCTATCTATGATGCTGCGGGTGCCATCGCCAACATGGTGGATGCTCAGTGGACCATCGAGACTGGATGGAGATATATGTTTGGAAGCGAGATGGTGCCGGCAGGTCTCTTTACCTTCCTTATCTGCTTCGTACCTGAGACACCTCGTTATCTCGTGATGATCGGGCAGGATGAGAAGGCTTATGGCGTTCTTTCCAAGATTAATGGCTCGGAGATGGCTCGTGAAATCATTCATGACATCAAGAATACGGTTACCGTGAAGACAGAGAAACTGTTCTCTTATGGATTCATGTGTATCTTCGTGGGTGTGATGCTTTCTGTTTTCCAGCAGGCTGTGGGTATCAATGCCGTGCTCTATTATGCTCCTCGTATCTTCCAGGACATGGGTATGGGCAATCCTATGGTTCAGACCGTAATTATGGGTGTTGTGAACATCTCATTTACCCTTGTTGCTGTCTTCACCGTAGAAAAACTGGGTCGCAAGCCTTTGCTTATCTGTGGTTCTATCGGTATGGGGGTGGGTGCCCTGGGCGTAGCTTTGACGTTCGGTAATGCTGCTTTGAGCACCGTTACGATGTTGAGTATCATGGTTTATAGTGCCAGCTTCATGTTCTCTTGGGGACCTATTGCGTGGGTACTCATCGCAGAACTTTTCCCAAACACCATCCGTGGCGCAGCCGTAGCCGTAGCCGTTGCATTCCAGTGGATATTCAACTTCATCGTCAGCTCTACCTTCGTGCCGATGTTTAATATGCACCTGACTCCTGGTGATGACTTTGGTCATTGGTTCACATACGGTTTGTATGGAGCAATCTGTTTCATAGCAGCTGTCTTCGTATGGAAGTTGGTTCCTGAGACAAAGGGTAAGACCTTGGAGGATATGACCAAGCTCTGGAAGAAAGATTAATTGATAGTAATATTGATAAAAAAGTAGGCGCGATAGTCAATCCCGACTATCGCGCCTTTTATTTAGTTTTCATACTGAGTGATTTCAGAACATATATTTGTAAGTTGTTTTTATAAGAGAGTATTAACTATATTCTTTTTTACTTTGATTCTAACTTTAAGCTTACTTTGATTTCTTGTATGCATTGCGGCATGCAAAAGCAACAGAACTGTAAGCTGGGTTTACTGAATTCTGGAGATAAGATGTCTGAGCACCGTCAACCCAAATCTGGTAAAGAGCAAACTGGAAACCTAACTGTCTTGGTTCGTTCAGAGTGCAGTAGCCATAATAGTTCTGGCTAGGAATGAATACCAACTGTACCTTGTGGCTCTTGTTTTCCTTACCATAAGCCAGGTTCAACTCGATTACACTAGGCCATGCAAAGAAGTAAGCAATGGTTTGTGTACTTGTTGGTGCTACATTATACTTGCAAGTGATAGTTCTAGGAGCTTCCTTTGCGATAGCTGCAGACAAATCTGCGTAGTTAATATGTTCTGCGAGCTGAGCGATAGGGAAGTTTGTTATAGTGATAGTACTGTCACCGCGCATGCTTACTCTGCAAGATACTGCAACAGAGTCAATCTGCTGATTTACATTGGCTGCATTCTTCTTCTCGAAGAGAAGTGTCATGTCATTGTATGAACCTGCAGCCATAGCTGCCTGATAAGACTTCTGCTGCTCAGGTGTCAATGCATTATAGCTGTTGTCGCTATCAGTGTTACAAGAAGTGAAAGAGAAGGCTGCTACGAAGGCTGCCAAAACAGTGAGTAATGTAAATTTCTTCATTTTGTTTCTTATTATTTTATATTGCTATAATATTGTTTATTATCTGCATTTCCGTTTAATAAAACGTTTTTTTACATGAATCTTGCATCTGTTTTTGTTAATAACTATTAAAACCTGCTCTTTTTTATTTCTTTTTGTTCCTTCTGCTATGCAATGGGAGTCTTGATGGTTATACCTTCTTAGGCTTGTCATCTCAGTTATATGCATACGAAAAAAGGACTTACCATAACGGAAAGTCCTTTTTCTGAGATCTGTGACTCGCATGGGGCTCGAACCCATGACCCCAACATTAAAAGTGTTGTGCTCTACCTGCTGAGCTAGCGAGTCAATCTCCAACCTTTGGTTTCAAAAGCGAGTGCAAAGGTACGATATATTTTTCAAATAACCAAATATTTAGTCGTTTTTTTGCTTTTTTTCTTCATTTTCGCTCTCTGCAATAGCTTTTTCTGCCATTTTTCCACTCTTTTTAAGTGATTGAGCTATCTCTTCTGCACTTTGCCTAATCTCATCTGGCTGAGTGTTTGGAGTATTGTATTGCGGCTTTTCTCTCGTTACATATCTCTGCCAATAAGCTATGAGCAGGGTAGTGAGAGGCAGGGCTATAATTAGGCCGATGAAGCCAAGCAGGGCACCCCAGATGGAAAGACTTAAGAGCAGGATGGCTGGATTCAAGCCCATCGCCTTGCCCATAATCTTTGGAGTAACCACCATATCCGTAATTACCTGAACCACGCAGAATACCAGGAAGGCAAGTCCGAAGACCATCCAGAAGTTCTGACCAGTATCTGCAGCCTTGAGCATGGCAAGGAAGGCGGTAGGGATAAGGGCGAATGTATGGAGATAAGGTACCAGATCCATGATACCTATCAGAATGCCCAGACCGATAGCCATCGGGAAACCGATGATGGTAAAGCCTATGCAGAACATGATACCCATGCAGAGGGCTACCATTCCCTGACCGCGGACATAGTTGTTAAGCTCACGTTCTACATCTTTCATCAGCTCTTGCCAGAATGGACGGTTCTTCTTTGGGAAGATGCGAACCCAGTTGGCTGTTAATGTTTCATAGTCGAGCAGAATGAAGAACATATATAATAAGGTAATCATGGATGCTACGATGCTGATGATGATGTTTGCCGTTTGTCCTACAACGGAGAACAGCTTAGGCATCGTTGTCTTGAGGGCATCGCTGAAGTCCTTGCTCTTCAGGAAATGTTCTATCTGTGCCTGGTTCTCTTGCAGCCACTCCTTGATCATTGCTGTCAGGTTGTTGGTGTGGGTGGTTTGATGCAGCCAGCGGGTCATGACTTCCCCTAGCTTGTCAAACTGGTCGATCATTGGTGGTATGATGAGCCACAACACGCCACCCACGACAGCGATGGCTGCCCCCATTGCCAGGATGATGGACAGGGCACGAACCTTGATGTGGAGTTTGTTTTCGATAAACTTCACGACCGGGTAGAGCAGGTAGGCAAAAAACCATGCAATGACGAATGGTAAAAGTACCTCGCTTAAGTAATTGGTGATATATAACACCGCAAAGACGATGAGGGCTACGCCAGCCCATCGTATAAACTTATCGAATGTAATCTCCTTAGGCATATTATTTTGAACTTTAAACTTTGAGCTTTGAACTTTATGATTAGCAAAGGCTATTGAACTCTTCACTCTTCACTCCTCCTTGTGGAGGGCTTTCTGATAGCAGTCGCGGCAGAGTGGCTCGTATTCATCCTTTTCGCCTAATAGCACCCGCTTCTCGTTATGAACCAGTCGGTGGCTCACGTAAGCTAGGGCTCCGCATTTTACGCAGATGGCATGAACCTTGGTCACTTCGTCTGCGATGGCGCAGAGGGCAGGAATCGGTCCGAAAGGAACACCCTTGAAGTCCATGTCGAGACCGGCAACGATCACACGGACGCCACGGTTGGCAAGCTGATTGCATACATCTACCAAGCCATTGTCTAGGAACTGGGCTTCATCAATACCGACAACGTCGATATCAGAGGCCAAAAGGAGTATGGATCCAGAGGACTCGATAGGAGTAGATCGGATAGAGTTCTGATCATGGCTCACTACGTCTTCCTCGGAGTAACGAGTGTCAAGCGCAGGCTTGAAGATTTCCACCTTCTGCTTGGCGAACTTCGCACGCTTCATTCTTCGTATCAATTCCTCTGTTTTTCCAGAGAACATTGATCCGCACACCACTTCAATTCTTCCGGGGCGGTGTGCCTCCCCAATTAGATTTTCTGTCATTTCGGGTACAAAATTACTCATAAGGTTTTAAAAAATGCAAAGAAAACGCATTTTTTTTTGCTTAGAAAGATTAATTAACTACATTTGTACCCTGTATGGGCATATTGTATATCGTACCTACTCCTGTTGGTAACATGGAGGACATGACAATGCGGGCCATCAGAGTCTTGAAAGAAGCTGATTTGGTGCTCGCGGAGGACACTCGAACATCGAGTGTCCTGCTTAAGCATTTCGATATTCGAAATCGATTAGTTGCGCATCATAAGTTTAATGAGCATGGCACTTCTGCTTCTATCGTTGAACGGTTGAAGGCTGGCGAAACCATCGCTCTTATCAGTGATGCTGGAACACCAGGCATCAGCGATCCGGGTTTCTATCTGGCTCGCGAGGCGGCAAAGGCGGGCATAACCGTGCAGACTCTTCCGGGACCTACGGCTTGCATTCCTGCCATTGTGTCGTCGGGATTGCCTTGTGATAGATTCTGCTTCGAGGGATTCATTCCTCAGAAAAAGGGCAGACAAACCTATCTGGAATCTCTCAAGGATGAAGTGCGAACGATGATATTCTATGAGTCACCTTATCGCGTTGTGAAAACCTTGCAGCAGTTTGCCGAGAATTTCGGTGAAGACAGACTGGTGAGCTGTTGTCGGGAAATCTCAAAGATACATGAGGAAAGCGTAAGAGGAACCCTCGCTGAGGTCATCGCCCATTTTGAGGAGGTGGAGCCAAGAGGTGAGTTCGTCATCGTGCTGGCTGGTAAGGATCCTAAGCAATTAAAAGAGGAAATGAAGGAAAAAAAGCGAGAAGAACGTAGAAAAAGCATGAATCAGTAAATAAATTCGTATTTGAATGTAATAAATACGGGTTTATAACGTAATAATATAATGAAGCGACAGCGTAATTACTATGTATCGAAGGCGTCTACACGCATTCAATTTAATAGTATAAATACGAATTAATAAATCATATAAGGAGACAGATTATGAAAAAGCTTTTAATGGTAGCTTGCGTAGCAGCGTTTTGCTTGACAAGCTGTAACAACGGTAAGAATGATGCTGCTGTTCAGAACACTGCTCAAGCAGATTCCCTTAATGGCATTATTGCCCAGAAGGACAGTGAAATTAACGATTTGATGGGTACCTTGAATGAGATAGAAGAAGGTTTCCAGCAGATTAGTGAGGCAGAACATCGCGTAAGTCTTGCTAAGGATGGCGAGGGAGTAAACAAGAAGCAGAAGCTCAAGGAAGATATCCAGTTTATCGCTAACCGCATGAAGCAGAACCGTGAACTCATTGCTAAGCTCCAGAAGCAGCTTGCTAATGGAACTTTGAAGGGAGACCAGCTTAAGAAGACCATCGAGGGATTGCAGAAGCAGTTGGAGGAGAAGGATGCTCAGCTCCAGTCTTTGCGTGAAGAACTCGATAAGAAGGATATTCATATTGCTGCTCTCGATGAGACTGTAAATAACCTCAATACCAAGACCAGCCGTCTTACTGCTGAGAGCAACCAGAAGACTGAGGTAATCAATGCTCAGGATAAGCAGATTCATACTGCATGGTATGTATTCGGTACCAAGAAGGAGTTGAGGGACCAGCGTATCATTCAGGATGGTAAGGTAATGACTGGCAACTTCAACAAGAATTACTTCACTAAGGTGGATATTCGCAACCTCTCAGAGATTAAGTTGTACTCTAAGTCTGCTAAGTTGCTTACTACCCACCCATCAAGCAGCTACTCTTTGGTTCGTGATGCTAATAAGCAGTATACACTCCGCATCACCAACTCACAGATTTTCTGGAGCACCAGCAAGTATTTGGTTGTTTTGGTTAAGTAATCAGCAGGAGATTAAGTAATAAACCGGAAATAGATGGAGAAAGAGTGTTCTATCTCTTTCTTGCAAAGAATTCTTGCATGAGTGCCCGGCACTCATCTTCCAGTACGCCCGATGTAACTGTAGTCTTAGGATGCAGTGCATCGGGCGCATATTTTGTATACCCCCTCTTCTCGTCACTGGCTCCGTATACCACCCGGCTAATCTGTGCCCATCCCAATGCTCCGGCGCACATGACGCAAGGTTCTACGGTAACATAGAGCGTGCAATCCTTCAGATATTTCCCGCCCAGCATGTTGGCACCCGATGTGATGGCTTGCATCTCGGCGTGGGCTGTGACATCAGTCAGCATCTCGGTAAGATTGTGGGCACGGGATATGATTCGGTCCTTGCATACGATGATGGCGCCCACCGGTATTTCGTCTTCATCAAATGCTGCTTGCGCCTCTATCAGAGCACGGCGCATGTATGCTTCGTCTTTTTTCTTGATATCTTCCATTGTTTTTAGTGCAAAATTACATAAAAAAGTTTGAAGTGTGAACTATTTTTATTATTTTTGCAAGGGAAAAGTATCTTTTGATACAAAATAAAGGAAATAGACTATGGCAGAACATAATGAATTAGGCAAATGGGGAGAAGACGAGGCAGCTCTTTACCTTGAGTCAGAAGGCTATGTTGTCATCGGCCGTGACTGGAAGATAGGCAAGAGAGATCTGGATATCCTTGCTGTTTCGCCGGATGGAGAAACCTTGGTAGTGGTAGAGGTGAAGACCCGTTCGGGTGATGAATACCAACAGCCAGAGGAGGCCGTTGACGGCAGAAAAATGCGCAATCTGGCAATAGCCGCCAATGCTTATGTCAAGGAGCATCAGGTGGATAAGGAACTGCGCTTCGATATCATATCTGTCGTAGGTGTAGGGCATCAGGTGAAGCGACTCGAACATCTCAAGGATGCCTTCAATCCGATGCTGATATTATAATCAATTCATGTAATGTATGCTGTTGCTGGTACATTATATATATAAGAAGATAAAATGGAAAAGAAGATAATACGATTAAAGGAGGTGGATTCTACTAATCGCTTCCTGAAGGATTTGGATTCATACGATGAGACTGCACTCACCATAGCCGTGGCAGATTATCAGACTGCAGGCAGAGGACAGGGCACGCATACCTGGGAGAGCGAAGAGGGCAAGAACCTTTTGTTCAGCATGCTGGCTTGCCCTGTATGGGTGCCGGTTCGTCAGCAGTTCCTGCTTTCTGAGGTAGGAGCACTTGCCATCAAGGATGCCTTGGATACCTATGCTGAAGAATTTACACTGAAGTGGCCTAACGACGTGTATTGGAACGACAGGAAGATTAGTGGTACGCTGATAGAAACTTCTATCGATTCCAGGGGCATCAAGCGTTGCATCTTCGGTATTGGCATCAATGTCAATCAGATGGAATTCAAGAGTGATGCTCCAAATCCTGTGTCCCTGGCTCAGATTCTTGGGCATGAGGTGGATAGGGAAGAGGTGCTGCAGAAGGTAATTGAGGCTTTTTGCAGATACTATGAACTTCTGCGCCGTGCCGACTATATGGATGTATCGGGCATCTACCATCTTTCGCTCTACCGTCGCAAGGGATATCATTGGTACGAGGATGCTGATGGCAAATTCGAGGGAGCCTTCGTTGAGGTAGAGGATGATGGTCATCTTGTCCTTCATGACAAGAAAGGAGTTATCCGCTCGTATGCATTCGGTGAAATCAAGTTTCTGATAAATACTTAATCCCTTAAGTAAACATTAAACAATAAACATTAAACACTATATTTATGGCAAAGTTTAAAAGAATTCTTTTGAAGTTGAGCGGTGAGAGCTTGATGGGTAAGCAGAGCTTCGGTATCGATCCTGAGCGTTTGAGTGATTATGCTAAGCAGATCAAGGAAGTCCATGAGATGGGCGTTCAGATAGGCATCGTTATCGGTGGTGGTAATATCTTCCGTGGATTGAGTGGAAGCCAGAAGGGTTTCGACCGTGTGAAGGGTGACCAGATGGGCATGTGTGCTACTGTCATCAACTCTCTTGCTTTGAGTAGTGCGCTCGGAGCTTTGGGCGTCAAGAACAAGGTGCTCACAGCTATCCGCATGGAACCTATTGGTGAGTTCTATACCAAGTGGAAGGCTATCGAGGCTATGGAGGATGGCTATATTTGCATCTTCTCTGCCGGTACTGGCAGTCCTTACTTCACTACCGATACCGGATCATCTCTCCGCGGTATCGAGATTGAGGCTGATGTCATGTTGAAGGGTACCCGTGTGGATGGTATCTATACTGCAGACCCAGAGAAGGATCCTACCGCAACTAAGTTCAGCGATATTACATACGATGAGATTTATACTAAGGGCTTGAAGGTTATGGACCTGACAGCTACTACCATGTGCAAGGAGAACAACCTTCCTATCTACGTATTCAATATGGATGTAGTAGGTAACTTGAAGAAGGTGATGGACGGTGAAGAGATTGGTACGCTTGTACACAATTGATTTGCCTGAGACCCTGTAAACGATAAAAGGCTTACTTCCCAATCAGGAGTAAGCCTTTTGTTTTATCTGATTTAATCCTTTATTTCTTTCTCATAAACATGATTCCTGAGAGGAGGACATACATCAGGATGATGATCCACCAGCCCTGCAGGAAGCCTCGTGCGCCCTCGTCTGCTACCGAGAGGGCAAGAATTGCTACGGCAAAGCCTGCGAAACCATATTTCACCTCATTGCCCTTGAACGACCACTGCTTGAACTTCAGGGCAAACAATGGCATTTCGCATACCAGCAGGTAGCTGGTGATGAGAATAAGAGCCAGGACGAGATATACCGACCAGCTCTGGTTGGTGAGCCAGGCAGGATTGAATACTACCAACGAACCCCAGAACAGGGCATTGGCTGGAGTTGGAACCCCGATGAATGAGGTGGTCTGGCGCTCATCAAGATTAAACTTTGCCAGTCTCAATGCCGAGAAGGCTGCGATGATGAAGGCTGCATAAGGCAGCCATGGACGCATCGGCTCCAGAAACTCAGGATATTCCATCACCTGGAGATGAGAGAATACGATGGTGGCAGGTGCCACGCCGAAGGTTACGTCATCAGCCAGTGAATCCAGCTCCTTTCCGATAGGCGATGAAACGTGCAGCAAGCGTGCGCTCATACCGTCGAAGAAGTCGAATGTGGCTCCAATGATTATCCACAACAAAGCCATCTCTGGATTTCCACCGAAGGCAAACGATGTAGCTATGCAGCCTGATATCAGGTTGCAGCATGTTATCGTGTTAGGGATATGTTTCTTAATGCTCATTTTTTATTTCAATTTTGCAATGATGGTTTGGTCACCCGTGGTAGACTGTCCCATCTTCACACATACTTCTGTTCCGAGAGGCAGGTAAACATCCACGCGTGAACCCAGTTTGATAAAGCCAAGGTGCTCGTCGATATAGCACTCTTCGCCTTCCTTTGCATAAGTTACGATACGGCGCGCTACGGCACCGGCAATCTGACGGCACAATACATCTACGCCCTCAGGGGTAGTGATCATGACGTCGGCATGCTCGTTTTCCTCACTTGCCTTAGGCAGCCAAGCCTTGTGGTAATTGCCATCCACATGCTTTACGAATTTCACCTTTCCGTCTACCGGGAACCAGTTGGCATGTACGTTCCAGAGGCTCATGAAGATGGAAATCATCAATCGTTTGTCATTAAAGTATGGCGCATTATCTACTTCTTCTATTACCACAATCTTGCCATCGGCAGGAGCTACGACGAGCTTCTCTGTATCCTCTACGTTCAGGTAGCGGATAGGGCAGCGATAGAAATTGAGCACGATGCAGTAAACCACACCGAAGACAACCAGGAAAATCCAGAAAGGAATTTTGGTGTCAAAAGCTCCCCATAATATCGCCGCAATGGCTACTAGTGCAATCGCTCCACCCACCAGCTGGTCGGTGCCTTCGCGATGCAATCTTATCTTTTTCAGTTTCTTTATTTTTTGTCCCATAAGGTAGGATTAAGTTTTTATTGTGCAAAGGTACTGTATTTTTGTCGTTTTAGCAAATTTTTTGGGCGTTTCTTTTATGTTTTTCAACTTTTTCTCTTTTTTCTTTTGGAATATCAACTTTTAGCCGTAACTTTGGACTCAAATTTTGAAATAAAAAACATATAATGGAAGATTTTGTTCATTTACATGTGCATACGCAGTATTCCATCCTCGACGGTCAGTCTAAAATTCCGCATCTGGTAGACAAGGCCATCAAGGATGGCATGAAAGGTATGGCAGTTACCGACCATGGTGTGATGTTCGGTATTAAGGAACTCACGGATTATTGCGCCAAGGTGAACAAGGATCGCAAGAAAGAGGGACTGGAGCCGTTCAAGCCTATTATCGGCTGTGAGATGTATGTGGCTCGACGCAGAAAGGAAGACCGTGAGAAGGACAAGGGCGATATGAGTGGTTACCACCTCATCGTGCTTGCCAAAAACTATAATGGATACAAGAACCTCATCCAGCTGGTAAGTAATGCGTGGGTGGATGGATATTATATGCGTCCTCGAACCGACCGTGCCGACCTCGAGAAATATCACGAGGATCTGATTGTCTGTTCGGCATGTATTGCGGGCGAGGTACCTGCCAAAATTCTGAAGGGAGACATCGAAGGAGCCCGTGAGGCTTGCGAATGGTATCATAATCTCTTTGGCGATGACTACTATCTGGAGCTTCAGCGCCATGAGGTGAAGGAACCGCTTCCTTTTCTCGCCAACCGTGAGGCTTTCCAGCTGCAGCAGAAAGCCAACAAGGTGCTCATCGAGATGGCTAAGGAATATGGCATCAAGCTCGTCTGCACCAACGACTGCCACTTCGAGGACAAGGAGACGGCTGAGGCTCACGACCACCTGCTCTGTATAGCTACAGGTAAGGACCTTGATGATCCTAACCGTATGCGATATTCCAAGCAGGAGTGGTTCAAGACCCGTCAGGAGATGAATGATATCTTCTCGGATGTTCCCGAGGCGCTGTCTAATACCCTGGAGGTGCTGGACAAGGTGGAAATCTATAGCATCGACCACGGTCCTATCATGCCTTTCTTCCCGATTCCTGAGAGTTTCGGTACCGAGGAGCAGTTGCGTGAGAAGGTGTCTGAGGAAGATCTCTACAAGGAATTCACAAGCGATGAGAATGGACAGAATCAGTTGTCGTCTGAGGAAGGTCAGAAGGTGATCGACCGTCTGGGTGGCTACGACAAGATATACCGTATCAAGTTTGAGGCTGAGTATCTGCGCCATCTTGCCTACGAGGGAGCCAAGAAGCTCTATGGCGATCCGTTGCCGGAGAATGTAGACGAGCATGTGAACTTCGAGCTCCACGTGATGAAGACCATGGGTTTCCCTGGCTACTTCCTCATCGTGTCCGACTTCATCAGGGCGGCTCGTGAGGAGCTGGGCGTAATGGTGGGTCCGGGCCGTGGTTCTGCGGCAGGTTCTGTGGTGGCTTACTGCTTGGGCATTACAAAGATTGACCCTTTGAAGTATGACCTCCTGTTTGAGCGTTTCCTGAACCCGGACCGTGTCAACCTGCCTGATATCGATACCGACTTCGATGATGATGGTCGAGGTAAGGTGTTGAGATGGGTTATGGATAAGTATGGGCATGAGAACTGTGCCCACATCATTACATACGGTTCGATGGCAACGAAGAACTCCATCAAGGATGTTGCCCGCGTAGAGAAACTGCCGCTCGACAAGGCTAATGCGCTCTGCAGGGCGATTCCCGACCGTTTGCCTGATGGTGCGAAGATGAATCTTCCCAATGCCATCAAGTATACACCGGAGCTGAGAGAGGCTGAGTTTTCTACCGATCCCCGTGAGAGCAATACCATCAAGTATGCCAAGATGCTGGAGGGTACCATCCGCGGTACGGGTATCCACGCCTGCGGATTCATCATCTGTCGAGACCCTATCAGCAACTGGGTTCCTGTATCTACTGCCGATGACCCTGATTTCCCGGGATTGAAGACGGCAGTAACCCAATACGACGGTCACGTCATCGAGACTACCGGACTCATCAAGATGGACTTCCTGGGCTTGAAGACCCTCTCCGAGATGAAGGAGGCTTGCAAGGTTATCAAGCAGACTACGGGCGACATCGTAGACCTTGATACCATCCCTATCGATGATGAGCTGACCTATCAGCTCTACCAGCGCGGACAGACCATCGGAACCTTCCAGTTTGAGTCGCCTGGTATGCAGAAGTATCTCCGCGAGCTGAAGCCTACGGTGTTTGAGGACCTCATCGCCATGAATGCCCTCTACCGTCCGGGCCCTATGGACTATATCCCAGACTTCATTGCCCGTAAGAACGGTAAGCAGGCTATCACCTACGATATACCTTGCATGGAGAAGTATCTGAAGGATACCTACGGCATTACGGTCTATCAGGAGCAGGTGATGCTTCTCTCCCGTCAGCTGGCCAGCTTCACCCGAGGTGAGTCTGATGCCCTCCGTAAGGCGATGGGTAAGAAGAAGAAGGCCATCGTAGATGCGATGAAGCCGAAGTTCATCAAGCAGGGACAGGAGAACGGACATGACCCGAAGGTATTGGAGAAGATCTGGGGAGACTGGGAGAAGTTTGCTTCCTACGCCTTCAACAAGTCGCATGCCACCTGCTATTCGTGGGTAGCTTATCAGACGGCTTATCTCAAGGCTCATTATCCTGCTGAATACATGGCTGCGCTGATGACCCGCCGCTTTGCGCAGATTACCGAAATCACCAAGCTGATGGAGGAGTGCCAGTCGATGGGCATCAAGACGCTGGGACCTGATGTGAACGAGAGTTACCGTGCCTTCGGTGTGAACGAGCATGGCGAAATCCGATTCGGTCTTTCTGCCATCAAGGGTATGGGAGCACCGGCTGCCGATGCCATCGTGGCTGAAAGGCAGAAGAACGGTCCTTACAAGACTATCTTTGATTTTGCAGAGCGTGTAGACTTCTCCAGCGTAAACCGCAAGGCTTTTGAAACCCTGGCATTGAGTGGAGGTTTTGACAGTTTCGGCATCCGCAGAGAGCAGTTCTTCGGCAAGAACAGCAAGGGCGAGACCTTCCTCGATACATTGGTGCGTTATGGTCAGCTCTTCCAGCGCGAGCAGCAGGAGGCGGCAACATCGCTCTTTGGTGGAACCGAAGCTGTAGAGATTGCCACTCCGCCTATTCCTGAGGTGGAAGGATGGAGTACCATCGAACGCCTGAACAGGGAGCGTGAGCTGGTGGGTATCTATCTCTCGGCTCATCCGCTAGATGATTATGAGATTATCCTCAATAATCTTTGCAATACCCATTGTGCGGAACTGGGCGATAAGGCTGAGCTTGCCAAAAAGGAAGACATCGTATTTGGAGGTATCATCACCGAGGTGAAATCCAAGTTTACCAAAACCGGAAAGCCTTGTGGATTCGTTACCATCGAAGACTTCGAGGGCTCGGGTGAACTGGCTCTTTTCGGTGAGGACTGGGGAACCTGGCGAGGCGTGATGGTAGAGGGAAGTACCATCTTTGTTACGGCAAAATGCGTAGCCCGATATGGCAACAACAACTATCTCGACTTCAAGATCAGTACGGTAGAATATCTGCAGACAGTGAAGGAGAACAGATTGGAGAAGTTTACGATTTCCATAGACAGCTCTATTGTTGATGATACGCTGGTGAACGACCTCAAGACGCTGGTAGACAATGATGAGGGCCATGCGCAACTCTTCATACAGATACATGACTCTGAAACCAACACCAATTTTACGATGCGTGCACAGGACAGGTCAGTAGGAGTGAGCAGGGAACTGATTCAGTTCGTAAACGACAACCCAATGATGTCTTATCAGATCAACTAATAGTGAGTATACTCAGATAATATTAATCATAAATAAATTAAAAAGCAAAAAAATGGAAGTAACAATTACAACCGAGAATTTCGAGAGTTACAAGAATGGCGAGTTGCCATTGGTAGTAGATTTGTGGGCTACATGGTGTGGTCCTTGCCGTCAGATTGCTCCTATCGTGTCAGAGTTGGCTGAGGAGTTTGATGGTAAGATCGTAGTTGGCAAGTGTGATGTTGAGGAGAATGACGATATCGCTATGGAGTTTGGCGTTCGTAACATTCCTACAATCCTCTTCTTCAAGGGTGGTCAGCTGGTTGACAAGTTCGTAGGTGCTGCATCAAAGACTACCTTGACAGAGAAGTTCCAGGCTCTCTTGTAAAAGCCTGAAAGCAGAATGGTTTAAGGCATCTGGTCAGAGATATGTCGTCTCTGGTCAGATGCTTTTTTGTTGCTGTTTCTTGAACACGGGGATAACACAAAAGGTGAAAAAGTCACTCGTCACTCGTCACTTTTCATTTTTAGTGCATGTTGCATCTTCTGTTTCCTATAGACCTTATTATTAATAATAGGTGTATTATTGAGGGATTATGGTAAATAGATAATAATAATATATATAATAAATATAAATATTATTCATCTTATATATTTATATTATATATATTCTATTTATCATAATACCATCATAATAATAAGGATATAATATAATAAGGTGGTTGCAATGTGCAAAAAACAAAAAGTGACGAGTGACGAGTGACTTTGTCACTTTTTGGATGCCCATTGAGCGGTGTTGCAAGGGTGCTGTAGCTGCGCTGCGAGGGGCGGGCAACTGCGTCACGAGGGGTATGAAAATACGTCCCGACGCAGACCGTGCTACGTCGGGACGTACTGAGAACTGCGTCGGGACGTAGTAAAGTCTGCGTCGGGACGTATTTTTCTTACCATTCTACGCTTCTGCTGCCGTCTTCCTCGGTGGTGATAGTCACCTTGGTGCAGTCCTCAGGCAGGAGGTCTTCGATGAGTTCCGGCCATTCCAGGAAGCAGAGGTTGCCGCTGTAGAAATAGTCTTCGTAACCCATGTCGTATACCTCGTCCAGTTTCTTGATGCGATAGAAATCGAAGTGGTAGATAGGGTCGCCATTACCAGCGGTATATTCGTTGACGATGGCAAAGGTAGGAGAGGTGATGACATCATCAACTCCCAACTCTTCGCAGATAGCTTTGACAAATGTTGTTTTTCCGGCTCCCATCTTGCCATAGAAGGCAAAGACCTTGCCGTCGCCCATGTTCTCCAGGAATTCCCTGGCAGCTACATGAATGTTGTCTAATGAATCAATCTTAATCTTCATATATATATTTTTTTTATCGTTTTCTCGGTGTCAGCGTGATGAGCGGGATGAGCATTTCCTCCATCGAGATGCCACCATGCTGAAAGGTGTCCTTATAGTAAGACACATAATAATTATAGTTGTTCGGATAGGCGAAGAAGGCATCACCGTAGGCGAAAACATACGAGGTACTCAGATTGGGCGCTGGCAACTGTGCCTTGTGAGGTTCCTTGATGGTGAATACTTCCTTGGCGTTGTATGCCAGGTTCTTGCCCAGCTTGTAGCGCAGGTTGGTATTCGTGTTGCGGTCGCCTATAATCTTGATAGGCTTTGATGCGCGTATACTGCCGTGGTCGGTGGTGATGATTACCTTGAAATCGCTCTGAGCCAGTCGCTTGAACAGTTCTGCCAGTACCGAGTGGCGCAGCCAGCTCTGGGTGATGCTTCGGTAGGCTGATTCCGTATTTGCCAGCTCCCTTACCATCTTTGATTCGGTACGTGCATGCGAGAGCATGTCGATGAAGTTGATGACGAGCACATTCAGGTCGTTGCTCTTGCATTCATTGTAATGCTCCAGGAACTTGTCGGCTCCTACTGAATCGTTTACCTTGTGATAGCTGAAGCTGTAGTGCTTGCGGTATCTGTCCAGCTGGGTCTGGATGAGCGGCTTTTCGTTGAGGTTCTTGCCTTCCTCTTCGTCTTCGTCCACCCACAGGTCCGGAAACATTTCGGCTATCTTGTTGGGCATCAGTCCGCTGAAGATGGCATTTCTGGCATACTGGGTGGCTGTAGGCAGGATACTCATATACATGTCTTCCTCGATGTCGTACATGTCGCCGATGTCTTTCGCCAGCATTTTCCACTGGTCGTAGCGGAAGTTATCTATCACGATGAGGAACACCTTTTCGCCCTTGTCGAGCATTGGGAAGAGTTTGGTCTTGAAGATGTCCGGGCTCATCACGGGTTTGCCTTCCACCATCTTTCCCAGATTCTTCGGATCTACCCAGTTCATATAGTTCTTGGCGATGTATTTGGCAAAGCCTATGTTAGCCTCCTCTTTCTGCATGGTGAGCATCTCGGTCATCGAACTGTCGGTATCGCTCAGTTCCAGCTCCCATTTCACCAGTCGCTTGTATATCTCCATCCAGTCGCTGCTGGTTCGGCAGTCCATCATCTGCATGGCTATCTGCTGGTAGTCCTGCTGGTATCCGCTCTGCGTTACCTCTGTCACGATGTCCTTTCTATGTATATTCTTCTTGAGCGACAGTAGAATCTGGTTCGGGTTCACCGGTTTGATGAGATAGTCGGCTATCTTCGAACCGATTGCCTGGTCCATGATATTCTCTTCCTCGCTCTTGGTACACATCACTACGGGGGTGGCAGGCTGAATATCCTTGATCTGCTGCAAGGTCTCCAGTCCGCTCAGTCCTGGCATCATCTCGTCGAGGAGGATGAGGTCGAAGGTCTGCTGTCTGCATTGGTCGATGGCATCGGCTCCGTTGCTCACTGTCACCACCTCGTATCCTTTCTTTTCCAGAAAGATGATATGGGCTCTGAGAAGCTCTATTTCATCATCTACCCAAAGTAATAATCCGTTGCTCATAAATGTATCTTTTTTTTAAGGTGCTAAAGTACAAAGAATTCTTGAATGGAGAAAGAGTCTGGATATTAAAGTAAGTTAATTTAAACGAAAGTATGGTACTTTTTCTTGCAACGTTTGTTTCTACTCATAACAAAATATAAAAAGTAGGTAGCAGCTTGCTGGCAAATATCACAAGGATTCGCGGTTTTGTATATAATATAAAGACCGGGAATCCGTTATTATTATTTAGTAATGAATAAACGAATAAAAAACGAAGAAAGAAAAAGGCAATGCTCAAGATTGTAATGATTATGCTTTGCGGAATAGGTACGGGGTATCTGCTTCGCAACAAGAAAATGAGTTTTATCGGCAGGATTATCACGGCGTTGATATGGGTGCTCCTGTTCCTGCTCGGCATCGAGGTAGGTGCTAACCCTCGTATCATCAGTGGGCTGCAGCCCCTGGGGCTTGAAGCTGTCATCCTGACGCTGGGTGGTAGTCTGGGTAGTGCAATCTTTGCCTGTGCTTTGTGGAGATATGTTCAGCAGAAAGGAGGCAAGGCATGAAAGGTAGTCTGATTATCGTAAGCTTCTTTGTCCTGGGTATTATCGTTGGCTTATGTGATGTGATTCCGGCTAGTTTCATGGCGGGCGATGTAAGCTATTATGCGCTCTGTTGCCTGATGTTCTGCGTGGGTATCAGCATTGGTTGCGATACCTCTATATTGAAGAGCTTCAGAAAGGTGAACCCACGTCTGATGATGCTTCCCGTGATGACTATTTTGGGAACCCTGGCAGGATGTGCTGCAGCTTCCCTGATATTGGGACATCGCCAGCTTACCGACTGCCTTGCCGTCGGTTCGGGATTCGGATATTACTCTCTGTCGAGTATTTTCATCACCCAGTATCGGGGCGCTGAACTCGGTACCATCGCCCTTCTTGCCAATATCTGCCGCGAGATTCTTACCCTACTGTGTGCTCCTTTGCTGGTTAAGTATTTCGGCAAGCTGGCGCCAATCAGCGTAGGTGGAGCTACAACGATGGATACCACGTTGCCTATCATCACCCGCTGTTCGGGCGAGAGTTTTATCATCGTTTCCATATTTCATGGTTTCTGTGTAGATTTTTCCGTACCGTTCCTGGTAACATTCTTCTGTTCTCTGTAATACAGTTTTGCCCATAGCGCAGTGCATAGGTTATGCTTCAAGCGCTATGGGAAATTCTTTAGAAACCTTCCAGTTCGTAATATTCATCTTCCAGTTCGATGTTTTTAGAAGAGTTGCTGTCATCGAAATAGATGCCAGTATCTTCTTCCTTTTTCTCCTCCTTCTGGTTCGGGATAATGAGTGTTCCGTCCTCTTTTTTCTCCTCTTCCTTCTGGTTAGGAATAATCAGGATTCCATCCTCTTCCTTCTCTTTTTCCTTCTGGTTAGGAATAATGAGTGTTCCGTCATCTTCCTTCTCCTTTTCCTTTGTGGAAGGAATCAGGATTTCAATTCCGTTATTGTCTTCAGTAGGAATATCTTCCTTGTTTTCTGTTGGAATTTCCTTCTTTTCTGTTGGAATTTCCTTCTTTTCTGTTGGAATATCCTTCTCAGGAGTCTCCTTCTTGCTTTCAATTGGAGTCTCTTGCTTGCTTTCAACCGGAGTCTCCTTCTTGCTTTCAACCGGAGTCTCTTCGTTGATTTCCAACTCTTCCTGAGGAGGAATAACGGTAGGAATTTCCAGGGTATTCATTTCTGTTGAAGGCTCCGCCTTTGGCTCTTCTGGTGATTCCTTAGAGGATTCTTCCGATGCCGTCTCTTCTGCTGTTGGAGCAGTCAGAATAGGCTCAATGAGCAATGGGAGCTTGCTGATTTCCAGAGGGGCGAAATGTTCTGTATAGAACTTGTCGTATTCCTCGTAGGTATGGCTGGTGCCAAGGAGCTTCAGGTTTTCATCGCTGATAACATAGGCGTGTACCTTACCTAGCAAACGCTTGATAGCCGCCTGCTGGTATACTGCATTGGCATATTGGCGTGCTTCGTCGTAATTGTTGAAGCCGCTTATCTGCATGCGATGCAAACCCTCTATTTCCTCGATATTGATGTCGAAGAGACGTGCCATATAAGAGGTGAAGTTATACTTCGCTATCTCGAACAGCAGCTGGTTCTCGTTGGTCTTGTCCGGATCGTATGCCAGGAGGAATACGAAGTTGGCGTTGCGGTTATCCGAGTAGCCTTTCTGCTTGGTAGAATCCTGGTCGTTTAGCTCCACGCTTCTTCGGGTCCATACTTCGCTAAGGTCGAACTTTCCTACGTAGAGGCGTTTGCCGGCATCTATACCATTGATGATCATACCAGCCATCTCGCTGAGACGGCTGTTTGGGTATTTGTCTACCACCTCTTTAAGGTCTACCAGACAGCTATCGATATTGCCATCATTCAGCTTGCTGAGACCTCCAATAAAGAGGAACTTGTCTCGGTTGGCTCCATCCGGGAAGCGGGTCTTGGATATTTCGGCATTGTCTATCACCTTATTATATTGTCCTTCCTTGAAAGCCTGATAGGTATGCGTATAGAGTGAATCCTCGATATGGGCACCCATCATGGCATTCTCCTTATAATATGGATTGGAGAGAAGGGTGGTCCACTGACTTTCCGGATAATCTGCCTTCAGCTTTTGCAGGTATGTTGCTGCCACATCTGGCTGATGCTCTCTGGAATAGAGCAGGTACAAGTGATAGTAGGCATCGTCAAGATGTTCATAATCAGGATAGTTATTGACCAGTCTGAGCAGGGATTTCTTACCCAATGCCAGATTGTCGAGCTTATCCTTGAAGATAACGCCGGCATGATACAGTCCGTCTTCCAACAGTTTGTTGCTTTCTGCCAGTTGTTCTGGAGTAAACGGTATCTGAGCCAGATAATACTCACGCTTATGTGGGTCATTGACGGCGCTGTCTGTGGTCTGCTTGAGTGAATCTTCGAGCACGGCTACCTGTGCCAGCGAATCTCTTTGCTGGTCGGTCATCTCTTCGGCTCCTTCAGCAGTAGCCACTACCGTCTTGTTGATGCGCTGCCAGTTATCCACATTCTCTCGCTTGCCCCAGAGCTTCTGGAATTGGGTCTTTCCCTGACTTACGGTCAGCGGCGAATAGAAATACCATTGCCCGTTGTTCGGGGTGTTATTGTTGTTCGTATTATTCTTGTTGAGGTTATTGTTGGCGAAGCTGTTGCCGCTGTTTTGCTTCTGGACAGCTTCTGCCTCTTCCTCAGCTTTCTTGTTTCTTTCTTCTTTTTCCTTCTTTTTCAGCGCATCGATTACGCGGTCGATGGCAGCATTGCGGTCTTTCTCGTTCATCTTGGCGAGTTGCTGCAACGAATCCTGCAACTGTATGGCATCGGTGTAAGGTACCAGTTCGTCCAGAACCTTGGAGCGGTCGGAGAGAAGCTGGTAGTCTTTTCTTTCCTTGTCGAGCAATCCGATGGCTTCTCCATAGCATCTTCGTGCATCGGCAAATTTTTCCATTGTCCAGTACAAGTCTCCGAGATGGAGCAGCAAGACACCCTTTTCAATACCGCTTCGGGTGGCTTTCTGGTTACCCTTTTCGTATGCAGCGATGGCCTGCAGGGTATCTTTCTTGTTGAGATAGATGTTGCCGATGGCATAATATACCTGGTCGAGATACTCTTTGTTGTTATCCGAAGCTGCCATTCTCTTCAGCTTGCTGATCATCTTGTTGGCATTGTCTTTCGCCATGACTTCGGTCATGGAAATACGGGCATTGAAGGCAAGTTCGTAAGGAGGATTCAGGCGAATCACGTGCTTGAAGGCTTTATAGGCTTCCTTCTTGTTGCCGATGGATGCCTGCAACTGTCCCATCAGATACCATTCGCGTGCCTTCTGCTTGCGGCGCATCTCATGGCTGATTACTTTTTTGAGGTATGAAATAGCCTGCTCGGTGTTGCCGGTATGGATATAGTAATCGGCAAAGGTATAATCCCATTCTTTCTGGGCACGCCAGTGGATGGAATCGCGCTGCATGTTGCGTATCACGTCTTCTGCATCGTAATTCCAACCCTGTTCTATATAGCATTTGGCAAGCCATGCCCTGGCTCTTCCGTAGATGGCTGGCTGGGTAGCATAGAGGCGACTCATATAAGAGAAGGTGGCTGCTGCCGCCTCGAAATCTCCTTTATGAAACTGCGAACGTCCCATCAGCATCCATGCCTTCCAAAGGAATGGATTGTATTCCCTGCGGTTCAGCCATTCGATGTCTTTGGCTGTCTTGCGTCGGTTCTTGGTCCATTCCGGTCTTTGCTTGATGCTGTGCTGGTGGATTGTTTTCTCGCATTTCTCGATGGCGCGTTCGAAGTTGCCCTTACCGATTTCACGGCTGTTCTTGTTGCTCACAGTATAGAGTGGAATCTGCTCGGTAAAGTTGTCCTTATTGGTCATTTCTTTTTCCAGCGAACCGTCTATATAGGCTAGGGTACCATTATAATAGGTGTTGTACTTTGCCGTAAAGGACTGCCACCACCTGCTCTGCGCTGTATTCTTCTGCGTAGAGCATCCGGTGAGGGTTATGGCTATCAGCAGGATGATGAAGCCTAATGTATAATGAAAAGTATTCTGTTGTTTCACCTTATTATATAGTATATTGTAATTTTATGAATTTCTAATCAGCTTGTATCCTTTGGCAAGAGCAAAAAGGATGATGCTGACGAATATGATGGTGGCACCAGATGGCACATTGAGCAGATAGCTGGCATATAAGCCTATCAGACAGTCTATCCATCCCAGCAGGATGCTGACGGCTATCATGTTTCTATAGTTATATGTGAAGAGATTGGCTGTCATCTGCGGAATGGTAAGCAGGCTGATGGCGAGTACTATGCCCACCATTTTCAGCGTGGCTACGATGGTCATGGCGATGAGCGTCATCATCACGTATTCTATGGCTGTAACGGGCAGATGCTGCGATCGGGCAAAGGTGCTGTCGAAAGCGATGTTCTGGATGGGGCGCAGCAGGAACATGAAAAGCAATGAAACGACGAGGGTAAGACCGCCCAGCAGCCACAAGTCGGCACGGTCGATGGCGAGAATGCTGCCAAAGAGGAAGGAGGGAAGATCGGGCATGAATCCTGGTGTCAGGAAGCAGCAGATGATGCCTATGCTCATGCCGAGAGTCCAGAACATGGCGATGGCAGAATCTTTGCGCACATCTTTCTTCCTGGAAATCCATTGCACGCCAAAAGCACTCAGTATGGCAAATGCCATGGCTGAGAATATGGGATTGAATCCTGCATATACGCCGATTCCTATGCCTCCAAAAGAGGCATGGGTGATGCCTCCGCTGATGAAAACCAATCGGCGGGTAACGATGTAGGTCCCTATGAATCCGCACAGTATGCTGGCAAGGAAAGCTCCTATGAGTGCATTCTGGAAAAATGTATATTGCAGTATATCCATTATTATCTATAAACTTTGTCTAACTTAAGAAACTGATGACTTCGTCCTTGAGCTGGTTAGGAAGGTTGATGCCCCGAAGGATGAGGCTTCTGTTCCAGCCGGCTACTTCTTCTGGTTGCATCGTATAGAGCACCTCAGAGAATTCTTCTACTTCTTCATCGGTATAGGCGTCGGCTTCCCGTCCTGCGAACCGGTCGAGGTCTTCGTCATCGTAATATTCTATTTCCTTGGTAGCTGCTTCCATCATGCAGTCTTGCTCGCATTTGGAGTTTTCCCCATTGCAGGTGTTGCACGAAACGCCTTCCAACAAAGGTTCCTCGTCTTCTCCCTTACGGTGAGAGACTATTCCGAACAGGGCGCTTATCAGACCTAATACCACCAGGGCTAAAATTAAGTATAGCATTTATTTTGAACTTTGAACTTTGAACTTTGAGCTTTGAACTTTATGATTAGCAAAGGCCGTTGAATTCTTCACTCTTCACTCTTCACTCTTCACTCTTCCTTCTTCACTCTTCACTTATCTCAAATCCCACTTTCTTGAGGTCTTCCCAGTATTGTGGGTATGACTTGCTTACTACTTCCGGATTATTGATTTCAATCAGAGGAAACTTGAAGGCGAGAGGAGCGAAAGCCATAGCCATGCGGTGATCTTCGTAGGTGTCGATAGGAGCGAATGATGGCTCGCAGGTCTCACCATCCCAGATGAGTGTATTGTCATTCTCGTCACGAATCACATAGCCAACCTTCTTCAGTTCCTTCTTCAATGCTTCTATACGGTCAGTTTCCTTAATCTTCAAGCTGGCAAGACCGGTGAACTTGAACTTGACACCAAGAGCGCAGCATGCTACGACAATGGTCTGAGCCAAATCTGGTGATCCTGTGAAGTCGTATTCGAATTTTGGCAACAGGCAGCAGTTTGCCTTCAGGGTTACATTGCTAAGTGTGTCGCGGCTTTCGAACTCGCTCTTAACACCCAGCAGACTGAAGATATATTTTACTACCGAGTCACCCTGCTTGGAACAATCCATCAAACCTTCGAGCTTGATGAGAGAGTCGGGATTGCTGTTGAGAGCCATCATCTCATACCAGTATGAAGAGGCACTCCAGTCGTTTTCTATCTGATAAGGCGTACTCTTGTAAGGTTGTGGCTTGACGGTGATGGTGTCCTGATCGGTCCATTCGGCATCAGCTCCAAATTCCTTCATCGTCCAGAGCGTCAGGTCGATGTATGGTCTGGATGCAATTTCTCCTGTCAGTTTCAGTTCCAAACCGTTCTTGAGGATAGGACCAATCATGAGGAGGGCCGAAATGTATTGCGAGCTGATATTACCCACAATCTCCAGATGCCCACCGTCCAAAGGCTTGCCCTTGATATGGAGTGGGGGATAGCCTTCCTTCTTTTCGTAGGTGATATCTGCACCCAGATAGCGCAGGGCATCAACGAGAATGCCGATAGGACGGTTCTGCATGCGTTCTGTGCCCGTGATTGAGTGTTCACCTTCTGTTGAAGCCAGATAAGCGGTCATGAATCGCATGGCTGTACCTGCCGCTTTGATATTGATAACATCAGGCATATCCTTGAGGGCAGCAATAATCACCTCTGTATCGTCGCAGTCGCTCAGGTTGTTGGGCTGGATATCACTTCCTGCCATCGCACTGATGACGAGTGCTCTATTGCTGATACTTTTAGATGCAGGCAGGTTGATGCTTGCGTTGAGATGGCTTGGAGCCTTAATTGTATATTTCATTGTTTCTGCTATTCTTATTTGTTATGTTGAATCTGATTATTTGCTCGGAAGGTTCGGGGCTGGATATCTTTCAGCTTGATAGTTCTTCCTTTGGCCAGGATATTCGGAAGGTCAAATTCTTCTTCTGGTATCTCGTTCCAGGCTCTTGTGCTGGTTCTGGCTTTCTTTGGACCCGGGATAAGTGGGGAATAATACAGAACCTGTCTCATCCTATGGGCTTGATCAGGCGTGAATCGCATGCTGTAACAGATACTGTAGTCCATCAGGTTGTCTGACTGCCATTCTTTTCCTTTGGTATTGGTCCGCTTGGCAAGCTGCTTGACGGTGAACGCCGTGTCTTTTTTAATTTTCCGGGCTTCCTCCATATATTGGGTGAGCCATTTGCCATAAGCTATTCTGTTGTAGCTAGGAGTATCTTCGCAATAGTCTGAATCGTCGTCATCATCTGCTGCTTCTGATTTATCCTTTTTGCCCGCTTTCTCAGAGAATGTATGGAAGAGCCCCAGATAATGTCCTAATTCGTGAGCCAGGGTGGCATTGGGATCGGCTGTATTATACTGATAATTCTGTTGATGCTTATCGGTTGTATATCTGGTACCTTCATACTTCTTGTCTACATAGATGGCGTTGAGTGATACGCAGTAAGGGAAGCTTTTTGGCTTGTTGAGCGGATAGTTCTTACCGTTGGTCAAGCCTTCGATATCCGGAAAACCTGCTACCTTGTAAGGAATATTGCTGATGCCCAATGTTACGGATGTATGGTCGGTATTTTTGAATGGGTAAACCATCACGTTGATATAATCGTTTTGGTTCCAGGAATATTTGGCATACGTCTTGCTGTGCATGAAATCTTCGCAGTCAATCGAATCTTCATTGATCTTGATGTATTCTACGCCAGGTGTGCTCAGCTTCTTGCCGTTAGCATCTCTTTCGGCAAGTTCGAACTGCACATGAATGTTTTCGCTCTCAATGGTGTCGAGGCTGATGTTGTATATATTGCCCTGATATAGCTCGTTCACATTGCCCAGCAGTTCCTTGAGTCGGGTATTGGAGATATATTGGCTCGGATTCTTGCTGTCTTTGTAAAAAACATGAAATATTACAGGCAGATGGTAGACATAGTCATCACCTGTGATGATGTCGCTATCTCTATCTTGTCCATTCGAAGAGATGGGAGAATCACCGATGGTTATATCTGAGTCTCTGCAGGAACCAAGTCCAAGGGCTGTCAATAGGATGACGAATATAGTGAAATGCTTCATACGCGTACCTTTATTATTATATATTTTCTGCAAAAGTACAAAATAAAAAGAACATAAGCTAGTAATCGGGCGAAAAAGTTTATGATTTTTTTGAAAAAACTGTTTGTCTGGTATTTCTGGAGGTGAGGCTCTAGTTTACAATATGTAAAGAGAAAAGGGGGAAAAGTGGGTTTTCTTGTTTTTATGTGGTTTTGAAATGGTGATTTTAAGGGGTAAAAATAACAAATTGTAATTTTGTGCACGTTTTCATGGAAAAAGTAAAACGGGGGTAAAAAATAAGATAAAATAGCGTTAAGAGAATATACAACATTGAGAAAATCATCGTATCTTTGCACCAGAAAAAGAAATAAACAACAACAAAATACACTCTAAAAAATAAAGGATATGAAACGAGTTATATTATTCTCATTGATGGCTTTGATGACTGTAGCAGCTTTCGGTCGTAAGCACGTAGAGAATGCAACAGTAGTAGCTGACACTATTTTCTATGCAGAAAATATGAGTAACGTAGCTAGTGCAGATCAGGCTAGTTATTACAGACTGCTGATGACTACTGGCACTGGCATCAATAAGAAGGATGTATTCCAAGACTTCTATATGAATGGTAATCTCCGTGCTGAGGGTGGCTACAGTTTCGTAGACCTCGGTAACGATCGCAATACTATCTTCAATGGTGAGGTTACTACCTACTATAAGAATGGTAAGGAGAAGTGGCATGGCAAGTATGTCAATGGCAAGCGTGAGGGTTACTTCACTCTCCAGCTCCGTGAAGGCGGTGTAGCTATCGTTCAGTTCAAGAACGGTAAATCTATCCACAATTACTTCATGGTTACTTACAAGGATGGTACTACTGAGAAGAGAAATCTCTCTGAAATACAGCAGCTATTGTAAGATAAGTAAACCTTGGAAAAGGTTTCTTCATTGAAATTAAAGAAAATCTCTCTTATATAAATTAAAATTTTATGTTGATATGACCAATATGGGGATGGCTTCCGTGAGGAAGGGACATCCCCATCTTTTTTTGATATATGCGTAACTGAAAAGGGCTGGCGAATTTCGCCAGCCCTTCTTTTGGTTTTGTATTTGATATATGAATCTTTTGTCTGATTGTGGGATGCCAGATTAGAAGTCTAAATCTACTTCTACAGGGCAGTGGTCGCTGCCCATGATTTCAGTATGGATACTGGCTTCTGCTATCTTGTCTTTGATGCTGTCGGATACCAGGAAGTAGTCGATGCGCCAACCTGCATTCTTTTCACGCGCCTTGAAGCGGTATGACCACCACGAATAGGTTACTTCTTCCGGATGCATATAACGGAAACTGTCGGTAAAGCCATCGTTGAGAAGAAGGGTCATCTTCTCTCGTTCCTCATCGGTGAATCCTGCATTTCTACGGTTACTCTTCGGATTTTTGATATCGATTTCCTCGTGAGCTACATTCAAATCGCCACAGATGACAACAGGTTTCTTGGCATCGAGATTCTTCAGGAACTTGCGGAAGTCGTCTTCCCAAGTCATGCGATAATCCAAACGCTTCAATTCTGTCTGAGAGTTTGGGGTATAGCATGTTACGAGATAGAACTGTTCGTATTCCAGAGTGATGATGCGTCCTTCGTGGTCGTGTTCATCCACTCCCATGCCGTAGCTCACGCTTAATGGCTGGTGTTTGGTATAAATGGCTGTACCCGAGTAGCCTTTCTTTTCTGCATAGTTCCAATAACTCTCGTAGCCTTCAAAAGCCAGATTGAGTTGTCCTTCCTGCATTTTTGTTTCCTGCAGGCAGAAAAAGTCAGCATCGAGCGCCTTAAATTGGTTCTCGAAGTCCTTGCCAACGCAAGCGCGCAGACCATTTACATTCCAGGATATAAACTTCATTGTTTGGTAATAATGTTAAATGTTAAATGTTAAGTGTTAAATGTTAAGTTGCTAGATGCTATGGCGTATGCCTAATTTAACATTTAACACTTAACATTCAACATTAAAAAATTAAATTCTCTTAGTTTCTCCTCTCAGCAAACTCATGAACTCCTGGCGGGTATTCAGGGAATTGAATACGCCACTATAGTCGCTGGTCGTAGTGATGGAATTCTGCTTCTCCACGCCTCTCATCTGCATGCACATGTGCTTGGCTTCAATCACAACCATCACGCCCTGCGGATTCAGTGTCTCTTGGATGCAGTCTTTAATCTGTTGGGTAAGACGCTCCTGCACCTGCAGACGATGGCTGTAGATATCTACCACACGTGCAATCTTGCTGAGGCCGGTAATCTTTCCGTTTGGGATATAGGCTACATGAACCTTTCCGTAGAAAGGCAGCATGTGGTGCTCGCACATCGAGAAGAAGTCGATGTCCTTCACTATAACCATCTGGTTGTATTTCTCCTCAAATAAGGCATCTGTCAACACCTTATGGGCGTCCTGTGTGTAGCCGCGAGTCAATATCTGCATAGCCTTGGCCACACGCATTGGAGTCTTCGCTAGACCTTCACGCTCAGGGTCTTCTCCTAAGAGTTTCAATACTTTCTTATAGTGTTCAGCGAGTTCGTCTAATCCCTCGCGAAATTCTGTTTCTGGATTCATATCTTATTTACTTTGAATTTTGAACATTGAACTTTATGAAAAGTAAAGCTGCTGAATTAGCTTTCCCTTCGGCCACCGAACGTTGTTTCTTCACTTTTCACTATTCGTTCTTCACTTTTTAGTACTGCACTGTAATCTGCCCCTTTACGAGACAGGCTTGCTTGTATCCCAGGGCTTTCACTTTGATCAAAACCTTCCGGGCATCGCTAAGGTTGCGGAAGTTACCCATGCGGCAAATCCATCTTGGTGAGTAGAAATGGACATAAACAGGCTGCTCTGGAAATTTCATTTTGAGCGTGTTGCCTGTCTGCTCTGCTTTCAGACGGTCGTTTCGTGAGTTACCTCCAGCATATACTTGTACTCTATATCCTGTAACCTTATAGCTCTTGCGCATCACTTTCTTGCGCATATCCACTACAGGGGTGTCTGTTTCGTCTTTTTGGCTCTCAGATTTTTGTGCATTACTCTCATGGGCATTTTCCTTGGCTGTCTCATGACGTTGTTGCGGCTCAGCTTTCTTTAAAGAGTCAGGACCCTGTTTGTGCTGAGTTGTAGGAGTTGTCCCCTTCTGCTGAGTATCTGTTCCGTTCTTTTGTGGTTGTGGCGTAGTTTTAGTTTTGTCGTCCTGTGGAGTTATCTGTTTTCCGTTTACTAATTCATCAATCGCCTTGCTTTGGTGTACGGTTACAACGCCCTGTCCCTGGTTCTTCTCCTTGAGATGATCCAGATAAGTTTGCGCATGAGCCGTCATGCATGCACTGAGGATGATAATCAATAATGTGGCGAACTGTTTCATGACTATTCCTTTTATTAATAATATCGTAGTTTTGATAAAGAAGGGATGCTTCTTCACTTAGAAAACATCCCTTCAAGTTTTATTAAGTCTGTAAACTGATAATTTACTTCTTCCAAGCGTCGATGATACCCTTGAAATCAGCAGCCTTCAAAGAAGCACCACCGATCAAGCCACCGTCGATGTTTGGCTTAGCGAAGAGCTCAGGTGCGTTGCTAGCCTTGCAGCTACCACCGTAGAGGATAGATGTCTCCTCAGCAGCCTCGTTGCCATACTTCTCAGCTACGATAGAGCGGATGTATGCCAACATTTCCTCAGCCTGGTCAGAAGTAGCAGTCTTACCTGTACCGATAGCCCAGATTGGCTCGTAAGCGAGGATGATGTTCTTCCAAGCCTCAGCGCTCAAGTGGAATACTGAACCCTCCAACTCAGCCTTAACAACCTCGTTCTGCTTCTCAGCCTCACGCTCCTCGAGAGTCTCACCGCAGCAGAAGATGATCTTCAAACCGTTAGCCAAAGCCAACTCTACCTTCTCCTTCAAGATCTCTGCTGTCTCACCGTAGTACTCACGACGCTCTGAGTGACCGAGGATAACGTACTGAGCACCAGTGCTCTTTACCATCTCAGCTGAAACCTCACCAGTGAAAGCACCCTTAGCCTTGTCAGCGCAGTTCTCAGCACCGAGACCTACAACCTCTGAATCCAAAACCTGAGCTACAGAAGCCAAGTGGATGAATGGAGTGCAGATAACTACGTCACAGTTTGGCTTGTCTGCTACCAATGCTTCGTTGATCTCCTTAGCGAGAGCAACACCGTCCTGCAGGTTCATGTTCATTTTCCAGTTGCCTGCTACAATTTTCTTTCTCATTTTTCTTTTCTTTTTAAAAGTTGATAATATTCTGTTTGAATTCTCTTTTTTTCTGATCCATGCGCCCCATGCCCAAAGGCGGTCAGCGATAGTGAGTAATACCAAAGGAATGACGAACCATGAAATCATACCTGCAATTTTCTTGGCTTCACTTACTTCTGGCATCTTGCCTATTTCTGTCTGCTCCAATGGCTTGCCTGCTATCTCTTCCGTATTTGGGAGATTATTGTGGCTCCATTTCTGGATGATGGTTCCGTCTTTCAGCAAGAGCAGTCCCGGATTGCTGCGGATTACAGTCTTCAGAGTGGTCTCGTCTGTGAGATAGAAAGGATACTCTGCGCCTGTAATGTCTTGCCAGTGCTTGATGCCTTTTTCGGTACTTGCCGTAAGGCAGATGAACTTATAGCCATGATCATTGGCGTATTCGTATATCTCATCAATGTTTCCGAAGTTGGCATCATCGGCAAACTCCAGATGGGGTGAAACCAAAATGAAGGTATATCCCTTTTCATGAATCACTTTTTGGGTGATGTCTTCGCCCGTTTGAGTGTCTTCGATGCTGAAATCATGGATAGGAGGCACATATCCCTCTTCTGTCTGTACGGTCTTGCTATCGATAAACGTCCAGGTAGAGTCGGGATAGTTGTCTATCGTGAACTCCTTTCGCTCTCCGTTCTTTTCCAAAATGAAGGTCGTATCAAACTTAGGCTGTTTGGCTCCCTTTGGAATCTCCATTCCCTTGGCGATGTTGGCACCGATATGATATGGGCGGAAGTCGAATTGTGGAAGTGTCCATAGACTCCATAAGCTTACGCAGATAGAGAAGATGAATGTATAATTAATTACAATCCACTGTGTTGGCTTGGATACCAGTCGTTTCATTTCGAACGGCTTTCTCCACAATAAGAGAGCTATCGCCAGAAGGATTATGTTCTTGATGAAAGTCTCTGTATTCGTGAGGATAACGGCATCACCGAAGCATCCACAGTCTTTCACTGGGTCTGCGATGACTATCCATAGGGTTATCAGCGTCATTACGCTCATGATGAACAGGGTAATCCGGCTGACCAGCCTTCTACGGATGGCAAATAGTAAGAATATACCGATGGCAAACTCTATCATTCCTAGAAGAACCGACATCACCAAAGTACTCCATGAGGGGAATATCCAGTCGATGTGCAGTGCTTCCAGATAGTCGGTTATCTTGTATTGCGTACCCAATGGGTCCATTCCCTTCACGAATCCTGAGAAAATGAAGGTTACGGCTATGAGCAATCGCCCTACATTTACCGCTATCTTTGTTAATATATGAGTTGCCTTATTCTTCATTTGAATTCTTTACCCTTTGTTGTTGCGTTTCCTCTCTTTGCTTTTTCTTATTCATTCATCTTGATAGCTCCGAATACGGCATAGTTGATGATGTCCATATAGTTGGCATCGATGCCTTCCGATACGAGAGTTGCACCAGCAATGTCTTCTATTTCCTTTACACGCTGAATCTTGGTAAGGATGAAGTCTGTATAGCTGCTGACTCTCATCGAACGCCACGCCTCGTCATAGTCATGGTTTTTCTTGAGCATCAGCTCCAATGCTTCCTGTGCATGGAGGTCATATAGTTTCATTGCCTCTTCTGGCGTCATGTCCACTTCATCCACAAAAGATTTTTCAAGCTGGATGAGTCCCACGATACCATAATTAATAAGGGCGATGAATTCCGGACGGATGCCTTCGCCTACCAAAGATTCTTTCTTGATTTCAAGCGAGCGGATACGCTTCGCCTTTATATAGAGCTGGTCTGTCAGAGAGGAAGGACGCAAGATTCTCCAAGAGGCTCCATAATCATGAAGCTTCTTTTCAAATAATGCTCTGCATTCACCCATGACAGCCTTAAACTGCTGTTCTGTTTTCAATAAATCTGCCATAATAATTTCGAAATTCGGTGCAAATTTACGCATTTATTATGAAATAGCCAAATATTTATTTTGTATTTTACATAATTTGCAGTAACTTTGGATAAGTTACGATGCATCTCAACAATAAAAACAAAAAAAAACTTTTTTTATTTTGTATTGTCTTCGATTTGCAGTAACTTTGCACCCCGAAAGAAAAAAGAGTATGAGAAATTTGACCAATGCCGAACTGGCACAAATACTGGATAAGGATATATTTCATAAGATTTCAGAGGTAGCGGATTCTTTGGCTGTGGAATGTTATGTGGTTGGTGGATATGTGCGTGATCTGTTTCTGGAGCGGCCTTCCAATGATATAGATGTCGTTGTTGTGGGCAGCGGTATCGAGGTGGCTTCTGCCTTGAAGAAGATGCTTGGGAAGAAGGCACATCTCTCTGTGTTTCGAAATTTCGGAACCGCTCAGGTGAAGTATTATGATATGGAAGTGGAGTTTGTTGGTGCCCGTAAGGAGAGCTATAACCATGATTCCAGAAAGCCTATCGTGGAAGACGGAACCTTGGAGGATGACCAGAACCGCCGTGATTTCACAATCAATGCCATGGCTATCTGCTTGAACAAAGACCGATTCGGTGAACTCGTAGATCCATTCGATGGTGTCTACGATATGGAAGATGGTATTATTGCCACTCCTCTCGATCCTGATATTACCTTCTCTGATGATCCGCTCCGTATGATGCGTTGTGTGCGTTTTGCCACTCAGCTCAATTTCCAGATAGAGGATGAGACCTATGATGCTCTCTCCCGTAATGCCGAGCGTCTGAAAATAATCAGTGCTGAGCGTATCTGTGACGAGATGAACAAGATTATGCTCTCCAAGCATCCTAGTAGTGGATTCTATTACTTGAAGGATACTGGTCTGCTTGACCTCATCCTGCCTGAACTGGTAGCGATGGATAAGGTGGAAACACGTAATGGCAGAGCGCATAAGAACAATTATGATCATACGATGGAGGTGCTCGAGAATGTATGTAAGCATTCTGATAATCTCTGGCTTCGTTGGGCGGCACTCTTCCATGATATCGGCAAACCGAAGAGCAAACGATGGGATAACAGCATCGGCTGGACCTTCCATAGCCATAATATCATTGGTGCCAAGATGATTCCGAATATCTTCCGCCGTATGAAGCTGCCGATGGATGCAAAGATGAAGTATGTACAGAAGCTGGTGGAACTCCACATGCGTCCTATTGTGATTGCTGATGAAGAGGTAACGGATAGTGCCGTTCGCCGTCTGTTGAATGATGCTGGTGATGATATCAACGATCTGATGACCCTCTGCGAAGCAGATATAACCAGTAAGAATCAGGTGCGCAAGCAGCGTTTCCTGGATAATTTCAAGATGGTGCGCGAGAAACTGGTTGATTTGCAGGAGCGTGATTACAAGCGTCTGCTCCAGCCATGTATCGATGGCAACGAGATTATGGAGATGTTCCACCTTAAACCATGTCGTGAGGTTGGTACCTTGAAACAGTATCTTAAGGATGCTGTACTGGACAATAAAGTGGCTAACGAACGGGAACCATTGATGGAACTTTTGATGAAGAAGGCACAGGAGATGGGACTTGTAAATGCAGAAAACTTAAAATAGAGAATAATTTTTGTTAAATAACGGCTCCTTGCGAGCCGTTATTCGTTTATTATTAGTAATTTTGCACCGCCTTTAAAACTTAGAGGTGTTTCTTAGTTTTCGTCGGAGGACGGAGAAAACGGTGTAAATTTGAAGAAGTAAAAAGATTAAATAATAAATTTATAATATAAATAGGTATGAAAATTAAAAGCGTTTTGTTTGTTGCAGCAGTTTGTGTTCTTGCTGCTTTGACATCATGTGGTGGAAGTAAGAAGGGCGGTCTGCCTAACTTCGGCGACGATGAGTTCGCTGTGGCTACTATCGGTACTTCCAGCGCCGCATTGCAGACTACCTATCCTGCTACCATCAAGGGTATCCAGGATGTAGAGGTACGTCCTAAGGTTTCTGGTTTTATCACTAAGGTTTTTGTACACGAGGGACAGACTGTATCAGCAGGTCAGGCTTTGTTTTCTATTGATAGCGAGACCTATCAGGCTGCTGTCCGTTCTGCAGCAGCTGCTGTAAACACAGCTAAGGCACAGGCAAATACTGCCAAGTTGACTTATCAGAACAACAAGAAGTTGTATGATAGCAAGATTATCGGTGAATATGAACTCTCTACAGCAGCTAACAGCTATGCAACAGCTAAGGCTCAGGTAGCTCAGGCAGAGGCATCATTGGCTTCAGCCCGCGAGCAGTTGGCTTGGTGCACCGTTACTAGCCCTTCTGCAGGTGTAGTAGGTAGCCTTCCTTTCAAGGTTGGTGCTTTGGTAAGCGCTTCTGGTCAGGCTCTGACAACTGTTTCCAACATCAGCACTATGGAGGTATTCTTCTCACTCTCAGAGTCTCAGATTCTGAATATGTCTAAGACCAATGGTAGCGTTCAGGCTGCTATCGCTTCTTTCCCAGCTGTCAAGTTGCAGTTGGCAGACGGTTCTATTTATAATCATCCAGGTAAGGTTGTCAAGATGAGTGGTGTCATCGATGCAACTACCGGTTCTATCTCTCTCATCGCTCACTTCGCTAACCCAGAGAAGTTGCTGAAGAGTGGTGGTGCAGGTTCTATCGTCGTTCCTAACGATCATAACAGCGCTATCGTTATCCCTCAGGAGGCTTGCTCTCAGGTTCAGGATAAGATCTTCGTTTACGTAGTAACCAAGGATAACAAGGTGAAGTATTCTGAGATCAAGGTAAATCCACAGGATGACGGCAAGAACTATATCGTAACTGCAGGTCTTCATGTAGGCGACCGCATCGTTCTGAAGGGTATCACCAAGTTGACCGATGGTCAGCAGATCAAGCCTATCACTCTGGAGCGTTACAATCAGAAGATTGCTGAGGCTACCAAGTTGAGTGAGTCTCAGGACAATGCTCATGCATTCGCTACAGCTATGGGCGGAAAGAAGTAATATAATGTATAATTAATAATGTATAATGAATAATTAATAGGCCTGTGGCAATTATTAATTGTTAATTATTAATTCTTAATTAAA
>CAKPWR010000003.1 GCA_934196725.1 uncultured Prevotella sp.
AATGTTCGACCTTTAAAAACCGGGGGATTTGAAATCCCCCACATCAAATAATTTATTACGAGAAAATGACTATTCATCATGACCCGGAACTTGTGATGACTCTTCAGAGCGTCATCGAGTTCATCGGAACCTTTGCATTTGCCCTTTCGGGCATCAGACTTGCCGCCAGCAAGCATTACGACTGGCTGGGTGGATTTGTGTGTGGCGTGGCAGTAGCCATTGGTGGCGGAACCATCCGTGATGTGATGTTAGGTCAGACTCCTTTCTGGATGTCGAGTCCTATCTATCTGCTCTTCACGCTGTTGGCACAGCTGGTGGTCATCTTGTGCCATCATTATCTGAAGCGCCTGGACAATACCTGGTTTCTTTTCGACACCCTGGGTTTGGCGCTTTTCAACATAGCCGGAATCCAGAAGACCCTCGATTGCGGTTTCCCGTTCTGGGTAGCCATCATCATGGGCTGCATCACGGGTTCGTTCGGAGGCGTCATCCGCGATGTTCTCCTGAATGAGGAGCCGGTGATTTTCCGCAAGGAGATTTATGCGATGGCTTGCATCATCGGCGGTCTCGTCTACTGGGGTTTCAGCTATCTTGGCGTGAGTCTCTACATAACGGTTGTTGCCTCCTTCGTAACCGTCTGTGCCATCCGTCTGCTTGCCGTGAAATACCACATCTCGCTGCCTACGCTGAGGGATGAGGAGGATAAGGAATAAATAGGATTGGATAAAGAACTGAACTTTCGCATGTGGTTTAAGTACGGGCTGAAGGCCCAAAAGCTCCTAGCCCAGGGCAACGCCCTGGGTATAATGGCAATCAGCAAGGCGCCCTGTAAGGGCGACAGGTTTGTATATTGCCAGGTATTTGAAAGCTTTTGCCCTTACAGGGCGACAGGTTTGCGTCCATAAACACCCAGGGCGATGCCCTGGGCTAGGAGCTTCTGCCCTTTCAGGGCGTGTGGGGCTTACTTGCGAAACTTGAGTAAAGAATAAATAGGATTGGAGGATTGAAAAATGAAAATGACCGGAAATGACCATGACCGGAAATGACCGGAAAAAGATAACGACCGCTCCCTCATTTGCGAGGAGAGCGGTCGTTCTGTTTCCCAGTTCTGTTTCCCAGTTCTGTTTCCTGGTTCTGTTTCCCAGTTCTGTTTCCCAGTTCTGTTTCCTGGTTCTGTTTTTCTAGCCTACACAGCTAGTCACTCCGAGCGTAGTTGCGATTGCCGTCAAGATGCTGATGGCTATCTGCAACACCATTTTCCATGTGTCTTTCTTCATAGTTTTTCGAATTTAAAAGGTTAAACAATTTATTTCTTTTTGGGGCTAGAAGCCTACCTGGCCGCCCTCGCTCTCGCTACCGGAACTCTCGCTGCCCTGACCATCGCTGCCAGTGCCACCGCTAGTAGAACCGCCGCCGCTGGTTCCGTCACCACCGCCCTCCGGAGTGGTTGGGACATTGAGGTCAACGCTGGTCTTGCCCTCCTTGATAGCCTTGAGCACGGCTGCCTGAGCACTGCGGCTAGCCACGAGGTTGAACTCAGCGTCATCGCGCAGGTTCTTGAACTCCTGACCAGGCTCCCACTGCACCTTCACGTCGGTGATGTTCTGCGAGGTGAACTTGTCGGCATCCTCGGCACCCTTTGAATTGAGCAGGACGGAAAAGTCACCCAGGTCACCCAGACGAATCTTCTTGCCCTCGAGCAGCATCTCTCTCATGCAGTCCACTGCCATGTAGAGGATGGCGCTGATGTCAGCTCTGGAGTACACGCTGCCATGAGAGGTGATGTGCTTGGCGAACTTCTCGATGGTCATGATGTCGGTGTACTGTGACACGGCGAAGGCGTTCTGCTTCTCGGTCTTCACGAGGTCGAGGTCATCCTTCTCAGGCTCCTTGCCCTCCTTCTTTGCCTGGTTGATGCGTGACTTTGCCTGGTTGATAGCCAGAAGATTTGCGTTCACGCTACGCATTACGATGCTGTAATTAATCATAGTCGTTTGTGTTAAAAGGTTCATTTTTGCAACTCCCCGGAAGCCCCGTTTCCTGTCCTTTTCGGGGTCGTCATTGATGACCGGCGCCTGTCATCATTTATCCCCCGCCTAGGTCATCATAGATGACCGTTTTCAGGCACATAAGGCGTTTCCTTCGATTGCCGGTGCAAAGATACAACATTTTTGCCCTGATTGCAAGCTTTTACCCCGACTTTCTTTGCGAGAAATAACATAAGTGGCTGTAACACAGATGGTTCTACTGAAATTCGATACGAAGTTTCTTGCAGCTATGTTGTGAAGTGGCTGAATGACTGATGAAAACGCCAGTAGAACCCTAAAAGCGGTCATTAAGGTCAAGGTCATTAAGGTCATTAAGAAAATCTGATTCGGTCATTTAGAGCTATAGTAAATATAAATATTATATTTATATTATTACTATAGATGACATTTTCCCCCCGAAAAACCTTAATGACCTTAATGACCTTGACCTTAATGACCGGAAACAGCCTTATTGAAATTGACGAATCTTTATAGAAAAATTTCTTGTTAAGTGGTTGATTGTTAGTATTATACAATCATCTTTGTGTGTCTTTTTCCTTCTTGTTATCCTGTATTCTTATCTCGGAATATTCGGAATTCCGTTCTCTTTTTCATTCTCTTTCTGTCTGTTCTTTATACTTTCTCTACTGGAATGAGGGTAGAAAATGCCCATTTCTGCCCCATAACCTGCATTTTTCCACCTCTCATTTTTGCCTTCAGAAGGGGTAAAAAGTGCCCTCGAAGCCACTTTTTCTGCTCTCCTCGTCACTTTTCCGCTTCTCCTCGCTGCAAAACTCCTCTCTGCTCCCTCCCGTTTTTATTGCCTCAAAAGATAAGATTTCAAGACAGGTAGATTTTCTAAAGCATTGAATATAAGGAATATACAGAAATAAAATGAAAGTATAATATTTGATAGTGGAGAGATTTGTAAAATGCTCCAAAATCCTCTTGTTCCATGTATTAAAGCCCCATTTCTGCATTTTTTTATGTTAATCTATATAATAAAGGTAGATTTTTCGTAAATATTTCGTAACTTTTGGGGTGATTTCTGTGCATAGTGTGCAGCCTAGCCCAGGGCGTGTGGGGGCGAATAAATATAACCCACTGTTGTTTACAAAATTATTCAAGTTCTGTAAATACAAAAGTTCTGTAAATACAAAAGAAAACAGCCGCCAGTTATAAACCGACGGCTGTTTCTTTGCAAACAAATCAACTTCCTGAAAGACCTTGAAATGTGATTCCGTTGGGGTTCGAACCCAAGACCCACAGCTTAGAAGGCTGTTGCTCTAATCCAACTGAGCTACGGAACCATTTCCATGACCTATTGGTAGTCATTTTCTTGTTTGCGGCTGCAAAGGTAATACTTTTTCTTGGAACTACCAAATTTTTTTGCAACTATTTCTCAAAAACCAGGTTTTGTAAAGCTTTTGCCCTTACAGGGCGACAGTTTTGCGCTCCCGTAATAACCCAGGGCGTTGCCCTGGGCTAGGAGCTTCTGCCCCTTCAGGGCGTATTGCTGCACTGGGAGGATTTCCCTTTCTGCCTTGACGCGTTGGTTCAGGGCGTATTGCTGCATTGGGAGGATTTCCCTTCCTGCCTTGACGCGTTGGTTCAGGGCGTATTGCTGCACTGGGAGGATTTCCCTTCCTGCCTTGACGCGTTGGTTCAGGGCGTATTGCTGCACTGGGAGATTTTAAAGCCTCTGCGCTACTTTATCTTTGCCAGATATTCTGCAGCACGCTTGTCACCTAGTTCTTCTGCTTTCTTTAGATTCCTGATGGCTTCCTCCTTCATGTTCTTCTCCTTGTAGAGCAAACCGAGAAGAAGATAGCCGTCGGCATATTCTGGGGCTAACTCAGTGCAATGAGTTGCGGCACTGATGCCCTCATCATAACGCTTCACACGCAAATCCAGACTTGCCCACTCGGCAAAGAAGGTTGGTTCCTTCGGTGCAAGATAGCAGGTTCTTGCAATATCGAACAGGGCTGGCTGCCACATTCTCAGCTTGGTTTCGCACTGATAGCGGGCATAGAAGAAGGATGGATCTGCGGGACGCGCAATGCTGTCGTACATGTTGTAGTCTTGAATGGCACGACGATATTCACCCTTGTCTGCAAGAAATTGGCCACGTGCCAGATAGTATGGACCTGCCATGTTGGTACGGGTTCCCACGCTTACGGCACTGTCGAGCAACATCTCAATCTCTGAATCTGGAGCTTTCAGTCTTGTCTTCGCCTGCGCTGCCTCCAGGTAGAGCTCGCCGCTGTTGATTGGAGTCTTGGTCAGGTCGAGGAAGAGATTGGCTGCTGTTGCATAATCGCCCTTGGTGAAGAGGATTCTGGCTTCCTGATGCTTGTAGATAGGCTGTGCCTTGATGGCGTAAGCCTGGCGTGCTTCGTCCAGCGCCTTGTCCAAGGTCCATGCTGCATAAACGGAATCACCTTTATAGATTACTTTCTGATAAATGATGTCAGAATAGTTGGAGTGGGCCTCGTCCTTGGCTGTTGACTTCTTGATGCCGGTTTCCATCAGTTTGGCTGCCTCCTCATACTTGTCGGCATTCACCAGGTCTATCGCTTTTTCCTTGTAACCATAGGCTGACGTTGGGAATTTCTCGATGAACTCATCCGAGTACTTGGCGTAATCTTCCATTTTCAGCTGACCCTTCTTCAAGGTCATCATGGTCATGGCTTCCTGCTCTGTGTCGGGAAGGGCTGTGCGGATGGCTGTCTCGCGCAGGGCTGCATCGAGCGATGAGAGTCCGGTTACCTTCAGCTGCTTGGCGTAGTTGGCGTCAATCGCTGTGGTCTGCCCGTTGCTGTGCATCAGTCCGATCACCTGTCCGTTCTTGTCAACGAATGGGCAACCTACTGCATTCTCCGGAACGGTTGTGGTGAAGATGTAGTAGTTGTACGATGTCTGGAATTTCTCTACACTCGTGATGTTTTCCTGCTGGAAAGGCGATTTCTTGATAGAGTAGGGAACGAGCCATACTTTCTGTCCGGCTTCTGTCTCCTTGGCAGCGACAGTAGCTGCAGCAGTATTTGCCTTGATTCTGAATTTGGCAACATCATAAAGCTCGTCGGCTCCCATGATGGCGTCTACTTCATAAGATTTGCCGGTGGCGTCAACCACACTGGCCTTGGTTGCACCCACGAAAGGCTTGAAGGTACTGATGGCAGTACCCTTGTTGTCAATAAACACTCCCTGCGTAGATGATATGATGGCGCCGTCCTTGTTGAATGTAGTCAAGGTGAAGACGCTTTTGGCAACCTTCTGGACAGAGCCCGGTTGCGCCAGTACACTCGATGCTCCCAGCATCAGAGTTAAAACTATTGTATTGATTCTTTTCATATCTGTTTTTTGGCATGTTTGTTTATCAGCTCCCTGGCATTAGCCAGCGCCGCCTGGCTGATGTCGCTTCCGCTGAGCATCTGGGCGATTTCTTCCACCCTCTGCTCAGGAGACAGTTCCCGCATCTGCGAGATGGTTCCGGTCTGGGTTTCCTCCTTCATCACCTTATAGTGATGGCTGCCCATGGCTGCTATCTGAGGCAGGTGGGTGATGGAAATCACCTGGCGGTTCTGATTGCCCATCTCGGTCATGATTTCAGCCATCTTCTCGGCAATCTTGCCGCTGACTCCAGTATCGATTTCGTCGAAAATGATGGTTGGCAACTTGACTGCACCACTGATCATCGCCTTCAGTGAGAGCATCACGCGGGCTATTTCACCGCCGGAAGCTACCTGGCTGATGGGCTGGAGAGGGGTGCTGCGGTTGGCACTGAAGAGGAAGCTTACCTTGTCGGCTCCGTCCTTGCAGAGCGGTTTCTCGGCAAATTCTATCTCGAACCGGACGTTGGGAATGCCGAGCGGAATGAGGCGGTTCTTCATTTCCGTCTCAATATCCTTGGCGGCTTTCTTGCGCAGATTCGTCAGCGCATAGGCTGCAGACAATGCCTTGAGCTGTTTGTCTGTTACTTCCTTCCGCAATATCCTGATGTCATCATCGCCATTGTCGATGTGGTCCAGCTGCTGAGCCAGATGGTCGCGGGTTTCAATGAGTTCCTCTACGGTCTCGACATGGAATTTCTGCAGCAATGCGTTGAGCTTGTCCAGTCGGGAATTGAGCTGGTCCAACCGGGCTGGGTCGAAATCTATCCGGTCCAGGCTTCTGCTGATTTCCTGCGCGATGTCTTTCAGTTCGATGTAGCTTGAATCAAGACGGTCGGAGAGTTCTGCCACTTCGGGATAGACTTCCCTGATGTTGCTGATGCTGTTGCTGGCATTGCGCAAGAGTTGCATGATGCTTCCCTCATCGCCCGAAAGCGAATGGTCGGCTTCGTAAAGAGCTGATTTGATGTCTTCCGAATGGTTCAGGGTCGCTGATTCCTGCTCCAGCTGCTCAAGTTCGCCTGCTTCCAGATGAGCATCGTAGAGCTCCTTGTACTGGAAGCGCATGAACTCCTCGTTCTCGCGGTTCCTGCTGAGCTCCTGCTCCAGCTGCTGCAGCTGTGACAGGGCTGAGCGGTATTGCTGATAGGCAGCCTGGTAGGTCTTGATCTGAGCCGTATCCTTTGCCAGGATGTCAACCACGTTGAGTTGGAAATCTTCCTTCTGCAGCAGCAGATTCTGATGCTGCGAATGAATGTCCACCAGCTGTTCGCCCAGTTCTCTCATCTTGGTGAGGGGAACTGGCGTGTCGTTGATGAAAGCCCTGCTTTTGCCGGCACTGGTCAGTTCACGTCGGATGATGGTGTCTTCTGCATCAAAATCGATGTCGTTGTCATCAAAGAAGCCTTTCATGTCGTATCTGGAAAGGTCGAAATGAGCCTCTATCACGCAACGGTCCTTGCCTGATTTGATGGCTTTGCTGTCGGCACGGTTGCCCAGCAGCAGACCGATGGCTCCCAGGATGATACTCTTGCCTGCACCCGTTTCACCGGTGATGACAGAGAAGCCGGGATAGAGTTTGATGTCCAGCTCGTCGATGAGCGTAAAGTTTCTAATATACAGTTGCTTGAGCATAATTTATTAAATCTTTTTCTAGCCTTGCTGAAACCAAGGTTCCTATTCCTTTATCTTGTCCCAGAATGAACTTTGAGACGGGTTGATGCTGAAGAGAAGTTCGTAGATGGCTTCCTTCTCTTTTTGGGTTCCATGACCCTTGTAGATGTTGGCAAGCTCATCCTTCTTGTAGTCGGTCCAGATCTGCGGCAGCAGGCTGAGCGGACGGTTTTCCTTCGCCTTCTTGAGGTGGGTGGTTACTGCGGTAGTAATCTCGCCTCTTCCTCTTTCTGCATTGTTTGCCATCTCGTCCAATCCCTTGCGGTAATAATCGTACTGCAACTGGCGGAAAGGCTCCAGGGCACCGTCAAGATAGTCGGAGATGATGGCAAAGCGGTTCTTGGAATCGGCAAATGCCTTCCATCCCGGATAGTCGAGGTTCTGGGCGTTGTTGGCTAGGTTCATGCATCTTTGCAGGACGTCTTCACCGCCTTTGGGCGAGAAGGTGTCCAGGTCCAGACCTATGATGAGATAGGCATAGTAGGCGAAGAGCGCTGTCAGCTGATTGTCTATCTGCTGCTCATTGAACTCCAGCTGGTCGAACTCGGCAAACTTGAACGTGAAGTTCTGGTCCGTATTGTTGTATATGGTTGAGGTGTAAGCCGAATTGTAGACCGGGCGGTTGGCCTGAATGAGCGCCTTGCACGTAAAGAGGTTCTGGTCTTTGTCGTACTTGGTTACGGTAATATTGAAATTACACGTGATGCGTTCTTTCTTGGCAAACTGCAGATGGGTCCATTGGCGGTCGTTGACAAACTGCTCCAGGGTTTGCTGCAGGTTTTCGAAAACACTCTTGTCCGTGCCCGAAATCTGGGCATGGTTGATGGTGATTTTGGCTTGCAGCTCCTGCGCAGCAGCTGTCTGCACGGCACCGGAGAGAATCCATGCCATGCAGACAGCAGCCATCCAGTTAGAGGATTTTTGCCAATGGGAGTTTTTCTTCCCATTAGAGGATTTTTGCCAATTCGTCAATGATGTCTTGAGCCACCTCAGTCTTTGGTTTCTTCTCATATTCTTTCTTGCCCTTTTCTGAGATAATCGTTATCTGATTGTCATCTGTACGGAATGTAGTTCCTGGAATGCGAGTGGAGTTGAGCACGATGAAGTCGGCATTTTTCTTTTGTCTTTTCTTCTGTGCGTTGGCTTCTTCATCGTTGGTTTCCAGGGCGAAAGCTACGATTCGTTGATGTTTTTGTTTCATCTGTCCCAAGGCTGCAGCAATGTCGTGCGTCGGCACGAGGCGCAACTCCAGGTCGTCTTTCTCGCGCTTGATTTTCCTGTCGGCAACGTTGCTTGGCTTGAAGTCGGCAACGGCAGCGCAGAGGATGGCTGCATCGCTCTCAGCGAAGGCTTGTGTTGCAGCCTGATACATTTCTTCGCAGCTCTCAACATTGATGCGGTTGATGGCTGGACTGCACGACAGGGCAACGGGACCGGCAATGAGGGTTACGTTGGCGCCCCGGCGCAGGCATTCCTCAGCCAGGGCGAATCCCATCTTGCCGGAAGAATAGTTGCCGATGAAGCGCACCGGATCTATCTTCTCATAGGTAGGACCGGCTGTAATCATCAGGTTCTTGCCCGATAAATCGCCCGCATCATCCACGGCATTCGCCTTGTTGTCAGCATTCTTTTCTGCTTCCATCTCGAAATATCTGTCCAGACAGTCAACGATGACGTCAGGTTCTTCCATGCGTCCCTTGCCTTCCAGTCCGCTAGCCAGGAATCCCACTTCCGGTTCTATGATATGGTTGCCATAGCCCAAGAGGGTTTTCATGTTGGCCTGTGTGGAAGGATGCTTGTACATGTCAAGGTCCATGGCTGGCGCCAGGAAGACAGGAGCCTTCATAGACAGGTAAGTTGTGATGAGCATGTTGTCGGCAATGCCGTGAGCCATCTTGCCCATCGTAGAGGCGGTGCAGGGAGCAATGAGCATGGCGTCTGCCCAGAGTCCCAGGTCAACATGGGAATTCCATGTGCCGTCCCGCTGCGAGAAGAACTCGCTTACCACCGGCTTGTGGGTGAGGGCAGAGAGGGTGATGGGAGTGATGAACTCCTTGCCGGCAGGCGTAATGACCACCTGCACCTCAGCGCCTCGCTTGATAAGGCCGCGTATGATGAGACAGGACTTGTAGGCTGCAATGGAGCCGGTAATGCCCAATACTATTTTCTTTCCTTTTAACATTTAACCTTTTATTTATTTCCCCCCAATCCTATTGGGGAAATTTATTTATTTCCCCATACGCTTATTGTACTCACGGAGGCGAATGCGGGTGAGAACCTGCTTGGTGTTGTTGGTAAAGTCGCTGCCCAAGACCCATGTAAAGTAGCCTGGGTCGCGGGTCAGGATCTCACCTACGTCCCAACCTTTATACTTGCCGAAGTTGAACACCTCGTGCTTCAGAGGTTCGCCCTTCTCATCGGTCATGACGTTGCCGTTGGCGTCCTTCACTTCCTGCCATACGATGCGGCCGGCAAAGTCTACATTGTCGTTCTGCTTGGAGAAGGCAGCCAGCTCATCCATGTCGTTGTTGAGCACGCGCTCCGGTTCTTCCTGAACGCCAGGAGCATATTTGTCCAGCTCAGCCATCAGCACGCGGTAGGTTGCCTCAGTATCCTGGTCAGCTCTGTGAGCCTCGAAGTCATCTTCCATCTTTCTTCCGCAGAAGAACTTGTAGGCAGCAGCCAGATTTCTGCGTTCCATCTTCATGAAGATGGTCTGTGCATCGATGAGGCGGCACTTGCTGAAATCGAAGTCAATGCCTGCGCGGAGGAATTCCTCAGCAAGCATAGGAACGTCGAAATGGTTGGAATTGTAGCCGGCGAAATCGCAGCCGGTGAATTCCTTTTCGAGATTGGCAGCCAGCTGCTTGAAGGTTGGAGCGTCCTTGACATCTTCGTTGCTGATGCCTGTGAGGGCTACGACTTCTGCAGGAATCTCCTTCTCCGGATTGACGAAAAGGTTCTTTCTTGTTTCTGTTCCGTCTGGGCTTACCTTGATGTAGGATATCTGAATGATTCTGTCCTTCACCATGTCCAGACCTGTTGTTTCAAGGTCGAACACGATTAAAGGCTTTTTCAAATTGAGTTTCATGATTCTTTTTTAAATATTTGTCTGATTTAAATATTTGTCTGACGTTTTTATATTTTCTTTCGCAGGAAATTTGTCTGACGTCCTGTTGGAAACCCACGCTCCTTAGTCGTTCAGGAGCATAGGCATGATGAGCATGAGGATGTCTTCCTCCTTCTGCTGCTCTGCAGGAACGATGATTCCGGCACGGCTAGGGTCTGCGAGCTGGAGGATGATGCTGTCGCCACTGATGTTGCTCAGCACTTCGTTCAGGCTGCTGCCCTTGAAACCGATGTTGATAGGAGAGCCAATATACTCGCATGCCAACAGCTCGCGGGCAGATGTAGAGAAGTCCATATCCTCAGAAGAAACCTCCATCTTGCCTGGTTCTATGCTGAAGCGAACCAGCTGGCTGCTCTCGCTGGCGAATGGCATTACGCGGCGCAGGGCACTGATGAGAGCCTTGCGGTCTACGGTTACCTCGTTAGGATTGTTTGGAATCACTGAGTTGTAGTTTGGATAACGTCCGTCAATCAGGCGACATCTCATCTCGCCGTCAGCGAAGAGGATTTCAGCGCTGCGTTCGTCAAACTTGATTTCTACGTCATCGCTGTCTCTTGTCAGGATGGCCTTGAGCAGGGAAGCTGGCTTCTTAGGCAAGATGAATGATGCTGGAGTCTCGCTCTTGATGGTATAGTTTCTGTTGCGGACCAACTTGTGACCGTCGCTGGCAACGATGGCAAGGGCGTCAGCTGTCAAGTCAAAATAAATACCGTTCATTACAGGGCGCAACTCATCGCTTGCAGTAGCGAAGAGAGAACGGGAGATGTTATCTATCAACACATTTGTAGGGAGCATGATAGAATTGGATGTGCTGTTCATGCTCTGTGTGCGAGGATAGTCTTCCGCATTCTGACCTGTAAAATTATAGAGGCCATTCTGGTAAACAATCTTGATGGCAAAGGTATCTGTGTCAACATCAAAGTTGAGAGGCTGCTCTGGCAATTCCTTGAGTGCATCGAGGATAACCTTGTTAGGTACACAGAACTCGCCCTTTCCGTCATTGTCTGTCAAATCGATAGTACTCTTGATGATGTTATCGCTGTCGCTGGCAGTGACAGTCATGACACCATTTTCTACCTGGAAAAGAAAACAATCAAGGATAGGCAGCGAATTCTTGCTGCTGATAACCTTGGCTAGCATATTGAGCTTGCTGCTCAAAGCCGAACTTGATACTGTAAATCTCATGAGTATTTATTTTAAATTAATTTTTATTTTTCTTATTCACCTATTTTAATTAGCATTATCGCTTAATTGAGCACAAAAATACAAAAAATATTGTTCATACACAAAAATAATTGGATAAAAGTTCGAGTTTTAGAACTATTTTTAGTAATTTCGCAGTCAGAATCGTTTGAATCTATATAAACTTTAAAATATTAATATGGAATTACAAGGAAAGGTTATTGCCGTTTTACCAGAAAGAAGCGGCGTTTCAGCAAGAGGCGAGTGGAAGGCTCAGTCTTATGTAATCGAAACTCACGAAGCATATCCTAAGAAGTTGTGCTTTGATGTTTTTGGCGCAGATCGTATTGCTCAGTTCAATATTCAGACTGGTGAAGAAATCATGGTTTCCTTCGATTTGGATGCTCATGAGTATCAGGGTCGTTGGTTCAACAGTGTTCGCGCTTGGAACGTGCAGCGCGTAGATCCTAACGCCGTTGCTGGTGCTATGGGTGGTGTTCAGCCTGGTGCTTCTCCATTCCCTCCAATGGGTGCTGCTCCTGTTCAGTCAGCTCCTGCAGCTGCTCCAGCTGGTGGTGCTACGGCTCCATTCCCTCCAGCTCAGCCAGCAGCTCCTGCAGCAGGTGGAAGCGCTGACGATCTTCCATTCTAAGCATTCTAAGCTGAAAAGTATTGGAATAAGCTGAACACAGCATTGGAAAATATTTGAGGGTGTGTCATCATCTTATTGATGGCACACCCTCATTTTGTTTGTTTAACTCTCATTTTGTTTAACTCTCATTTTGTTTAACTCTCATTTTGTTTAACTCAAGTTTTGTTTAACTCAAGTTTTGTATGTAAGCTCCACACGCCCTGAAAGGGCAGAAGCTCCTAGCCCAGGGCAACGCCCTGGGTTATTTATGTACGCAAGTCTGTCGCCCTGTAAGGGCAAAAGCTTTAAAACTCCAGACAATACATAAAGCTTTTGCCCTTACAGGGCGCCTTGTTGACTGCCATTATACCCAGGGCGTTGCCCTGGGCTAGGAGCTTTTGGGCCTTCAGCCCGTACTTGAACCACATGTGAAAAGTTCAGATTTTTATTTCAGAAAAATCTATTCCACTCTTCTCCGCTTCTCGAAAAAGCTTTTAGAGGCGGCAAAGAACAGGACTACGGCGGCGGCATTTTCGATGGCTACCATCCAGAAGGTTCCGTTGTAGCCGAAATGTTCTGCCACAACACCACCGAGCAGACAGCCGATTCCGAACCCTAAATCCCAACCCGTAAGAATACTGCTGTTGGCTGTGCCTCGCTGGTCGTGGCGAGCCACATTGATAAACATATTTAGGAAGGCGGGATAGAGATGGCCGTTGCCCAGACCTATGAGCGCTGCTGAGAGGTAATAGGCTACTGGATGCTTGATGGCGACAAAGAGGGTGAAGCCCACCAGCGAAATCAGCATTCCTTCGGCTGCGTTCTGTGTTAACTTGCCTTTGCTCAGAGCTTTACGTCCCTGCAGACGTGAGAGGAACAAGCCCATCGAGAGGATGGCAAAATAGGTTCCCGTTCCACCCGTAATGCCAAGCTCTTCCTTGCTGTAGATGGCAAGATAGTTGCTCAGAACGCCCCAGCAGAAGCCAAACATGCAGATGTTGATGGCGAGCAGCCAGGCGCGGGTCAGGAAGAATCGGTCCAGGGACAGCTTCTCCTTGTTCTTGACGATTTCCTTCTCCGGCAGACGAACCGTTCCGGCAATCACCACCGAAGCGATGGCTACGATGAAGGCAATCCAGAACAGTACCATGTAACTGCCCACCATGTTGTGCAGATAAATGCCGATAGACGGGGCTATTGCCATGGCGAAATTGTTGCTCAGTCCGTAGAGACCAATGCCTTCGTTGCGACGGCTGGCTGGCAGGACATCGATGGCGCACGTGCTGTTGGCAACGGTTACGGCGCCAAACGGTCCGCCGTGCAGGGTTCGGCAGATGGCAAACATCAGGATGGTGCTGGCTGCAATGTAGCCTGCAAAGAAGATGGCGAAGGCTGCCAGGCAAATCATCAGCACTTTCTTTCGAGAGAACCCGTCTACCACATAGCCGCTGAAGGGGCGGATGATGAGGGCTGCCACAGTATAACCGCTCAGTACTATGCCGATTACATCCTTCGTAGTCCCGAAGGTCTCACTCAGATAGAGCGGGAGCAGCGGGGTGAGAAGATAGAAGGCGAAGTAGAGCAGAAAATTGGTCGTCATCACCTTCACATAGTTAGCATTCCAAAGTTTCTCTTTCATCTCTTGTTGCGTTCTTGTTTCTTGTTCAAAACAAAAGTTTCTTGTTCCGACCAAAAGTTTCTTGTTGCGTTTAACTATTAAATCTTGCCCTCCAGCCAGGCGTCAATCAGGCGGCGGGCAATTGATAATTTCTCGGGAAGGATAGGGAGGTTGTCCTTGCTAAACCACTTGCCGCGAGAGAGTTCCTCTTTCTGCAGGTGGATTTCTCCATCCACATATTCTGCCGTATAACCCACCATCAGTCCACTTGGATAAGGCCATGGCTGGGAACTGAAATACTTCACGTTCCTGATGGTAAGTCCCGTTTCTTCCATCACCTCGCGATGCACGGCTTCTTCCAGGCTTTCGCCCGTCTCTACGAATCCGGCTACGAGAGAATCGAAGTTGCCCTTGAAGTTGCGGGCATGAACGAGAAGAACCTGGTCGCCCTTCTTGATGAGTACGATGATGGCGGTGGCGAGAGATGGCCAGACCTGCTTGCCGCACTGGGTACATTTCTTGCTGATGTCGGTTGCCATCTGCATCGGTGCACCGCAAACGCCGCAGAAATGGGTGTTCATGTCCCAATAGTTCAGTTCCTGACACTTGCCTGCCTTCTGGTAAAGCTCAGGTGTGAGCTTATAGAAACTAGGACGCAGACCGCACATCTCGAACTTCGGATGGTCGGTGACTGGTTCCGGAATGGTGAAGGTTTTCACCTCCGTTCCGTCCTCCATCGGTGTGATGTTGAGGATGTGGGTCCAGGGCTTTGTCTCTATCGGACATTCCTCACTACATGGAATCGTATAGGTTCCGTCTTCTCTCTTCTCGAGCAAGATGTCACTCTTGCAAAATATAAACCAATACTTCATTCTTTACTTTGAACTTTGAATATTGAACTTTGAACTTTATGATTTGCTTTTCTGGGGGAGCGTTTCGATGGGCTGGCTACTGCTTTTTGCCGAACAGCAAATCATAGTCGCGCTGGGCTGCTGGCTTGGTCCATGCTTCCGGTACGAACTTCCAGTTATTGTTTGCCTTTGCCTCGATAGTGCCCATCTTTTCGATGGCTTCCATCAGATAGTAGCGCTGGTCGCGCTTGCTGCGGTAGATGATTCGGCTGTCCAGACTGTCTTTCGGAATGCCGGCTCCGCGAGTGAGAAGTTCACCGCCACCGTTGCCTCGATAGCTGTTTACGGCTACATTGTACCATTTCTTTTCATCGAAAGGCTGACCGTTGCTCATGCGCAGAATCTTCACCTTCTCACCGTCTGGCTTTGTAACATCCACTTCGTAGTCGATTCCGGCTGCACTGTCAAAGTTGAAGGAGAGGTTCTTGAAGCCCAGGCGCTGCTGATCGCCCTTGGTCTGAGTGTCGAGCAGAAGCAGATGATCGTCAGGACTCTTCATCGTGTTCACCCAGAGGTCATAACTCATCTCCAGATGCTTGCGGATCTCTTCACCGGTAAGGCGCATCACGTAGAGCTGATTCTCATATTTATAGAGGTTGAACATGTCGCTCACGTAGATGGGACCTGCGTTGATGGTGGAGTTGAACTGGAGTGGGGCGTTGAAGGCGATGTCTGCCTTGGTGATTTCGAGCTGCAGGTTGAGGATGAAATCATTGAAGGCGCAGCTTCCGAAGAACGATTCACGGCTGTGGATGGTGTTCTTGAAAGTACCAATCTGCTTGCCCACATACTGGTTGATTTCTGCAATCTGAGGCTCGAAAGCCTTCATGAAATCCTCATCGATAGGACATTTTGTCACATCGGCAAGATTTCCTACCACTTTCTTGTCAGTCACTACATACTGCTTCTTGCCGTTCACCTTCTTCCTGTTGAGGGTCAGAGTAATCTCTGCATCCGCCACGGAGAGGGCGTTGTTGGCTGGGTCGAGACAAACCACTGGCTTGCCTTCCACATTGGTAACCGTCTCGTTGTAACGGGTATGGTCGTGACCGAAGAGCACCATGTCGAAACCTGGCACTTCTTTTGCTACTCTGAGCGAAGCATCCTCTTCATATTCCGGGGTGACGATTCCACCGTCCTTACCACTATGGAAGACGCCAATCACCACGTCCGGCTTCTCGTTCTCTTGGATGTGCTTCATCCATTTTTGGGCGCTGGTTACCATGTTTTCGAAATGAAGACCGCTCCAGAGATTCTCTGTCAGCCAGTTAGGAATGGCTGGGGTCAACATGCCGAGAACGGCAATCTTCACACCCTCACGGTTCAGGATGATGTAAGGCTTGACGTAAGGCTCTCCAGTCTTGGTGTCGATGATGTTGGCGCCAAGAACAGGGCAGTTCAACTCCTTGATCCACTTGTCGTAAACTGGATGACCGGTCTCAACATCATGATTACCGAACGCCTGCGCATCATACTTCATGTAGTTGACCACATCCGAAGCCACGTTGCGAGCCTGGGTGTTCACATAATTATAATAGTAGCAGGTAGGCTGTCCCTGCAGGATGTCGCCATTTTCCAGGAGGATTACATTGTCCTTGTACGTCTTTCGGAGGTCGTTGACGTATGAAGAAACTCTAGCCAAGGTTCCAGCCTTTGGCTTCCGGTTGATGAAATCGTATGGGAAGAAGGAACCGTGGACGTCGCTCGTCTCGATTACTCTCAGTTTTACGGTACGTTGCTGTGCCATAGCGGGTGAATTGATGGTGAGCGCCAGCAAGAGCGCTGCAAATACTTGTTTCATATTACTAAATTGTTATTATTACTTTGCAAAAGTACAAAAAAGTTGGCAATTACGGCATACTTTTTGTTGGATAATTCAAAAAATAATTAAAAATAGGAGGTATAAGAATATGGCATTCGTAGATTATTACAAAATTCTTGGTGTTGACAAGAACATCCCTCAGAAGGATGTTCGAGCAGCCTATCGTAAGAGAGCTAAGCAGTTTCATCCAGACTTGCACCCTAACGACCCGAAGGCTAAGGCTAAGTTCCAGGCTTTGAACGAGGCGTATGAGGTGTTGTCTGATCCAGATAAGCGTGCCAAATACGATCAGTTTGGCGAGAACTGGAAGAACGCCGGTGGCTTCGGTGGTGGTGGATTTGGTGGCGGCAGTGCCGGTGGCGGCAATCCGTTTGAGGGCTTCGACTTCAGCAGTTTCGGAAGTGGTGGAGGTGGATTCTCCAGCTTCTTCGAAAATCTCTTTGGCGGCGGCCGTTCCCGCAGCAGTCAGGGCGGTTCTGGTTTCGGTGGCTTCGGTGGTTTTGGCGGTTTCGGCGGAGCTGGTGGAGCCAATGCCGGTTATGGCGCAGGTGCTGACTTCGGTACTGGCGGTTGCAACGGTGGCTGCGGCGGTCAGCAAGGTGCTCGAACCAATAATGGCGAGATGAACATGAACGTGAACATCGACATGTATACTGCCTTGTTGGGTGGAGAAGGAATCATTACGCTGAGCAACGGTTCGAAGATCAAGTTGAAGATTAAGCCTGAGACTCAGAATGGCACGAAGGTTCGTGTTCGTGGCAAGGGTTTCGACCGTGGCGATGGAACATTCGGTGATCTGATGATTACCTATAACGTGAAGTTGCCAACCGGCTTGAATGACAGACAGAAAGAGTTGCTTCGCCAGATGAAGGAGGCAAAGTAGAGGTCAGAAGCAGATTTGCCCCACACGCCCTGAAAGGGCAGAAACTCCTAGCCCAGGGCAACGCCCTGGGTATTAAGGATATAAACAAAACGCCCTGTAAGGGCAAAAGCTTTAAAACAAGTCATTGGAACTTGAAAGCTTTTGTTCTTACAGGGCATTTTTTATTTCCCATTTTTTTATTTTCCCATATCTTTTATTCAGCAGGAGTTACCTTCGACATGTTGAATGATGAAATCTTCAGGTCAGGAGAAACGGTGCTCGAAATCTTGAACAGCTGTTCGTGCTTGGAACCGTCCGTCTTGTCAACTGCCTGCTTGGCAGTGAACACCACCTGATATTCATATTCACTGTCACCAATCTCTCGCTTCTTGATCTGATAATCGTTGTTAATGTGCCAGTTCATGTTGGCAACATCCTCCTTATAAAGCTTGTCCATAAAGGTAACGACATCCGATTTCGGTGCAGAGTTCTTGCCCAGCAGTGAAGAGAGAATGTCTTCGCAGTTGGCGAGCAATCCGTCTCCGTCACGGGAGTTGATGCTCTGGAAGAACTGGCGATACAAACCAGTAATAAATTCCTTTTCTTCCGGCTGCAGGTCACGTCCCTTCACCTTCTTCAAGGCATTCTCAGCCTCTTCGATGTGCGAACCGTCTCTGTGCGCATCCAGATAAGTCTGGTAAGCATCAGCAGTGTCAGCATTCTTTGCCACGTTCCAGTCGATGGAATCAATCTTGTTGATGGCTTCCTGCTTATGTATGCTGTTTGGATATTTCTGAAGGTAAGCCTGCAATGCGTCTTTCGAACCGCTCACTACCGCATTGGTCCAATCCTGATCGTTCTGCTTCAGCAGCTCGAGATGAGCCGTGATGGAATCGCGATGGGCTTCGTCTGCATCCTTGTAGGTGTCCAGATAACTCTGGAGAACCATCGGGTCAGTACTCTGCATGGCGTATTCGTAAGCTTCCATCTCCTTGTTCTTGTTGGCATTGTCATAGAAGTAATATAGGATTCCGCAGACGAGGATAGAGAAGATGAGCGAGATGATCAGGATGCTTCGGGTGCTCATTTTCTTCTCCGGTTCTTTGTTTTCTGGATTCTGCTCGCCTCCGTTTCCATTGGCTGCCGTTGGATGTACGGGTGGAGGTGGAGGAGTTGCAGGCATTCCAGGGCTTGCTGACATTCCAGGTCTTTCCGTCATTCCAGATTTTCCGGTCTGCTGCATGGATTGTCTTACAGGCTGCTGTACTGGAGCAACAGATTCCACTGGCTGTGCAGTTTGTACCGGTGCAGAAGGAGTAGGAGTGATTCCGTTCCTGCCGCCTACCAATGCCGGATTAGGAGTCTGGCAGTTCGGACACATTTCAAGATAGTTGAAATAAACCTCTCCGCAGTTAGGGCATTTTGTGATTTTGCCCGCTATCTCTACACCGCAGCTTGGACATGTTGGTGCTTTGTCGCTAATTTGGCGTCCACATTCTGGACATTTTATAATTGCCATAGTTTTATTTAAAGTTTATATTGAGTATAATGTTTTATCGATGTCTGAATCTGATTTCTCTCAGCCTGTGCCTTCCCATGAACCGGCTCTTGTCGACATAACCATTGATTCCGTTCAGCCTGCCTTTACCGGTATACTGCCACATCTCGAAGTCTCTGCCGTCTGCCAGCACTGGTTCGCGCTTGGTGTATTGGGCAATCATGAGCTTGTAGCTGTCAAGCTTGCCCAGCAGGTAATGGTCGTAGAAGTTGGCTCCGGTATAGATGAGCGGCTTCTGTTTGTATGCTTTCTCTACCAGATGCAGGAACTTGAACAGCGAATCGCAGAACTCTTCGGTGTTCAGTCCGCTCTTGGTTTCTACGTCTATCATCGGCAGCAGATCCTGGTCGCCCGGTCGGCATTGTGCCATGAAATTCTCCAGCTGCGTCTGCTGTGGAATCTTGGCACGGTAGAAGTGATAGGAACCTACCTTGAGACCGTAACGGTGAGCCAGGTCGATGTTCTTCTTATACTTGGCGTCCACGTTGGTTCCACCTTCTGTTGCTTTCAGATAGACATAAGCCATCTTGGAGTTATCACCTACAGTTTCCCAAAAGACATTTCCTTGGTAATGGCTGAGGTCAATACCATGCACATGGGTGCAGGTATCTTCACATTGCACTTGAGCATGAAGCCCAAGGGTAAATATTATGGTAATAATTGTTATGATACTTCTTTTCATAACTGCAAAGATACGAAAAACGTCTGATATATTCATCAGACGTGTTCGTTTTTTATATAAATTTTATATTTCACTATTCTTCGATTTCCGAAAGTGAACGGAAGAAGTTGTTCATGAAATTACTCATAGTCTCTATCGGAGCATACTGCAGGAAGCGCATGCTTCGGCGCAGATTCTTGCGCATGGTGCCTCCGGTAGTATGTACGAAGCCGGCATTGTTCTGCTCAAACTGGATGTCCTGATGCTCCGTAATGTTGTAATAGAGCGAGCGTAGTGTCTGCTTGTAGGCGCCTGGCTCTACGTGGCGCACGAATGGAATTTCGTCCTGCTCAAAGTCGAAGAAGGTGATGAGCACGCTTCCTTCAAGCTGTGCGATGCGCTGGATGCGAAGCTTGGCAAGCCATTTCTCCAGCTTCACGAAGTCTACCTTGTCACCTTTCGTACGAAGGTAGTTGCCCAGCTGTATGATTCCCTTCAGATTGATTCCATTCTTCAGGATGCTGTTCACGTTGCCCACGATGATGCGCAGCAGGTAGACGGTTTCTATTGAAGTGTCAATAGCATGACGTTCGTCATCTTGTATCTTAGAAAGACGGCGATTCAGAAAGCTGTTGCTCATGCGAACTTCTCCCTCAGGAATGTCGCTGAGGTTCTTCATCATCTGGGCAATCTTCTGCATCTTGAAGGTTGTCATTGGTTCAAGTTCTTCGTTGGTTCCGAAATTCTCGGAACGCAGCTTGATGAAAAGATTTCTCTGTAAAAAGTCCATATCGCCTGATTTTTAAATGATATTTTCTGTTTAATTATATCTCTTCGGATAGCGGAAGATGATTGCGAGGAGTGCAGCAATACCGATGGCTACCGGATAGTAGAGATAGGGCAGAATGTCCATCGGACTGATTCCTGCCAGACCGGCTGCCAGAAGCATCTGAACTCCGTAGGGAATCATGCCCTGCACCATGCACGAGAAGGTGTCGAGGATGCTGGCTGCCTTGCGGTTGTCAACGCCAAACTTATCGCCTATCTTCTTTGCGATATTTCCCACCGTCAGGATTGCCACCGTGTTGTTGGCTGTGCAGATGTTCACCAGCGATACGAGCGCAGCAATAGAGAGTTCGGCTCCACGCTTGCCGTGAACACGGGCGGTAATCTTGTCGATGATATAGTTGATTCCTCCGTTCTCCCGGATGATTTCCAGCATTCCGCCTGCCATCATGGCGATAATCACCAGCTCGCCCATGCCCGTGATTCCATTGCCCATTGCCGAGAACCAGCCGAACAGGTCGTAGGAGAGGGGAGAACCGAGATAATGACTTGCCACGCCGATGGCGCCGCAGAGTATCGTGCCCATTGCCAGGACTGCCATCACGTTCATGCCGGCTATGGCGCAGACGAGTACCAATATATAAGGTAATACCTTGATGTATTCCACTTCTGCAATGTCGGTTGGAGCCTGAAGACCGATTCCCATCACGGCATAGACGCCGAGGATGATGAGGGCTGCTGGACCCACGATGAGCGAATTCACCCTGAACTTGTCACTCATCCGGCAACCTTGCGTCTGAGTTGCCACCACAGTCGTATCAGAGATGAACGAGAGGTTGTCGCCAAAATAGGCTCCACCCACGATGATGGCGGTCATCATGCCTACATTGCCGTGCATGGAACTGGCCAGTCCGGCTGCTATAGGAACCAGCGCCACCACCGTTCCTACGCTGGTACCGATGGAGACGGAAATGAAGCAAGCCGCCAGGAAAAGGCCGGGAAGAATCATGCTGGCAGGCAGGACGCTCAGCGCCAGGTTTACGGTGGCGTCTACTGCCCCCATCGCCTTTGCCGATGCTGCGAACGCACCTGCCAGTACGTATATCCACAACATGAGCATCAGGTTGTTGGCGCCAGCACCTTTGCTGTAGGTGTCCACTCGCTTCTTGATGGGCATTCCACCCGAAATCGCCACGGCATAGATACTGGATATCATGAATGCCACGGTGAGCGACAAGTTGGTGTCCTTGTGAGTCACATCCGTAGAATAGATGGTGAACGCTGCGATGAGGACAATCAGCAGAAATAACGGCGAAAGCGCCAGCAAACCTTTTTTATTACTCATGTTTCAAATTAAATGTTACAATGTTACTCCATTCTTGAAAATGGAGATCTCGCTGTAGCCGTTCTTCTCGTTGCGGGCTTCCTCGCCACTGGCTACGGCGATAATCTTATCGATAAACTTGCGTACGAGATCCTTCATCTCCGTACCTTCCACCAGTTCACCGGCATTGAAGTCAATCCAGTTTGGCTTGTTCTTTGCCAGGTTGCTGTTGGTAGAAATCTTCATGGTTGGTACGAAGGTGCCGAATGGCGTTCCACGACCGGTGGTGAAGAGTACGAGCTGACAACCGGCAGAAGCCAATGCTGTAGCAGCTACAAGGTCATTGCCTGGAGCTGAGAGCAGGTTGAGACCTGTTGTCTCCAAACGGTCGCCATACTGCAATACGCCGCTGACCGGAGCACGGCCACACTTCTGTGTACAGCCCAGCGCCTTGTCTTCGAGGGTAGAGATTCCACCAGCCTTGTTGCCTGGAGAAGGATTCTCGCCAACTGGCTCACCGTGGCTGAGGAAGTATTCCTTGAAGTCGTTGATCAGGTGAACAGTCTTGTCGAAGAGTTCCTTGTTCTCGCAACGGTTCATCAGGATAGTCTCTGCACCAAACATCTCTGGCACCTCAGTGAGGATAGATGTTCCGCCCTGAGCTACCAGCCAGTCTGAGAATTCACCTACCAGTGGGTTAGCTGTAATACCGCTGAAGCCGTCAGAACCGCCACACTTCAAACCAACGCGGAGCTTGCTGACAGGCACGTCCTCACGCTTGTCTTCCTTAGCCTTCTGATAGAGATCACGGAGCAGCTTCATGCCTTCCTCCAGCTCATCGCCTTCAACCTTCTGTGTTACAAGCAGTTTGATGCGGTCCTTGTCGTAGTCGCCGAGCATCTCCATGAATGCGTCAGCCTGGTTGTTCTCGCAACCGAGAGAGAGTACGAGCACAGCGCCTGCATTTGGATGCAAGCAGATGTCGCGCAAAACCTTACGGGTGTTCTCATGGTCGCCTGAAAGCTGAGAGCAGCCGTAGTTGTGGTGCCATGCGTGGATAGCGTCGATTCCCTCGCAGTTGGTCTCCTTCTTCAGGAGTTCAACCAGTTTCTCTGCGATTCCGTTCACGCAACCTACTGTAGGAACCACCCAAATCTCGTTTCTTACACCTACTTCGCCGTTCTTGCGTACGAATCCCTTGAAGGTACGGTTCTCCTGTGCGATGCTCAACTGCTCGTCTACAGGATTGTAGGTGTACTCCAATGTGCCGGCGAGATTGGTCTTGAGATTATTCTCATTCACCCATTCGCCCTGCTTCAGGTCCTGCTTTGCATGACCGATAGGATAACCGTACTTGATGATGTCAGTACCCTCGGCAGCATCGTCAATGAGCACCTTATGTCCAGCAGGAGTATCCTGCAACAGGGTGATGGTCTTACCATCTACCTCAATCACTTCGCCCTTCTTCATTGGGCGCAAGCAAACCACTACCGAGTCGGCAGGGTTAATCTTGATAAAGCTTGATAGTTTCATACTGTAGTTGTTTTTATATATTTATAATATGTTTATATTCAAATACTTATTTCCTTCAATCAGAATCTTTTTTAGATTTGTGTTCTGCGGTAGAAGTCTACGTTCTCCTTCATCAGCAGCTCGATAGGCATGTAGTTCACGGTGGTTACCTTCTTCTTCAGCACGATGGCCTGAAAGAGGGTGTCTACACAGTAGTAACCCTGCATGTAGGCGTGCTGTGCGATGAGGAACGAGATGCTTCCCTCGCGCAGACAGTGGGCGTTCTTCTCCACCATATCATAGCCCATGATCTGAACATCGCGGCGATTGGTCTTCAGGATGAAGTCGCCCACGATATGCGCCTTCGATGTCATGGTGATGCAGTGATGCGTGTCCGGATGCTCAGCAAAGTATTTCTCCAGCATCTTCACGTATTCGTTTCGGGTTCCGTTGAGCGGCAGGTCGAGTACCTTGATTTCCACCTGTGGGAAGTGGTCGTGCATGTAGTGGCGGAATCCCACCTCTCGGTTGTCCTGCTGCTTACTTACAACCTTTCCGTCCTTGGTCTGCCTCATCAGCATGATTTCCTTTTCGCCGTTGGCAATCATCATCAGCATCTTTGCCGAGAAGAATCCGGAGCAGAAAGAATCCTGGCCGTAGAATGAAAGCGGACGCAGATCGGGCATGTATGAGTCGAGGAGGATGAAGGGGATGCTTTTATGGTGCAGCTGTTCGGTCAACTCGCGTGTTACGGCGAGCGAAGACGGAACCACGATGACGCCTTCAGGCAGTGCATCTAGTATTTCTTCCGACATTTCCCGGAAGGAATCCTCGTTTGAACGCTCGTAGAATCTGATTTCTACATTGATATGAAAATCACGTCGAGTCTCTTCACACTTCTTCGCACCTTCCTCAATCTCCTCCCAGTAAGCTTCCGATTCGTGCTTAGGGATAAGAAGATAGAAGGTATACGATTTGTTGTACGCCAATGCACTGGCGTACATGTTTGGCTGATAATTCATCTCCTTCAGCGCCTTCTCCACCTTTTCACGGGCAGTCTTGGATACGTTAGGGCGCTCATGAAGAACTCTGTCAACCGTACCGACGGATACGCCTGCTCTTTCAGCGATATCCTTGATTCTGATTTTTTCGGCCATTGTTTTAAGTATTTTATTTTTGAGGGAAATTCGCGCGTACATTAATATATATGAACGACTGTGTATTCCCAACAATTAATTATTGAATCAAAGCAGGTGTGTGCGACCACAGTTCATGCTTTCGGGCACAAATATACAATAAAAAAATGAATTGTGCGAATGCACAGCTGTTTTTTTGCACAAAAATCAAAAAAAAGTCTTGAAAAAGGGAAAAATGAGGCTAAAAATGAAAAAAAATCCCTTTTTATTTCGTTATTCGGGAAATTATGGTTATTTTTGCCAACGATATGAGATGATGCCTTAAAACATTGTCAAAATCATGTAATGATGAGTTCATAGAATTGTCAATTACAAACAAACATAAAAACAATTAATTAAAACTATCAACAATGGCAAAAATTGTAACATTAGGTGAAATTATGCTTCGTTTGTCACCAGAAGGTAACGAGCGTTTCATTCAGAGTGAATCATTCCGCATCATCCCTGGTGGTGGTGAGGCTAACGTAGCTGTCAGCGTGGCTAACTATGGTCATGAGGCTTACTTCGTATCTAAGTTGCCAAAGCACGAGATTGGTCAGATTGCCCTGAATGCTCTCCGTCGCTATGGTGTGAACACAGATTTCATCGCTCGTGGTGGCGACCGTGTAGGTCTTTACTATGCTGAGACTGGTGCTTCTATGCGCCCATCAAAGGTTATCTACGACCGTGCTCACAGCGCTATCGCAGAGGCTGATGCTGCAGATTTCAATTTCGATAAGATCATGGAGGGTGCTCAGTGGTTCCACTGGAGCGGTATTACTCCTGCTATCAGCGACAAGGCTGCTGAGTTGACCAAGTTGGCTTGTGAGGCTGCTAAGCGTCATGGTGTAACTGTTTCTGTTGACCTCAACTTCCGCAAGAAGCTCTGGACTTCAGAGAAGGCTATCTCTGTTATGCGTCCTTTGATGAAGTACGTTGACGTTTGCATCGGTAATGAGGAAGATGCTCAGCTCTGCCTGGGCTTCAAGCCAGATGCTGACGTAGAGGGCGGCAAGACAGATGCTGAGGGTTACTACGGCATCTTCCAGGGTATGATGAAGGAGTTCGGATTCAAGTATGTTGTTTCTACTCTCCGCGAGTCTCTCTCTGCTACACACAACGGCTGGAAGGCTCTTATTTATGATGGTAAGGAGTTCTATCAGAGCAAGCACTACGATATCAACCCTATCATCGACCGCGTAGGTGGTGGTGACTCTTTCTCTGGTGGTTTGATCCACGGTCTCTTGACTAAGGAGACTCAGGCTGAGGCTTTGGAGTTTGCTGTTGCTGCTTCTGCATTGAAGCACACTATCCCTGGTGACTTCAACCTCGTTTCTGCTGATGAGGTAGAGAGTCTTGCTGGCGGTAACGCTAATGGTCGCGTTCAGCGATAAATGAAGTGAAGACGGAAGAGTGAAAAATTCATTTGCTCTTCCTAATTTAACATTTAACACTTAACATTTAATATTAAAATAAAAATGGCAAAGTTTAGCAAAATGCAGGTCATGGCAGCCATGAAAGAGACTGGTATGGTTCCTGTATTCTTCAATAAGGACGTTGAAATCTGCAAGAACGTAATCAAGGCTTGCTATGAGGGTGGCGTTCGTGTATTCGAGTTTACTAACCGTGGTGACTTCGCTCACGAGATTTTCGGTGAGTTGGTAAAGTGGGCTGATAAGGCTTGCCCTGAGATGATCTTGGGTGCTGGTACAGTTGTTGATGCTGGTACTGCTTCTCTCTATCTCCAGTTGGGTGCTAACTTCATCGTAGGTCCTAACTTCAACCCTGAGATTGCACCTGTCTGCAACCGTCGCTTGGTTCCATATTCACCAGGTTGTGGTTCAGTTACAGAGATCAACAACGCTCAGGCTGCTGGTTGCGATGTAACTAAGGTGTTCCCTGCTGGTAATGTGGGTGGTCCTTCATTCGTCAAGAATGTGATGGCACCATTGCGTTGGAGCAACATCATGGTAACAGGTGCCGTAGAGCCAACAGAGGAGAATCTTACTCCTTGGATCAAGGCTGGCGTTCTCTGCGTAGGTATGGGTTCTAAGCTCTTCCCTAAGGAGACTGTTGCTGCTGGCGACTGGGCTGCTATCACAGCTAAGTGCCAGGAAGCTCTTGGCTATATTGCCAAGGCTCGCGCTTAATTTTTGATCTTCGTTTTTAAAAGTTATTGTTTTTATGCTTATGCATAAAAAAAAATGTCATCTTTATTGCGTCGTCATCAACCTTGTGGTGGTGGCGGCGCTTTTCTTTTCAGCTTGTTCGCCTGCCCATCAGCATGAGGTGGATAAGTTGAACAGTCAATCCTATGCTCTTCACTATCGCAACCTCGACTCTACCAAAGTGCTGGCAAAGAGAGCTTTGGCTCTTTCTGACGATTATCCTACCGGTTATGCTGAGGCTTGCAACAACCTTGCCTTCGTGGCTATTGCCAAGATGGATTACAAGCTTGCCAAACTGTGGCTCAACCACGTGGAAGAACGCAGCGATAACCAGATAGAACTCCTTATTGCAGACGTCCAGAACATGCGACTTTGTCAGCGGGAAGCCCGCAACAAGGATTTCTATGCCTATCGCGAGAAAGCGATGCGCCGCCTTCGCAGAATAGGCGAGGAGACCGATAACCTGCCTTCCCGTGAGTATCAGCGTGCCGTTTATGCCCAGTCAGAGTTTGCGGTTGTGGCTTCCACCTATTTCTATTATGTGCAGTTGGAGAAGCCGATGATGCAAGCCCTGAACCAGATAGATCCTGACGCCTTGGAGCAGGATACAGCCCAGTATCTGAACTATCTTTACAATTTCGGTGCAGGTGGGGCGATAACCCACGGTACTCAGCGCGAGATTCTGCAGGCAGAATTCGATATGCTCATCAGATGCTACATGCTGGCGAGCGGTCCTAATCCTTATCCTTACTGGCAGGCGAATGCCCTGCAGGCTATCAGCGAACATATCCAGGACGAAGACAACCGGGAGTTCCTCATCAGGAACAACCTGCCTGCCTTCCAGTATCTCAACATCGAGCAGATGCCTGCCAACCTGCTTGCCGGCAACTTTGCCCAGCGGGCGCTCAATCTCTTCAGCAGCTATGGCGATGTTTACCAGACGGCAGGTGCCCATCGTACCCTTGCCGAGTGCTATTGGCAAATCAGGGATTACCGGTCGTCGCTCGACTGCCTGAACCATGCGCTCAATGACAACAAGGCTATCTTCCAGGCGCCCGACCTCGTGGCTTCCATCCGTGAGCAGATGAGTCTGGCTTATTCCGCACTCGACGACAAGGTGAAGAGCGACTACAACCGCAACGCCTATCTCGACCTGCAGGAGTCTTCCCGACAAGACCGCCAGCTCGAAGCCCGTGCTGCCCAGCTCGACGATATCGCCACGATTCTCAATGTCATGATCATCGCCGTGATAGTCCTGATTGTCCTTGCCGTCATCCTGCTCTATGTCTTCGACTATATGAAGCGCAAGAAAGCAAAGGAGGAATCAACGGATGAACTGCTTAAACCTCTGCATGAACGGATGGAACTTAATGCTCAGAAACATAAGGAATTCCTTGAAAAGTTTGAAGAGGAAAAGGAACGCCACATGGAATTGACGATGAGGGTAACCACCAACAAGGAACGCAATGTGGAGCAGCGCACCAAAGTGGAGTTTGCCAACTCAAATCTTTCATATATAAACCGTATGCTGAACGAGGTAACCCGACTCTGCAAGGGTGGCGAAACGGAGAAGGTAAGGAAAGAACGCTACCAGTACATGCTGGAACTAGTAGATGTTATTGAAGGTTATAACAGTACCTTGACACGATGGATTCAGATGAAGCAGGGAATGCTGAGCCTCCGCATCGAGAGCTTCTCCCTGCAGCAGCTATTCGACATCGTGGAGAAGGGAAAGACGAGTTTCCAGATGAAGGGCATCAGGCTCGTGGTGAAGCCGACGGATGCCGTTTTGAAAGCCGACCGTGCCCTGACGCTCTTCATGATCAATACGGTTGCCGACAATGCCAGGAAGTTTACTCCTGCCGGTGGCGAGGTGGTCGTCGAGGCTCAGGTCAAGAAAGAGGATAAGTATGTGGAGATTTCCATCACAGACAACGGAAAGGGTATGGACGAGGAACAGCTGGCTCATGTTTTCGACCGCACCTATACCGGCGGACATGGTTTCGGACTCATCAACTGCAAGGGAATCATCGAGAAATACAAGAAGACGAGCCGTATGTTTGACAAATGCGATATTTCTGTACAAAGCGAGGTTGGCAAGGGCAGTCGTTTTGCCTTCCGCCTTCCTGCGGGTCGTATGCTCCTGCTGTCTTTGCTCATAGCCCTGTTCTCCTGTCTTCCTTCTGGCAGCGCCTGGGCGAAGATGCAGAAATCTCCGGGCGTTCATCATCAGCATAAGCGAACAGCCGTAAGGAAGCCGCTCAATCTGCAGCGAGCCGACCAGTTTGCCGACAGCGCCTATTTCAGCAATGTCAACGGTCATTACGAGCGCACGCTTGCCTTCGCCGATTCCGCCAGGGAGTATCTCAACCGCCATTATCGCTCGCTCCGTCCTAAGGGCCCCTTCCTGATGGTGAAGTTTCCGAAGTCGGGAGCCATAGCCGAATTGCAGTGGCTCAGAGACAGTCTGCCTACCGACTACAACGTGATTCTCGACATCCGCAACGAGAGTGCCGTGGCAGCCCTGGCGCTCCACCGGTGGGACCTGTATGCCAGCAACAACAAGGTCTACACCCAGCTCTTCAGGGAGATGAGTGCCGACAATACGCTGGATGAATACGTGCGCACGATGGAGATTTCCAAGAACTCCAAGAATGTGGCGGTGGTGCTCCTGATACTCCTCTTGCTGCAGCTGCCGCTGGCCTATTACCTTTTGTATTATCGCCACATCCTGCGCTATCGCTTCGCCGTAGACAAGGTGAATACCATCAATCAGATTCTGCTCAGCAGCAGCTCTGACAAGGAAAAGCTGCAGCGAATCAGCGAGATTTGGGATGAGAAGACCAGCCGTAGAGCCAACAGTGAACAGCTCAACGAGGTGGTGGTGCGCATCGAGAAAACGCTGAACGACGGTATGGCAGATGTACGGAAAGACTACAGCAGACTGGAACTGCTGGAAGACGAAATCCATCGCACGGAATACGAGGGCGACAAGCTTTATGTTGCCAATCAGGTGCTCGACAACTGTCTCTCCGCCCTGAAACATGAAACAATGTATTATCCGTCGCGTATCCGACAGCTCATCGAAACCAATCCCGAAGATGTGGAGTCGCTTTGCGAGCTGATAGAGTATTACAAATCGGTATATACCATGCTGAGTACGCAGGCGATGGAGCAGGCGAAGGGCATGGTAAGGCTGGATTACCATCTGCTGGAGCGTCTTTTCGAAATTCTGATAGGCAATACGAAGAAGTGCGACATCAGAATCGCGACAACTGCTGGAAATCCTTATGCCGATGTGTCGGTGAAGCAGTATGAATCGCCTTACGATTCCCGGCAGATCAACGATTTCTTTTCATCTACTACGGTGGATGTCAATTATCTCGTAGCGAGACAGATAGCCAGAGAGGTTGGCGATATTACCAACTTGCGCGGCTGCGGTCTCAGTTCCGCTGGCTGCTCTGACGGCAGTGCCATCATCACGGTTGTCTTGCCCGTAGCGGTCGTTAAGAAAATTGACTTCGAGGGCTTGAAGGAAAGATGGAAACCTAAGGTTGAAATAGAAATAACGGAAGTTCAGCATGAGAAATCTCAAGCTGGAATTGAATAGAAAATTAAAAAATAGAATTGAGATATGGAGAATTTTAAAGTGATTATAGTAGAAGATGTGCCACTGGAGCTGAAAGGTACCGAGGGCATCTTCAAGACCGACATTCCTGAGGCAGAAATCATTGGAACTGCCGAAAACGAACCTGCTTACTGGCGACTTATCAAGGCGCAGAAGCCCGACCTCGTGCTGCTCGATCTGGGATTGGGCGGTTCTACCACCATTGGTGTGGAAATCTGCCGCAGCACCAAGCAGCAGTATCCCGACGTGAAGGTGCTCATCTTTACGGGCGAGATTCTCAACGAGAAGCTGTGGGTGGATGCGCTGGATGCCGGATGCGACGGCATTATCTTAAAGAGTGGCGAACTGCTTACCCGTGGTGATGTGGCAAGCTGCATGGGCGGCAAGAAGATGGTGTTCAACCAGCCTATCCTGAAGAAGATTATCGAGCGCTTCAAGAAGAGCGTGAACAGCGAACTGATGCGTCAGGAGGCTCTCATCAATTACGAGATCGATGAGTATGACGAGCGTTTCCTGCGCCATCTTGCCCTGGGTTACACCAAGGAGCAGATTACCGGTCTGCGCGGTATGCCTTTCGGTGTGAAGAGCCTGGAGAAGCGTCAGAACGAACTGGTTCAGAAGCTGTTTCCTGACGGTAACAACGGCAATAGCGTGAATGCCACCCGACTGGTGGTAAGAGCCTGCGAACTGCGCATCCTGGATATTGATAATCTCGTGGCTGACGAGGATTAGGATGAGAATGGAATAGGGTATGAGGAATAGAATATCGATTTATCGGAAGTTGACCCGTTGGGGGGCATGGCTGGCTAGCGGTCTACTGTCGGCTCAATGCATCCTGGTGCTGGTATCGTGGCTGGAGACGGCTGCGATGCCGGAAACCTTTCCGCGCACGCTGCTCAATGCCGAGGGCATCCGCTGGTTATTTGGCAGGTTTACTGAGAATCTGATGCAGCCGATGTTGGTATGGCTTCTGCTGCTCTGCATCTCGCTGGGTGCATTGTACAGGAGCGGTCTGCTCTGTTTCAATCGCCGGGAATATCGCCAGCGAGTAGCCGTGCGTGTGGTGTTTTTTGAGCTTCTGCTGTTCGTTTTCGTGATGGTTTGTCTCACGATGGTTCCCCATGCGATATTGTTGAACGTGATGGGTGGCATGCTTGGCAGCAGTTTCACGAAGAGTCTTCTGCCGTACATCTGTTTTGCGGTTTTGGTGATGAGCCTCACCTTTGGTGTGGTAAGCAACCGTTTCCGTTCGCTCACGGAGGTTTATGAGGCGTCCTATTTCGGTATCCGCGTCTTTGCCCCTCTCTATCTTCTCTACGTCCTCGCCGTTCAGCTCTACAGCTCCCTTGTTTATCTTTATTTTTAACGGACGCGGCTTCTTCGTCATCAGTCCATTTTTCTTGAGCCACATTTGAACATTCCGTCTGTGAGATATAAAAATATCTCCGTGCAATATTAAAATATCTCTGAGAGATAAAATAATATCTCAGTGAGATAAATTAATATTTCTCGGAGATATGCAGTTATCTCTCTAATTTTTCCCTAATTTCCTTTAACTTCCCCATATTCGAAAGTACCGTTATTTCTTCTCCAATTCCTGAAGACTTTCCATTTTCTTAGATTCCAGGAATTCATAGATGCCGCAGAGGTGCTCACGGACGCGGCCATGACCGAATTCGTAGACCTTGCTGACTAGACCATCGAGGAAATCACGGTCGTGACTCACTACGATGAGCGTGCCATCGAAATCCAGCAGCGCCTGCTTCAACACATCCTTTGTCTTCAGGTCAAGGTGGTTGGTAGGCTCATCGAGAATCAGCAGGTTCACAGGCTCCAGGAGCAGTTTGAGGATGGCAAGACGGGTGCGTTCGCCACCAGACAAGACCTTCACCTTCTTGGTTGAATTCTCACCGCCAAACATGAAGGCACCGAGCAGATCACGGATTTTGTTGCGAATCTCGCCCTTGGCAACATCGTCAATAGTCTGGAATACCGTGAGCTCTCCATCAAGCAGAGATGCCTGATTCTGAGCAAAATAGCCTATCTGTACATTATGTCCCAACTCCAGCTTTCCTTCGTTCTGAAGCTGTCCCATGATGCATTTCACGAGTGTAGACTTACCCTCACCGTTTCTTCCCACGAAGGCAATCTTGTCGCCACGCTCCACGGTAAGATTCACGCCGCTGAATATCTTCTTGTCATCAAACGACATTGCCACATCGCTCATCTGTACTGGGTAATTTCCACTGCGAGGGCTTGGCGGGAACTTGAGACGGAGGCGGCTGGTGTCCTCTTCGTCCACCTCGATGAGCTCCAGTTTCTCCAGCATCTTCACGCGGCTCTGCACCTGGAAAGTCTTGGAGTAGGTTCCCTTGAATCGCTCGATGAAGTCTTTGGTCTCGGCAATCATCTTCTGCTGTTCCTCATATTTCTTCATCTGCTGTTCGCGGCGCTCCTTGCGCAGTTCCAGATACTGGCTGTAGGTTGCCTTGTAGTCGTAGATTCTGCCCATGGTCACCTCAATGGTACGTGTAGTGATATCGTCTACGAATTTGCGGTCGTGGCTGATGACAACCACAGCCTTCGAACTGTTGATGATGAAGTCTTCCAGCCATCCGATAGATTCGATGTCGAGGTGGTTGGTAGGCTCATCCAGGAGCAGCACATCTGGCGATTTCAGCAGCAGCTTAGCCAGTTCGATACGCATGCGCCATCCTCCGGAAAACTCGCTGGTAGGGCGGTTGAAGTCGGAGCGCTCGAAGCCCAGACCGAGCAGCGTCTTTTCTACGTCTTCTTCGAAATGGGTCATGTCGATGGCATAGAACTTTTCTGACAAAGAAGATACCTTTTCAATGAGCTGCATATAGTCATCGCTGTCGTAGTCGGTACGTGTGGTGAGTTCGTTGTTGATGCGGTCGATTTCCGCCTGCATTTCGTGCAGATGGGCGAACGCCTGGCAGGTTTCCTCGAATACGGTTCTTCCGTCTTCGGTCATGAGGTGCTGTGGCAGATAGGCGATGACGCAATCCTTAGGAGCTGAGACAGTGCCACGGGTGGCAGTTCTCACGCCGGCTATAATCTTGAGCAGGGTACTCTTTCCTGCGCCATTTTTTCCCATCAGGGCTATACGGTCCTTCTCATTGATCTGGAAGGAAATGTCTTTGAATAGGGTGGTGCCGCCAAATTCTACGGTCAATCCATCAACTGTAATCATATTTCTTTTCTTGTTCTAATGTTTATTTTTATCTTTTGCAAAGGTACTGAAATATTATCACTTTACGGGCAAATCTTCAAAAAAAGTTGGTTAATGTTTCATAATGTCTAGATGGAAGCAAAGTTTGGATACGAATCGGTTCATTAAATTTTGATTTGCGCACACCTTTTTATTTGCTATTATTTTGATAATTCAAAAAAAATGTTTAAATTTGCATCATGTTATTACTATCTCAATCAAAGTTTTGAAATAAATAATAAAAGCGTATGAGAAAAATATTTACCTCAAAAAGAAGAGGGGTGTTGCTCCTCGTATTCCTGTTGTTCTGCAGCATTCAGCATGTGCTGGCAGACAATGGCGGGCTTGTTGACCGACAGATTACCATTAATGTGGAGAAGGCGGGTCTACTGAGCTCTAAAATAGGAAGTTCCAAGAAGTACCGGCTTACCAACCTAAAAATTACGGGTTATTTGAATATTAATGACATTGCGTTCATCCGTGAGATGGCAGGATGTTATTATGACAATAACCATTCCAGATATGATGGTCATCTGCAGATCCTGGACCTCTCGGAAGCATCGCTTGTAGGCAATGCTGAACTTACTATTGGCGTAAGTACTGGAGATGAAACTTATCAAACTTCTCTGGCTGATGGGAGGGAAATCAGTTTCTTACTCTTCGGCTGCTTACCATCGTTGCAGGAAATTTCACTCCCAGAAGACATTACATCTATTGGAACATATTCGTTTTATCTATGTGAAAACCTGCGTTCCATCAAAATACCATCGGGAGTGGTTACGATTGGGGAAGGCGCCTTTGCTAACTGTTTTTGTCTTGCATCTTTTACGGTTCCTGAAGGAGTAAAAGAACTGGGGTATGCAACCTTCGCATTATGCCTAAGCTTGCAGTCAATAGATCTTCCTTCGTCTTTGAAATATATAGGAGATGCAGCTTTTTTGTGCTGCTCCAGTCTGCAGTCTTTGTGTATTCCAGAAAGAGTGACTTCGATAGGAATTCAGGCTTTTCAAGACTGTGCGGGGTTGGAATCTTTGGAATTGCCTTCTGGTATCACAAAAATTGATCAGTTAACATTTGCAGGATGTACCAATTTGACTTCCTTAAATATTCCTACCAGCATTACTTCGATAGGCTGTCAAGCCTTTGAAAATTGCCGTAGTTGGCGTGACGGTATAACAATTCCGTCGGGGGTGAAATACATTGGTGATCATGCTTTTGCCGGATGCTCCTCCTTGAGTTATATTAATGCTTGCATGAAGGCTCCTGTCACGGTCAGTAATGACACTTTCGAAGGGGTGAATAAATATTGTATTCTCTATGTTCCAAAAGGTACTGAAGACAGCTATTTCCTGATGGATGGCTGGGGCGAGTTTAGCAATATTTACGGTTTTAATCCTGCTGAACTTTACAGAGTGGTGAACGTGAAGGAGGCTGGTACCTTGTGCAACAGAATAGACGGTGGATGGAAAAATGATATAGAGAACCTTACTGTGTCTGGAGTACTGAATGATGCTGACTTCCAATATCTCAGAAATCTGATGGCAGAGGGAGAACTTCAGAACCTGAATATGGAGAATGTAAATTTGAAAAATCTGCCAGGAGGTGCCTTCAAGAATTGCACGAATCTCAAAAAAATTACCTTGCCTGCCAACTTGAAAAACATTGGCGATGGGGCTTTCCTGAATTGTCGCGGATTGAGCAGTCTGAATATCCCTTCTGGCGTGACGAGCATTGGCAGTTATGCCTTCAACCAGTGCCAGGGACTTACTTCTATATCCTTGCCTTCTTCTCTGTTGTCTATCGGTGAACTGGCTTTTGCCAATTGCATAGGTCTTACATCCGTTTATGCCTATATGAATATACCCATGAGTTGCAGTCAATATGATTCGATGTGTGGTGGATTCTTCGGCAGTGCAGACAAAGAAAACTGTACTCTGTATGTTCCTCAGGGGTCTCTTCTGGCTTATCGCAATACCTTGGGATGGAGTGAAATGAAGAATATCGTTGAAATGGACTTCTCGGATTCTGACCTTGTGTCTCTTACTATTCGTGATGTCAAGATGATTCCTAATGATTTGAAATATACAGTTAATAAGCTGACTGTTACAGGACCAATGGATAGCTATGATTTCCAAATACTCAGAGACATGAGTCAGAATGGACAGTTGGAATATGTTGATTTGACAGATGCGCCAGTAGAGGAATTGGGGTATGAGGCTTTTGCTGGATGTACGAACCTAAAGCGGATTCTCCTACCTCGTACGCTGAAGGTTATCGGAGAGGCAGTTTTCTATATGTGCTCTAGTCTTACCTCGCTTGTCATTCCAGAAGGTGTAGAGGAATTGCCGGAATATGTCTTTTATGAAAGCGGTTTGATTACCTTGACATTGCCTGCCAGTCTGAAGCGAATCAATAATGGTGGAAAGTTTGCGGGTTATGTACTGAAAGCCATTTATGCCTATATGCCTGAGCCAATTGAGGCAGGAGAAGCATTTGACTATACTGTTAGTACGGATGAGTGTATTCTTTATGTACCAAAAGGTACGGCAGAGGCTTACCGCAATTCGTATCCATGGAGCAAGCTCAAGCATGTTGTGGAGATGGATGCTGCAGGTATCGGTTCCGTCCTCACGGATTCTATCAAGAAGGAATCATCCCGCTATTCTGCCGATGGCAAGCGTCTGAAAGCCCCTCGCAAGGGCTTGAACATCGTGAAGTATGGCGATGGAAGCGTAAGGAAAGTTATCGTGCCGTAGCAATGATATCGGCTTCATACAGACATTCAATATAGAAAATAAAGGTACGAAAAAATCAATAACTTAAACATTTTAAATCATGAAGAAAATTTTATCACTAGCATTTGCTACTTTGCTCGCAGCATCTGCTTTTGCGCAGAAGAGTGAAACGCTGCTGGAGCGTAACCAATTGACAAAGACTCCTCCGATGGGATGGATGACATGGAACCTCTTCAAGGGGGATATCAGTGAACAGCTCATCAAGGAGACGGCTGATGCGATGGTGGAACAGGGGTTCCGCGATGCCGGATATGAATATATTTTTATCGATGACCTGTGGCAGGGCGGACGAGACCGACATAACAACATCATCCCCGACCCGAAGAAGTTTCCTAACGGCATCAAGGCACTTGCCGATTATGTTCACTCCAAGGGCTTGAAACTGGGCATTTATTCTGATGCAGCCCAGCTTACCTGTGGCGGATGGACAGCCAGCTACGGCTTCGAGGAGCAGGATGCCCGCACCTTTGCTTCCTGGGGTATCGACTATCTGAAATATGATTACTGCAATGCTCCTGAGGATAGCGCTACAGCCCGACGCCGATACCGTGCGATGGCAGAAGCTTTGAGCAAATCGGGGAGAAACATCGTGCTCGGCATCTGCGAATGGGGACAGCGCAACTGCGAGGAGTGGTGCGAGGAGGTTGGCGGTTCGCTCTGGAGAACCAGCTACGATGTAAGAGATATGTGGAAGGATATTGTTCATCAGGGCGGTATGGGCATTCTGGACATCGTGAATGTAACGGCACCGCTTGCCAAGGATGTGCGCCACGGTCAGTGGCCTGACATGGACATGCTGGTAGTAGGGCTGAACGGCAAGGGCGGTCCGTCCAGCGATTTGGGTGGCGTAGGCTGCAATTATACTGAGTATCAGACTCAGATGAGCATGTGGTGCATGATGTCATCGGTCCTGGCATTGAGCAATGACCTTCGCCAGCTCTCACCGGAAGACAAGCGCATTCTCCTGAACAAGGAGATAATCGCCATCGACCAGGACCCATTGGGCAAGGCTGCTGAGCGCAAGGTGAATCAGAAGGATTATCAGATATTCGTACGCCCGTTGGCTAACGGCTCTCATGCCATCGCTATTCTGAACAGCAGCGATAAGCCAATCCAGGTACTGGCAGATTTCAAGCAGTTGGGGCTGAATGGCAAGTATCTGGTAAGAGATGTTTGGCAGCATCGTGATATTGCGAAGAATGCAAACCGATGGAAGGGTAAGGTGATGGCTCACGAAACCAAGGTTTTTGTATTGAAATAAAATAACCTCTGCTTTTAAATAAATAATTAGGCGATAGCCAGCACAGATAATGATGTGCGGGCTATCGCCTTATTTTGTTTTGATGTAAGACATCAATCGATGATGTGATTGATGACCATTCCTGCGATTGCCATGCCGAAAGTGGCGGTGATGTGGCAGAGCGAACCGTTGATCTGCGCCTTCGTAGAGCACCATTCGTGTTCCACGAGTCGCTGGTCGCCTGGAGCATCATATACGGCTGTATCCGTGCCTCGCTCTCCGCTGAGCAGCTTTGCTTTCGGACATAGGCAACCGCCCATACCGCAGGCTTTGTTCACGCCCCTGTTCTGCATCGGCTTTTCCTCGCTGTATACGCACTGGAATTTGCGGCGGGGAAACGTCTTGTTCTTCTTGAATTTCTTGCGCAGGGCTCTTGCCAGCGGATCGCCATCCACCTTCCAGAACTCAGCCTTCCTCACCATGAACGGGTCGCTGCGGAGAGCTGCTCCCATCGAAGAAATGAAGGTGATTTCCTTCGGAAGGGCTGTGGCACGGAGAATCAGATCCGCCTTGTCCTTCAGCGAGTCGATGGCGTCGATGATGAAGTCATATTCCTCCATGTGGAATTCGTCGGCTGTTTCCGCCTGATAGATTTTCTGATAGGCCGTGATGTTGGCATCAGGGTTGATCTCCAGCAGGCGTTCGCGCAGCGCATCTACCTTCACCTCGCCGATGGTGCGGCTTGTTGCCATCAGCTGGCGGTTGCAGTTGGTCACGCAGACACGGTCGCTGTCCACTATGGTGATGTTCCTGACGCCGCTTCTCAGCAGTCCCTCAGCGCACCATGACCCCACACCTCCGATACCGAAGATGAGCACTCGTGCCGACTGTAATTTTTCAAGATTATCCTTTCCCAGGAGCAGTTCCGTGCGTCGTTGCATTCCTCGCTCCATTGTTGTGATTTGCTTATCCATTCTTTTCTTATCTTTTTTTATTATGATCTTATTATTTCCGGTTCTGCTGCCATCATTGGCTGATCCTCTTCTGGCAGAACATACGGCTTGCTGGTGTGGAGTGGAGAAGGGGTTGTTGCTTCAATCTCTCCTCGTAACCGTTCTTTCAGTTTGGTGTTTCTCTTGCTCACCGTCAGATTTCTTACCGCATAGGCTAGGGCTTTCGGCTGACCGATGAGCACGCAGACCTTTTTGGCTCTCGTGATTCCGGTGTAGATGAGGTTGCGTTGGAGCATCACGAAATGAGTCATCAGTACCGGAATGACCACAATGGGATATTCCGACCCCTGGCTCTTGTGGATGGTGGTGGCATAGGCCAATGTCAGCTCATCCAGCTCCGTTGCCTCGTATTCTACAAAATGGTCCTCGAAAATGACGGAGATAGTGCGGTCTTCCATATTTACCTTTTCTACGGTTCCAATGTCACCATTAAATACATTCTTGTCGTAATTATTCCTTATCTGCATCACGCGGTCACCCTGCTTGTAGGTAGTTCCGCCACGGCTGATACCGAGGTTGGATGTGTTGAGCGCCTGCTGCAGCATCATGTTCAGATTGGCTGCACCCACCACGCTCCTCTGCATCGGCGTAAGCACCTGAATGTTGCTTAGCGGCTGATTGTAAGCCTTGGGCAATCGGTATTTTACGAGATTCACGATTTCCGTAGCCACCTGCTCAGGATCTTCATTCTGGATGAAGAAGAAGTCGGTCTGCTTGCCGTTGCTCGTGTCTGGATAATATCCTTGGTTGATGGCGTGGGCACTCATTATGATTCGGCTCGATTGTGCCTGTCGGAAGATGCGGGTAAGTCGGACGACCGGAATTTTTCCCGAGTCGATAATGTCGCGCAAAACGTTTCCGGCTCCCACGCTTGGCAGCTGGTCGATATCGCCCACCAGCACCAGTCGCATGTGCTCCGGAATCGCCTTCATCAGATTATACATCAAGATGATATCTATCATTGAGCATTCGTCTACAATCAGCGCATCGCCCTCCAGCGGGTTCTCCTCGTTGCGCTTGTATCCGTCTTGCGGGTTGAACTCCAGCAGTCGGTGGATGGTCTTGGCTTCCATGCCCGTAGCTTCGCTCATTCGCTTGGAAGCTCGCCCCGTAGGAGCCGCCAGCAGAATCCTCATTTCTGCCGTCTTATAGGCGGTTATAATGCCCTGTGTTGTCGTGGTTTTTCCTGTACCCGGACCACCCGTCAGTACCATTACCTTTGAGCGGACAGCCTGTTCTATGGCGGCAATCTGTACCTCATCATATTTGATGCCCGAAGCCTTTTCTATCGACTTGATATTTGCCTGCATATTGAAAAGGGTAGGACCCTGACCGTGCATCAATTCCAGCAGTTTCTTCGCCGTTCCTCGTTCTGAATGATAGAAGGGTGGCAGATAGATGGCTTCGTTCTCACGGATGAGATTTTCTGATACGATCATTTCCGCAACGGCTTGCCTGATAGTTTCTTCGTCAGCTTCGAGCAGTTTTTTTGCTGCTTCTATAAGCTGCTCTTCTACAGCGTATACGTGGCCTTCGTTGGAGAGTTCATTCAGGGTGTAGTTAATGCCGCTCTTGCATCTTCTGAGGTCGTTTTTTTCATAACCCATCATGCTGGCTATGCTGTCGGCAGTCTTGAATCCGATGCCCCAGATGTCGTCGGCAAGGCGGTAGGGATTCTCCTTCACATTGTCGATGCTTTCCTTGCCATATTGTCGGTAGATTTTGGCGGCATAGGCGGTGCTCACGCCATACTGCTGCAGGAATATCATCACGTTCTTGATGTCCTTCTGCTTCTCCCAACTGTCTCGGATTTTCTCCACACGTTTCTTGCCGATGCCTGGCAGTTCGTAGAGCCGCTCGATGTCATCTTCAATCACCTCGATGGTTTCCGTTCCAAACCTTTCCACAATCAGATGTGCATACTTCGGACCGATGCCTTTTACCAGTCCGCTGCCCAGGTATTTCTCTATGCCATACGCCGTGGCAGGCATCACTTCTTCCCAGGTTTCGCAGGCAAACTGCTGTCCGTACCGCTTGTCCATCTTCCAGTTGCCATTGCACAGCAGAACCGCCCCCACTGGAACATCCAGCAGGTTGCCCACCAGTGTAACCAGGTCGGAATATCCCTTTACCTTGACTCTCATCACGGAATATCCGTTCTCCTGATTCTGGTAGGTAATCCTTTCTACCACGCAACGTATTTTTATCATGCTTTATATATCTTTTTTCTGTGAATTTATTGAAAGTTCTTGCCAACTCGAATCCCCCAATTGGCTGGTTCCAATTGCAAAGATACAAATAATTATCAAAAACGTAATTATATTGATGTTTTTTTGTTTGCAGGGCAAACTTGATTTAACCTTATTTATCAGCTGAGAGACTTTTGAGGGTTGATTCTAACCGTCTCTGGCATCATTTTCAGTTATGTCAGGAGCTTCCGATGATAATTGCAGATCAAATAATTGGCTTTATGCTTGGCTAATTCGATTTTTCTTTGTAATTTAGCAGCGCAAAACGTAAAGCATGTTAGAATATGACTAAAATAGTATATAAAAATCCTGTAGGAATACAGATTTTTGAACGGTTCCGCAGTGAGGAAACCAGTCAGAATAATAATAAACAAAAATAAATAAGTAAAAATTTATATAAATGAGAAAACTTGAAACAATCTTGATGATGGTGGTGGCGATGCTGATTCTTTCAGCTCATGGCGCTACTGCACAAAACAAACGTGAGTTTCGTGGCGCTTGGATTCAGTGCGTCAACGGACAGTATTTAGGTAAAAGCACACAGCAGATTCAGTCCATGCTGAGCAAACAGCTGGATGAGTTGCAGAAGGATGGGGTGAATGCCATTATCTTCCAGGTTCGTGCAGAATGTGATGCGCTTTATGCCAGTGAGTATGAACCTTGGAGCCGTTATCTGACGGGTGTACAGGGAAAGGCGCCTTCACCTTATTGGGATCCGCTGCAGTGGATGGTAGAGCAGTGTCATAATCGCGGTATGGAAATTCATGCCTGGATCAATCCGTTCAGAGCAAAGCACAGTGCTACTCCATATAATAATCTTTCGCCTAAGAGCGTTGTCAAGAAGCATCCTGAGCTTTGTTTTAAGTATGATAATCTGATGCTTCTCAATCCGGCTCTGCGAGAGGCTACTGAATATACTTGCCGTGTTGCTGCCGATATCGTGGGAAGATATGATATTGATGGTTTCCATATTGATGATTACTTCTATCCTTATCCGGTGGCTGGCAAGCAGATTCCTGATCAGGCGCTTTACAGACAGTATCCAAGAGGATTCAGAAACATCGCTGACTGGAGACGTGACAACGTCAGCCGATTCGTCAAGGAATTGAGCGAGACGATTCATACCATCAAGCCTTGGGTGAAGTTCGGTGTTTCGCCTTTCGGAATCTATCGAAACAAGCGTACCGATCCTAACGGGTCTGAGACTTACGGTCTGCAGAACTATGATGATCTCTATGCCGATGTGTTGCTCTGGGTGAACAATGGTTTTGTTGACTACACCGTTCCTCAGTTGTATTGGGAGATAGGTAATAAGGCGGCTGACTACAAGACGCTCATTACCTGGTGGAACAAGCATGCCGGCAACCGTCCTCTCTATATTGGTGAAGATATTGAGCGTACAGCCAAGTATTCTGATCCTTCAAATCCAGGCAGTCATCAGTTGCCTGCCAAACATCGTCTTCATCAGCAGATGAACAATGTTCAGGGTACTGTATTATGGTATGCCAAGACTGCTGCAGACAATGTGGGCAATATCGGTCATACGCTTCGCAATCATTATTGGAAGTATCCTGCTCTTCCTCCGCTGATGCCTTTCCTTGATGACAAGGATCCTAAGGGTGTGAAGAGTATCAAGCTTCACTGGACTGAGTTTGGTCCTCTTCTGGTATGGGCAGCTCCAAAATGGAAAAAGAAGAAATGGGGCGATGAGGTGAATCGATTTGCCGTTTATCGCTTTGAAAAGGGAGAGAAAATCAATCTCCGCAATGTGAAAGCCTTGCAAAAGGTGACTTTCGATCCTTTCTATAAAGTGAAATATGAGAAAGGCAAAAAGTATGTTTATGTCATAACTGCTCTTGACAGAGTGGGTAATGAGAGTAAAGGCAAGAAAATCAAGGTTTCATTCTAAATAAGGGATGCTGCTTTAAACAAAATAAAAGAGGGTGTATCTGGAGTCGTCATGACTTTTGATACACCCTCTTTCTATATAGAAACTTAATGTTAGTTCTTGAAACTGTGGATAGGAGCTGGGATGCGGCCTACACGATTGATAAATGCCTCGCAGCTGAACTTGTTGACCGGCATGATAGGAGCATGGCCCAACAAGCCACCGAAGTCTACATTATCACCTACCTTCATTCCTACAACAGGGATGACACGGACTGCTGTGGTCTTCTGGTTGACCATACCGATAGCAGCCTCATCGGCAATGATACCGGAAACTGTAGTGGCAGGAGTATCGCCAGGAATGGCAATCATATCGAGACCTACAGAGCATACGCAGGTCATTGCCTCCAACTTCTCGATGGTCAAGGCACCAGCCTCAACAGCATTGATCATACCCTGGTCTTCGCTGACAGGAATGAAGGCGCCGCTCAAACCACCAACGTATGATGAAGCCATGATACCGCCCTTCTTCACCTGATCGTTCAGGAGGGCAAGAGCTGCAGTAGTACCAGGAGCACCGGCATGTTCAAGACCAATCAACTCGAGAATATCAGCTACGCTATCGCCAATAGCTGGAGTAGGAGCCAGAGAGAGGTCGATGATGCCGAATGGTACATTGAGACGGCGTGAAGCCTCCTTAGCTACCAACTGGCCAACACGGGTAATCTTGAAGGCTGTGCGCTTGATGGTCTCGCAGAGCACCTCGAAGCTTTCGCCCTTCACCTTCTCCAAAGCATACTTTACTACGCCCGGACCGCTGACACCAACGCTCACTACGGCATCAGCCTCAGAAACGCCATGGAAGGCACCTGCCATGAATGGGTTATCATCAGGAGCATTGCAGAGTACAACGAGCTTGGCGCATCCCAAAGAACCCTTTTCCTTGGTAGCTTCAGCCGTATCCTTGATGATTTCTCCCATCAGACGGACAGCATCCATGTTGATTCCGGTCTTGGTAGAACCCACGTTGACAGAGCTGCAGACGAAATCGGTTTGAGCCATTGCCTGTGGGATAGAACGGATGAGGAGTTCATCGCTCTTGCTCATACCCTTGCTTACGATGGCAGAGTAACCACCGAGGAAGTTAACGCCCAGTTCCTTGGCACACTTGTCGAGGGTCTTGGCAACCTTCACGTAGTCGTCTGTAGTCTTGCATGCAGAGCCGCCTACCAGAGAGATAGGAGTGATGGAGATACGCTTGTTGACGATAGGCACTCCAAATTCCTTGGAAATATCTTCGCCTGTTTTCACCAGGTTCTTGGCGAGTCGTGTAATCTTATTATGTATATTCTGACAGAGTTTTTCCACGTCGGTAGAAGCGCAGTCCAGGAGATTGATACCCATGGTGATGGTGCGCACATCGAAGTTTTCCTGCTCTATCATCTTATTGGTTTCGATAACCTCAGATATATTGATCATACTTTCAAAATTTAGCTATTGATTATAAACTTTTGGATTCCTGATTAGATTCTGTGCATCATGTTGAAGATTTCCTCGCGCTGGCATTTTACCTGCACACCGAGTTCCTTACCCACGTTGGCAAGTTCATCAGCCACCTCTTCAAACGATTTTGTCATCTTGCCCATATCTACAATCATCATCATGTTAAAATACTCCTGTACGATGGTCTGAGAGATATCAAGAATGTTGATGCTGTTCTCTGCCAAATAGGTACAAACCTTGGCGATGATACCAACGGTATCCTTTCCCACTACTGTAATAATCGTTCTGTTCATGATTATAGCTTTTTATTGTTATACTTTTGTTCTTAATATGTTTTATGCCACAAAAGTACAACTATTTTGTCAGACTGCCAAATAAAAAAAAGAAAACTTGCAAAATAACTGATATTTTGCAAGTTTTCCCTATTTGAATTCTAATTATTTGATATCTCCTGTAATCCGATATCTTTGATTATTTGATATCTTAGGTTATTTGATACCTCGCTCATTCAATGCCTTTGAATATTTAGCTGCATTCTGCAGGTGCTCCTGATAAGTGCGTGCAAAATTATGAGTGCCGCTGAAATCCTCTTTGGCACACATGTATAGATAATCGTGCTTGACGAGGTTGAGGACGGCATCAATACCAGCCACTGATGGGATGCGGATAGGTCCTGGCGGCAATCCCGGATTGACGTAAGTATTGTATGGACTCTTGATGTGAAGCAGATTGTTGTAGATGCGCTTCAGGTCGAATCGCTTCCAGGCATATTTGATGGTTGGGTCTGCCTGTAGCGGCATTCCTTCCGGATATTCTGCATTGCGCAGCTTGAAGCGGTTGTAGTACATTCCGGCAATCATCGGTTTTTCTGCGTTGTTGGCAGTTTCCTCGTCCACGATACTTGCGATGGTGATGACTTCTACCGGAGTCAGCTGCAGAGCCTTTGCCTTCTGCGTGCGGTCTTCATTCCAGAACTTCTCGCTTTCCTTCTTCATGCGGTTGAGCAGCTTTTCTACGGATGAGTTCCAGTAGATGTCGTAGGTGTTTGGGATGAACATGCAGGCAATGGTGGTGGTGTCGTAACCATACTTCTCGCAGGTTGCCTCATCGGTCAGCGCCTGGAGAATGGAGGTGCTGTCAATCATCAGCTTCTTGCTGAGCTCTACAGACAGCTTGTCCAGTGTACGTACGGATGGCAGGGTGAGGTTGACCGGCTCCTGCAGTCCGTTCTTCATGTGTCTCCAAACTTTCAGTGCACCTTCCCCCGGATGGATGGCGTAGCGTCCGGTATGGATATGTTCTGCATATCCGAAGTGATGGGTCAGGGTCTTGAACGCCTGATAAGGGAAACTGTTGGCTATTGGTTCTACCTTATTATATACAGAGTCTATATTGTCGTCTGTGTCAATATAGACATACTGGATGTCGCTTCTCTTCGAGAATGAAGAGAAGCAATAGAGGTAACCTACAATGGCGACTATCACGATGCACCCGATGGCACCGTAGAGATAGAGCTTAGAAACTGATTTTTTCATTTTCTTTGTATTCATTTTATGTTTTGCTTCACTTTTACTGTTCAATCATATCATAAACATGATATCCCGTTCTTATTTGCAAAAGTACAGCAAAAATGGGAAATGGCAAAGTATCGTCAATTAAATTAGGTTAAAAAACTTCTCTCCCTATCAATTTCTTATGTTTCTCTTTTTCTTTTTCAAAAAAAATATTTACTTTTGCGGTCGACATACAGAAATCTTGTGCGATGGGTGAGGCTGATTGCTTCCGGCACAATGATTTGATGAATCAATAAGAATAAATAGGAGAAAGAAAGCATGAAGATAAAATTTTCTTTACCATATAAGGCTCATTGGGGCGAGATGCTATGTGTGAATCTCACCTTTTATTCTTCAAGAGGAGCCAGTCTGGATGTGAAACTCCTGATGAATACTCAGGATGGTTATCACTGGATGGTGGATACTTCTACCCGTGAAAACCGCCAGCATCCGTTTGATTTGATTTACTATTACTATACGGTAGTTGACGAAGACGGCAAGGTGCTCCGTACGGAGTCGGTTGAGTCGCCGAGAGTATATGTATATGATTCTTCCAAGAGTTATATTTTTGATGATTTCTGGCTGGAGGAGAAACTGGCTTCCCGCATGGCTACAGCTATAGGAAGAACTCCCAAAGTGAATGTCGAATCGTATGAGCGCATGGAATGCATGCCGCTCTTCGGCGAGACCGTTATCTTCAAGGTTCATGCGCCCCGCCTTCACGAAGGCGAAGCGATTGCCTTGTTGGGCAATCATCCTACGCTGGGCAGCTGGAATATCGATCATTTCCTTCAGATGAAGCCTCTGGGTAGGCATGAGTGGGTGTTGTCGGTCAATGTAGCACCTATTGATGCTCCGATAGAGTTCAAGTATATTATCGTGAATACGGACACTCAGCGATTCAAGCGCTGGGAGTATGGTGGAAACCGAACGCTTGACGAGCGTATCTATCAGGGCGAGGTCCATGTGCTTCATGGCGGTGATTTCCGCATCAAGAAGTTCCCGCCACATGCACAGTTCGATTTTGAAACATACGTCTTCGACCTTGACGGAACTCTGATTTCTTCTCTTGAAGATCTGGCTGCCAGCTGCAATTATGCGTTGCGTACGAATCATCTGCCTGAGCGTTCTGTTGAAGAAGTGAGAATGATGGTGGGCAACGGAGTGAAGCTGTTGATGGAACGTGCCATCGGAAAGGAACAGCTGGAGTCTGGCGAAGTGGATTTCGACCGCGTGTTCCAGGACTTCCGCAATCATTATATGGTTCATAACCTGGACGAGACAGCTCCTTATCCAGGTATCATGGATATGCTGAAAGAACTGAAGGCGCGAGGCAAGAACATTGCCGTGGTAAGCAATAAGTTCTATGCAGCTACGGAGGAACTGTGTCGCCATTTCTTTGGTGATCTCGTTGATGTAGCCATCGGTGAACGTGAGGGAATCGAGAAAAAACCGGCACCTGACACGGTGAACGAAGCACTCAGACTGCTGCATGCGGACAGGGAGACAGCCGTATATGTTGGTGATAGTGATGTAGACGTAATGACGGCACGTAACAGCCACATGCCTTGTATCAGTGTACTCTGGGGATTCCGCGATGCAGATTTCCTGTCAGAACATGGAGCTACTATCTATGTCAGTGCTCCCGACCAGCTGCTCTGATGATTGTTGGATATTATATAAAAAATAGATGAGCATTATGCTGAATGCTCATCTATATAGTTTTTGATTTCCTCGTAGAACGTATCGGAGATAGGTACGCCCATCGAACCGTATATCAGCCTGCCACGCTCAATATAATCGAACTTGCTCAGGTTGGCAAGATAGGAGCGGTGCACTCTTCGGAATTTCTCTTTAGGGAGCCGCTCTTCCAGATGCTTGAGATTGCCTAAGGTCGATACGTTCTCCATTCCTTCCAGATGGAAGAGAATATAATCCTTCAGGCTTTCTACGAATAGAATTCTGTCGAACGGAATACGGACATATTTGTATTCGCTTTTTACAATCAGGAACTTGTCGCGCTTGATAGGATTGTATTTGTCGTCCTGCATGTAGGAATCGAAAACCTTCTTGCAGGAATCCATGAAATCCTGATAGCTGATCGGCTTCAGTAGATAGTCGAAAGCATGAACTTTATAGGCTTCAATGGCATACTCCTTGAAAGCTGTGGTGAAGATGATCTTGACATTCTTTGGTACAACCTTGGCAAATTCCAGTCCACTGATCTGTTGCATGTGGATGGCAAGAAATAAAATGTCGAGATGATTGTGGCGAATGCCGTCTACTGCATCAATGGCAGAAGGGTAGGCGCCAATCAGGTTCAGCGTAGGTGTTTCATCTACGTATTTCTTCAACTGCTCCAGGGCTGTTGGATCTTCATCAATGATTGCACAGTTTAAAATCATAAGCGTTTGTTGTGGTTTAAAAAAATATTTTCAAATAAACGCATTTTTTATTTATATATTGTATTGCGTTTTGATTTTTTTGCGTGAATAATTATTTTTCTTCTTATAAACTTAAATTTGTTTAATCTATTTGGTCATTTAACAAAAAACTTATATCTTTGGAGATTGAAACATGAGATTACTGTATATGGAAAAAAAATATAATAAGAAATATATTGAAAATAACGTCAACCTGATACCTTCTGCGTGTAGATTCTGTTGGCGGAACGGAAAGCAGATGCTGCTTGCATTGGCTCTCTGTCTCAGTCCGGTGTCTACCTTTGCTCAGAAGATTTCGCTGGGTTCCTGCATTACCCGTGATGGTGGTCAGTACAAGGGAGAAATGGTAGGCGGAAAGCCACAGGGCAAGGGTGCCGCAGTCTATTCCAATGGTGATACCTACGAAGGCTCTTATCAGAAAGGTAAGCGCGATGGATATGGCGTATATACTTTCTCTGACGGCGAAAAGTACGAAGGCCAGTGGATGCAGGACCAGCAGCATGGCAAGGGTACTTTCTATTTTCAGAATAATAATAAGTATGTAGGACTCTGGTTCAGAGACTTCCAGCACGGTCATGGAGTCATGTATTATTATAATGGTGACAAGTATGATGGCGACTGGTATAAGGATAAGCGACAGGGTAGAGGTACCTACTCCTATTCCAACGGTGCCCAGTATAAGGGTCAGTGGATGAACGATATGAAGAACGGTAACGGTTTCTTCAATTGGGGTGATGGTACAACCTATGACGGTCAGTGGGTAAACAACCAGCGTTCCGGAAAAGGTATCTTCAAGTATGCCGATGGCGATGTTTACAATGGCGATTGGAAGGATGATATCCAGGACGGTAAGGGCATCTATAAATTCCACAACGGTGATGTCTATGAAGGCGATTATGTTCAGGGCGAACGTACCGGTGAAGGCATCTTCCGTTCGATGAATGGCTCCAAGTATACAGGACAGTTTCTCGACGGTCAGCGTTCCGGTCAGGGTACTTTCGTCTGGAAGAACGGAGATATCTATGTAGGTTCCTGGAAGGATGACCTGCAGAATGGCAGGGGTAAGCTGACGAAGAAGAACGGTGATATTTACGAGGGAGAATTCCGGAACGGCCATGTGGAAGGCAATGTAGTGATTCATTATGCCGACGGCCGCCGCTTCAAGGGAATCTACCGCAAGGGCAAGCGCGAAGGAGCCTGCATCGAGGAGGATAAGAACGGCAAGCGTTTCGAGGGTAACTATCGCAATGATATGCGTGATGGCAGATTCGTGGAGAAAGACCGCAATGGTCAGGTTACAGCCAAGGGAACCTACGAAAACGGCAAGCGTTTCGAAGATTAATCTCTTCAGAAAATAATAGTGAATTATAAAGAATTATAAATATCGAGATTCAGAACAGCGAACATATCATAAAGTTCAAAGTTCAAATTTCAAAGTTCAAATTAAGACTATGGTAATTGATACATTAGACAATTTTGAGAGATATGTCTCTCTCAATCCACTCTTTCCAGAAGTAGTGAAGTTTGTAAAAGAGAACGATCTCACTCAGCTTGAGGCAGGTAAGCATCCTATTCAGGGCGCCGACCTTTTCCTGAATATCGCTGAGGCTCAGGGTAAGAACGAGGAGGATGCAGTTATCGAAACTCATCGCAAGATGATTGATATTCAGATTCCACTTGATAACGAGGAAACCTATGGATATACTCCTTTGAAGGACCTTCCTGAGGTAGAGTACAATGAGGTAAAGGATATTACCAAGTATCCTGGCGTGAAGGCGCAGACGCTCGTTACCTGCAAGCCAGGTCAGTTTGCCATCTTCTGGCCAGAGGACGGTCATCAGCCATGTATCGGCAAGGGCGCTATCCGCAAGGCTATCTTCAAGATCAAGGCTTAACCTAGGGCAAGTTCACAATCGAATACACATATATATAAATATTTAAATCTATAATCCATGGCAACAGAAAAGAAGACTACAGCTAAGAAGACAACAGCCAAGAAGACTGCCTGCAAGAAGACAACCAAGGCTGCTGCTGTTAAACATATAGGACTTGTAAAGAACGATCCTTATCTGGCAGACTACGAGGATGCTATCCGCGGCCGCCACGACCACGTGCTCTGGAAGATGGGTCAGCTCACCAATAACGGCAAGACCACCCTGAGCGATTTTGCCAATGGCTTCGAGTACTTCGGCCTTCACAAGACTGAGAAGGGATGGGTGTTCCGTGAGTGGGCGCCTAACGCGACAGATATCTATCTCATCGGCGACTTCAACGACTGGAAGGAGACAGAGAAGTATCGTGCCAAGAGACTGAAGAACTCTGGCAACTGGGAGCTGAAGCTTCCTGAGAAGGCATTGAAGCACGGTGACCTCTACAAGATGAAGGTGCACTGGGAAGGTGGCGAAGGCGAGAGAATCCCTGCATGGGCTCAGCGCGTAGTACAGGATGAGCAGACCAAGATTTTCTCAGCACAGGTTTGGAATCCAGAGCCTTACAAGTGGAAGAAGAAGACTTTCAAGGCAAAGACCACTCCGCTCTTGATTTATGAGTGCCATATCGGTATGAGTCAGGATGCAGAGAAGGTTGGTTCTTATACTGAGTTCAAAGAGAATGTGTTGCCTCGCATCATTGAGGACGGTTACAACTGCATCCAGATCATGGCTATCCAGGAGCATCCGTACTATGGATCTTTCGGCTATCATGTAAGTAGCTTCTTTGCAGCCAGCAGCCGTTTCGGCACTCCTGAAGAGTTGAAGGATCTTATTGATACGGCTCATCAGAATGGTATTGCAGTTATCATGGATATTGTTCACTCGCATGCAGTGAAGAACGAGATTGAGGGTCTTGGTAATCTTGCCGGCGATCCTAACCAGTATTTCTATCCTGGCGACCGTCATGAGCATCCGGCTTGGGACAGTCTCTGCTTCGACTACGGCAAGAACGAGGTAATCCACTTCCTGCTGAGCAACTGCAAGTACTGGCTTACAGAGTTCCATTTCGATGGTTTCCGCTTCGACGGTGTAACTTCTATGCTGTATTACAGCCATGGATTGGGTGAGGCATTCTGCAATTACGGTGATTACTTCAACGGTCATGAGGACGATAATGCCATCTGCTATCTTACTCTTGCCAACTGTCTGATTCATGAGGTGAACAAGAATGCGATTACCATTGCCGAGGAGGTGAGCGGAATGCCAGGACTGGCAGCCAAGTTTGAAGACGGCGGCTATGGCTTCGACTATCGTATGGCGATGAACATTCCTGACTACTGGATCAAGACCATCAAGGAATTGAAGGATGAAGACTGGAAGCCATCCAGCATCTTCTGGGAGATCAAGAACCGCCGTGCTGACGAGAAGACCATCTCTTACTGCGAGAGTCATGACCAGGCACTGGTAGGCGACAAGACTATTATCTTCCGTCTCATTGATGCCGATATGTACTGGCATTTCAAGAAAGGAGATGAGAACGATGTGGCTCACCGCGGCATTGCCCTGCACAAGATGATTCGTCTGGCTACAGCATCAACCATCAATGGCGGTTACCTGAACTTCATGGGCAATGAGTTCGGTCACCCTGAATGGATTGACTTCCCTCGTGAGGGTAATGGCTGGAGCTATAAATATGCCCGTCGCCAATGGAATCTGGTAGATAATAAAGAGTTGTGCTACCATTACTTAGGCGATTTCGATAAAGCAATGCTCAAGACGATTACGAGCGAAAAGAATTTTAACAAGACACCAGTTGTGGAGATTTGGCACAATGATGGAGATCAGGTTCTTGCCTACATGCGAGGCGATTTGCTCTTCGTGTTCAACTTCTCGCCAACCCGTTCGTTTACCGATTATGGTTTCCTTGTTCCTACAGGTGCTTACAGCGTAGTGCTTGATACGGACAACAAGGCATTCGGCGGCAATGGCTTGAATGATGATGAACTGACCCATCTCACGACCTACGATCCTCTCTATATGAACGATCGCAAGGAGTGGTTGAAGCTCTATCTGCCAGCCCGTACAGCATTGGTGCTGAAGAAAAATTAATGTAGAAAAATTTTATGGGAAATAAAAAGAATAGCACAGCGAAGATGCACTTCGCTTGTGCTATTGTCTTTATCATTTTTGTTTATTGTTACCTGGCTTTTTACCAGGCAGATGTTTTAGCCGTTGCCCAGCATGTACTGAGTGATGGTAAAACCGATTATAGCTATACGTTCGCCCCGCTGCTGATAACTTTGGTTCTTTATCTTCTGCACTTGGGCGTCTATGCGTTAACGCAGGTAAAGCGTCGTTTTCATGCTCTTACGTATTTTCCTTCTTTCCTGATTCTTACCATCATCACCGACATTCCAACGGATGTGGATATTCATCATTCCCTCGGTGCCTGGTGGTTTGTGGCTCCTTTATGCCTTCTGGCTTTTGGTGCTGCCGTATGGGTAATCAGACAGTTGGAACCGTTGGAGCAGGAACCTCATAGTAGCGGCTGGTTGTCCAAGTATATGTGGCTCAATCTGTTCCGGATGGTGGCGATGATTGTCATTGTGCTCTTTGTGGCTAGCAACGACCGTCTTTTTCATGAACGTATGAAGATGGAGCGGTTGATGATTCAGAAAAATTATGCTGAGGCGCTGAAGGTGGGCAGAAAGTCATTGCAGACCGATTCCTCGCTTACCATGTTGCGCATTGCCAGTTTGCATCATACAGGCGAGCTTGCTGATAAGCTGTTTACCTATCCATTGGTTGGTGGCAGCAAGGCGATGCTTCCAGACAGCGTTACCGTAAAGTCATTGATGTGGAGAACTCCCCGCTGGATGCAGGCGCCTACCGATTCGATGAAGATGCAGCATCTGGTTTATCGCAAGCCGGAAGATTACAAGCTCTGTGCGCTGCTGCTCGACAAGAAGCTGGATCAGTTTGTTGTGGCTTTGTGCAAGTATTATGATGTGAAGACCGCCAAACTTCCTACTCATTACAAGGAGGCTCTGACGCTCTATATTCATCGTCGCAGCAAGCCTGTCATCGAGTATCACGACAATGTGGTTGATACTGATTTTCAGGACTATCAGCAGCTGGAACACAAGTATACGAACAAGCAGGAAATGCAGACTGCCATCCGTGACACCTACGGCAATACCTACTGGTATTATTTCGACTATTGCAGTAAATAAGGAAAATATAACTGTAGGATAGATAAATATTTTTCAGTAAGATAGAAAAATATCTCCTTGAGATAAAATGATAATGCAGTAAGAGATAAGAAATTTATTATATAAAGAGATTAAATATGACAAGATTGAAATACATATTGATGTTTACAATAGTCTTTTTCTTCGGGCTTCCATCTGGGATGCAGGCTCAGAAGAAGGATATTGCGGCTGCCCGTGATCTGGTCAAGGCGGGCAAGGACCTGAACAAAGCGCAGGCTAGCATGGAGAAACTCTTGAAGGATTCGGCTAACCAGAGCAACAAGAAGATATGGGTTACGCTCTTTGATGCTGTCAGAAAGCAGTATGAACAGGGCAATGAAAAGCTCTATCTCAAGCAAAAGTATGATACCGCCCAGCTTTTCAATCTTGCCAAGCAGATGTTTCTCATTGCCCAGGGACTGGATTCGGTAGAGATGGTTCCCAACAAGAAGGGAAAGTTGAATATCGAGTATCGCAAGACGCATTCCGAATATCTCAAGCGTCTCCGTCCGAACATCTATAACGGTGGCGTCTGGTTCCTCCAGAAGAAGAAGTATCCTGAGGCTTATCAGTTCTTCGACTTATACATCGACTGTGCTACCAAGCCACTCTTCAAGGGCAATGATTTCCAGAGCAAGAATCCACCGCTTTATACCGCAGCCTATTGGGCTGTGTATTCCGGCTATAAGATGAAGAACAGCAGGGCAACCTTGCATCATTCATACGAAGCCTTGAAGGATACGGTGCATTACAATTATATGTTGCAGTATCTGGCTGAGACCTATAAGCTGGACAAGGATACTGCCCGCTATGTGGCTACATTGAAGGATGGATTCTCCAAGGCTCCGAAGTTCCCATTCTTCTTTCCTCGTCTGGTAGAATACTATTCAGGGAAAAACCAGCTCGATTCTGCGATGAATGTGGTCAACCTGGCGCTGGCTGTTGATTCACTGAACGATATTTATCTCTTCACGAAGAGTACCTTGTTGCTCAATCTCAATCAATACAAGGACTGCATCAAGGTGTGCGACCAGATCATTGCCCAGAACGATTCCATGCCGGGAACCTATCTGAATGCAGGATTGGCTTATTTCAATATGGCTGTAGAACAGGACAAGAACCTGAAACAGTCCAACAAGCAGCGCATGCAGATACAGAGCGATTACAAGAAGGCTCTGCCTTATCTGGAGAAATACAGGGGAATGATGCCCGATAATAAGGACCAGTGGGCTTTGCCGCTTTATACCATCTATCTGAACCTGAATATGGGTAAGGAGTTTGACGAGATAGATAAACTGATGAATCAGAGCAAGAAATAAAAGACAGAAGGTCAGAGATAGAAATAAAAGATAGAATACAGAAATAGTAGATAAGAATAAAGATAAAACAGAAAACAAGAATTATAATATGATAGATAGAATATTGAATAAACTGGGAATCTCGCTGAACGAGATGCAGCAGGAGGCTTTTCAGTCTATTGCACACGGCAATAAGGATGTGGTCGTTCTTTCGCCTACGGGCAGTGGAAAGACGCTGGCTTATCTCTTGCCGCTCTCCCAGTTGGTGGATGCAAGTGATGATGAGCCGCAGGCTGTCGTGGTTACTCCTGGTCGTGAGCTGGCTTTGCAGTCGTCTACCGTATTGAAGGATATGGGTTCGGGGCTCCGTGCCATGGCTTGCTACGGCGGTCGAGCTGCGATGGATGAGCATCGGGTGCTGAAGCAGGTTCGTCCGCAGATTATCTTCGGAACACCTGGCAGATTGAACGACCATCTCAGCAAGGGCAACTTCTCGCCTTATCATATCAAGTATCTCGTCATCGACGAGTTTGACAAGTGCCTGGAGATGGGTTTCCAGGAAGAGATGAGCCGCCTCATTCAGTCTTTGCCGGGCTTGCGCCGCCACTTCCTGCTTTCTGCTACCGAGGCTGAGGAGATTCCTCGCTTCGTTCACATGGGCAGGGTAGAGAAGATTGATTATCGCATGGACGAGGAACAGGTGCCTGAGCGAGTGCATATATATAAGGTGGAAAGTCCGGTGAAGGATAAACTGGAGAGTCTGGGTCGTCTGCTGCGCAGTTTGGGCGAAACCAGCACCATCGTTTTCCTGAACTACCGTGACAGCGTGGAGCGCACCAACAACTATCTGGTTGAGCAAGGTTTCTCCACTTCATTCTTTCATGGCGGCTTGGAGCAGAAGGAGCGTGAAGCTTCTCTTTACCGATTCAGCAATGGCAGCGCCAATATTCTGGTAAGTACCGACCTGGCTTCCCGTGGTCTCGATATTCCAGACATCGACAACATCGTTCATTATCATATTCCTGAGAGCGAGGACGGCTACATTCATCGTGTGGGTCGTACTGCCCGTTGGGAAGCGCAGGGTAGGGCTTTCTTCCTGCTGGGTCCTGAAGAGCATATTCCGGAATATGTAGATGCTGAGGTTGAGGATTACGAGATTCCAGCCGTTGAGGAGTTGCCTGCGCCAGCCAAGCCGAAGATGGCTACCTTATATATAGGTAAGGGAAAGAAGGACAAGATCAGTAAGGGCGATATTCTTGGCTTTCTCTGCAAGAAGGGTGGTCTGAATTCTTCTGAAATCGGAAAAATTGATGTCAACGACCGATACGCTTATGCAGCCATCGCCCGTCCTAAGTTGAAGAGTGTGCTCAACAATGTGAAGGGCGAAAAGATCAAGGGCGTCAAGACGATTGTTGAGGAAGTGAGATAAAACTTCAATCTCGGGGGTAAAACTTGCGAAGTGAGATAATTTTATAGCAGGAAAAAGCCTCATCTTGGAATCTGTTTCCAGATGAGGCTTTTTAGGTTATAAATTGTAATTTAAGGCATAAATATGCAGATAATATGTTAAAACTGGTGACAAAAAGAAAGATTTATGCCCAAAATGGTAAAAATGTGCAGAAAAATTTGGTAGTTTCAAATAAAAAATGTAATTTCGCAGTCGTAAGTCCTAACATAAGGTTTGCATATAAGCCTATATGGGTGGATTGCGCATGTATGTCTCCTGCTAACAGGGGTATAATACGATCAATTACTTAAAATATTATATAAAGATGAAGAAGTACAATTTTAACGCAGGTCCATCAATGCTTCCACGTGAAGTGATTGAGAACACAGCAAAGCAGATTTTGGATTTTAATGGTTCAGGTCTTTCATTGATGGAAATCAGCCACCGTGCTAAGGATTTCCAGCCAGTTGTTGACGAGGCTGTCTCCCTTTTCAAGGAGCTTCTTGACATTCCTGAGGGTTACTCCGTAATCTTCCTTGGTGGTGGTGCGTCGTTGCAGTTTATGCAGATTCCTGCCAACTTCCTCATCAAGAAGGCTGCCTACATTAATTCTGGTACTTGGGCCAAGAAGGCAATGAAAGAGGCGAAGCATTTTGGTGAGGTCGTGGAGATCGCATCATCGTCCGACGCCAACTACACTTTCTATCCTCAGGTTCCTAACAATGTGCCAGCCGATTGTGATTACTTGCATCTGACAAGCAACAATACAATATATGGTACTGAACTCCGTGTAGATCCAGACGTGAACGTTCCATTGATTTCTGACATGTCTTCAGACATCATGAGCCGTCCTGTTGATGTTTCCAAGTACACTGCTATTTACGCCGGTGCTCAGAAGAACCTCTCTATGGCTGGTGTTACCGTCATCATCGTGAAGGATGAGATGCTTGGCAAGGCTCCTCGCGAGATTCCTACCATGCTCGACTATCGCACTCACGTAGAGAAGGGCAGTATGTTCAATACTCCTCCTGTAGTTCCTATCTACACCTTGATGGAGAATCTCCGCTGGTTGAAGGCTAACGGTGGTGTAGAGGCTGCTGACAAGCGTGCTCACGAGCGTGCTGAGGTTCTCTATTCTGAGATTGACCGCAACAAGCTCTTCAAGGGTACTGTAGAAGAGGCTTCCCGTTCATTGATGAACATCTGCTTCGTGATGAACGATGAGTACAAGGAGTTGGAGAAGCCATTCTTTGATTTCGCTACAGAGCGTGGTATGGTTGGTATTAAGGGTCACCGTTCTGTTGGTGGTTTCCGTGCCAGCTGCTACAATGCAATGACCATGGAGGGTGTTGAGGCACTCGTCAAGGCAATGAAGGAATTTGAAGCTCAACATTAATTTGAATTGACATGAAAGTATTAGTTGCAACAGAAAAGCCATTCGCAGCAGCTGCTGTGGATGGTATCAGAAAAGAAATAGAGGGAGCTGGCAACGAACTCGTGCTGCTCGAAAAATATACCGAGAAGGCTCAGCTTCTCGATGCAGTGAAGGATGTGGACGCGATGATTATCCGTTCTGACAAGGCTGACGCCGAGGTGCTCGACGCAGCCAAGAACCTGAAGATTATCGTTCGTGCCGGTGCTGGTTACGACAACATCGATTTGGCTGCTGCTACTGCTCACAACGTGGTGGCTGAGAATACTCCGGGTCAGAACTCCAACGCCGTTGCCGAGTTGGTATTCGGTTTGCTGGTTTTCGCCGTTCGTAATTTCTATAACGGCAAGGCTGGCTCTGAGTTGAAGGGCAAGAAGCTGGGTATTCTGGCATTCGGTAATGTAGGTCGCAACGTGGCTCGCATCGCCAAGGGATTCGGCATGGAAGTAGCTGCTTATGACGCCTTCTGCCCAGCTGATGTCATCGAGGCTGCCGGTGTTCACGCCGTGAAGTCTCAGGATGAATTGTTCCAGACTTGCGACATCGTTTCTCTTCATATCCCTGCTACTCCAGAGACCATCAAGAGCATCGATTACAAGACCGTGAACCAGTTGCCTAAGGGTGGCATTCTTATCAATACAGCCCGCAAGGAAGTAATCAATGAGCCAGAGCTCCTGAAGCTTCTCGCTGAGCGTGAGGACTTGAAGTTCATCACCGACATCAAGCCTGATGCTGATGCTGACTTTGCCAAGTTCGAGGGCCGCTACTTCTCAACACCAAAGAAGATGGGTGCGCAGACAGCCGAGGCTAACATCAATGCCGGTATTGCGGCAGCCAAGCAGATCAATGCGTTTTTCAAGGACGGCTGCACCAAGTTCCAGGTAAATAAGTAATATTAACATTGAACTTTGAGATTTGAACTTTGAACTTTATGATTACCAATAATTGTATAGTTTTAGTTTGAGTCCCAAAGTTTTGTGGTTTTTGGTTATGTTAGAACGAAAAGTCGTTGAGAATGATATTTATGTTTTATCTAAGGCTTTTGCATTACGAATAGTAAAGCTATATAAGTTTCTTACAGAGCAAAAACATGAATATGTAATTTCTAAGCAGCTATTACGAAGTGGTACTAGCATTGGGGCCAATGTGCATGAAGCAAAGAATGCGCAATCTCGTCCGGATTTTTCTTCTAAAATGAATATTTCATTAAAAGAAGCATCTGAGAGTGGTTATTGGTTGGATTTATTATATGATGCAGAATACATTAATAAAGAAGCTTATGATTTTATATCTGATGATTGTGAACATCTACAAGCTGTTTTGATTAAAATTGTAAAATCTACCAAGCATCAATAAAGCTAATCATAAAGTTCAAAGTTCAAAGTTCAAAATTCAAAGTTCAAAGTAAAATAAAACATTATGGCAATAGTAAAACCTTTCAAGGGCATTCGCCCTCCAAAAGATTTAGTAGAGCAAGTAGAGTCTCGCCCATACGATGTCCTCGATTCTGAGGAAGCACGCGTGGAGGCGGGAGATAACGAGAAAAGCCTTTATCATATTATTAAACCTGAAATCAACTTCGAACCAGGTACATCAGAGTATGATCCTCGCGTCTATGAAAGCGCGGCAGAGAACTTCAGAAAGTTCCAGGAAAACGGATGGTTGAAGCAGGATGATAAGGAACAGTATTATATCTATGCACAGACCATGAATGGCAAGACACAGTATGGTCTTGTGGTGGGTGCATACGTGAATGATTATATGACCGGCGTCATCAAGAAGCATGAGCTCACCCGCCGTGACAAGGAAGAAGATCGCATGAAGCACGTTCGTGTCTGCAATGCCAACATCGAACCAGTCTTCTTCGCTTACCCTGATAATTCCGTGCTCAATGAGATTCTGATGCGCTATGCGGCTACAGAACCTGAGTATGATTTCATCGCTCCGATTGATGGCTTCCGCCACCAGTTCTGGATTGTCAGCGATGATAAGGACATTGAGACTATCACCGCAGAATTTGCCAAGATGCCTAGCCTCTACATCGCCGACGGCCATCACCGTTCAGCTGCTGCAGCGCTGGTAGGTGCAGAGAAGGCTAAGCAGAATCCTAACCATACCGGTAAGGAGGAGTACAATTATTTCATGGCAGTCTGTTTCCAGGCTAGCCAGTTGACCATCCTCGATTACAACCGTGTAGTGAAGGACCTGAACGGCTTGACATCAGAGCAGTTCCTCGACGCATTGACCAAGAACTTCGAGGTGATAGAGATTGATGCGATTAATGTGAACGTATCTGGCGATGAGGAGGGAATCCCTTGCTACGAGAAGTTTGCCATTGATGCAGCTATCGAGCAGTTCGGCTTGGATATTCTGAAGCCAGCCGCTCTCCATTCCTTCCTCCTTTATCTGGACGGTAAATGGTACGGTTTGTTTGCCAAGCCAGGAACATACGATGATGAGGACCCAATCGGCGTGCTCGATGTAGACATCTCATCCCGATTGATTCTTGATGAGATTCTGGGAATCAAGGACTTGCGTTCAGACAAGCGCATCGATTTCGTGGGCGGTCTTCGTGGACTCGGCGAGTTGAAGCGTCGTGTAAACAGTGGCGAAATGAAGATGGCTTTAGCCCTTCATCCAGTCACCATGCAGCAGATTATGGACATCGCGGACAGTGGCAAGATCATGCCACCAAAGGCAACATGGTTTGAACCTAAGTTGCGTAGCGGATTGATTATTCACAAGTTGGATTAATGATTGACGAATTTAAGACTATATCAGATACAGTAGGCGAGGGATATTACACCGAGAAGAGGAGTAAGTTTCTCGCCTTTGCTCACCACGTGACGACCGTTGACGAGGTGAAGGAGATTGTTGCCGGGTACCGTAAGAAATATTACGATGCCCGACATTGTTGTTATGCCTATATGCTGGGTCCAGAGCGCACCGAGTTTCGTGCCAATGATGATGGTGAGCCATCTTCTACGGCTGGCAAGCCTATCCTGGGACAGATTACGAAAGCGGAATTGACGGATATTCTCATTGTCGTCATCCGTTATTTTGGAGGAGTGAAACTGGGAACCAGCGGACTGATCGTGGCTTATCGAGAAGCTGCGATAGATGCTCTGGCGCATTGCGAGGAAGTGACGCAGCAGGTAGAGGAAATCGTTACCTACGATTTCACCTATCCGATGATGAATGATGTGATGAGGATTGTGAAAGAGATGAATCCCCGTATCGTGGACCAGACCTTCGACAATACCTGTACCATTAAGCTTTCGATAAGAAAGAGTGAGGCGGAGGAATTGCGAACCCGCCTGAAAAAGCTTTCCTTTGAATAAAGAAGTAATCTGTTTTTTGCCTTAAGGTTAAATATATTATCCTTAAGGGTATTATTTATAGGTGTTTCCTTTGCTGCGGATTTCAAATCCGCAGAGCAGAAAAAAGGTTAGGACATTTTTTGTCGCCGGATTTCAAATCCGGCGGGACGCCTAGCGGACTTGAGACTTTTAAAATGAAATCTTTTACCCCGCTAGGCGTTCCGGCGGATTTGCAATCCGCCGTTTAAAAAGGTTCGACCGCTTAATCGGGGATTTGCAATCCCCTGCACCAGGTTTATACTTTCTCTTCCAATTCCTTCTGCAATCGGATGATTTCATCACGATACTGTGCGGCTTGCATGAAGTCGAGGTCCTTGGCGGCTTGCTTCATCAGCGCAGTGGTATTGGCGATGCTCTTCTCCAATTCCTCCTTGCTCATGCTGCGGACGATTGGGTCGGCAACCAGCGTGGCACTATCCGGTTCGATGTAGACACGCTGCGTTGAACCGTCGGCTCCCTGAATCGTCCGGAAGGACGCTGCGCTGATTCCTGAACCTGCTCCTGAAGCTTTTCCTGAACCTGCTCCTGCCTCTTCCTTGCTCGTAGGCAATGCCGAGGTAATCGCCTTCTGAATCTGTTTTGGCGTAATGCCATGGTCGGCATTATACTGCAGCTGGATGCTTCTTCGACGTGCGGTTTCGTCGATGGTTTTCTGCATGCTGTCTGTAATATTATCTGCATACATGATTACCTTGCCGTTTACGTTTCTTGCCGCACGGCCTGCTGTCTGCGTCAACGAACGGTGACTGCGCAGGAAACCCTCTTTGTCTGCATCCAGGATGGCTACAAGCGAAACCTCAGGAAGGTCAAGACCCTCACGGAGCAGGTTCACGCCCACCAGCACATCATAGACGCCAGCACGCAAATCGTTCATAATCTTTACTCGGTCCAGCGTAGCCACATCACTGTGAATGTAAGCAGCCTTCACGTTGTGGTTCAGCAGGAATTCCGTCAGCTCCTCAGCCATGCGCTTGGTCAGCGTAGTGATGAGCACTCGCTCGTTGCGGTGGGTACGGGTCAGGATTTCATCCAGCAGGTCATCAATCTGGTTCTCGCTCGGGCGCACTTCAATCTCCGGATCCAGCAAGCCCGTAGGACGGATGAGCTGTTCTACCACCACGCCCTCTGCTTCTCTCAGCTCGTAATCGGCAGGCGTGGCACTTACGTAGATTGCCTGATGAATCAGACTGTGGAACTCCTCGAACTTCAGCGGACGGTTGTCGAAGGCGGCAGGCAGTCGGAAACCGTATTCTACCAGGTTCTGCTTTCTCGCCCTGTCGCCACCATACATGGCGCCAATCTGTGGAATGCTCACGTGGCTCTCGTCCACCACCAGCAGGAAGTCTTTCGGGAAGAAATCCAGCAGACAGTAAGGCCGTTCGCCAGCCTTTCTGCCGTCGAAATATCTCGAATAGTTCTCGATTCCCGAACAGTGGCCCAGCTCCTTGATCATCTCCATGTCGTATTCCACACGCTCCTTGATGCGCTGCGCCTTGATTCCGTCACCTATGCTCTTGAAGAACTCTTCCTGCTTCACCAGGTCGTCCTGAATCATGCGGATGGCGCATTCCTGCTGCTCCTTCGTGGTTACGAAGAGGTTGGCAGGATAAATCTCGTAGGTCTCGAACGAAGCCAGACGGTGATAGGTCAGCGAATCCACCTCCTCGATGCTGTCTATCTCGTCGTCCCACCAGGTTACTCTCAGCACGTTGTCGCTGTAAGCCATAAAGATGTCAACGGTTTCTCCCTTCACGCGGAAGTTGCCGCGCTGCAGTTCGATGTCGTTTCTCACGTAGAGGGCGTCCACCAGCTTCCGCAGGAATTCGTTGCGGTCCAGCGTCTGTCCCTTCTTTATCTTGATGATGTTCTCCTGCATTGCCACCGGTCCGCCCATGCCGTAGATGCATGATACGGATGAAACCACGATGACGTCTTTTCTGCCGGAGAGTAGGGCAGAGACGGCTCCTAGTCGCAGCTTGTCTATCTCGTCGTTGATGGCGAGGTCTTTCTCGATGTATGTGTCGGTGGTTGGCAGGTAGGCTTCCGGCTGATAGTAGTCGTAGTAGGATACGTAGTATTCTACGGCGTTCTCCGGGAAGAAGCCCTTCATCTCCTGATAGAGCTGGGCGGCAAGCGTCTTGTTGTGGCTCAGGATAAGGGTAGGCTTGCCGATGTTTGCGATGACATTGGCAACGGTAAAGGTCTTGCCCGAACCTGTAACGCCCAGCAGCACCTGCGCCGGCTCACCCTGCTCAATGCCTTCGGTAAGCTGTCGGATAGCCTGTGGCTGGTCGCCCGTCGGTTTGTATTCTGATGTAATTTTAAAGTCCATAATCACTGAATTTAGGTGCAAAAATACAAAAAAATCGCCATTAATCGTTATAAAGATTAATATTTTGCGAAAAAATGTATTTTTTCTTTTGATAATAAGTAAATTATGAGTAACTTTGCATCTCAAAATGAGAATTATGAAGAAATTGACTCTTATCGCATCATGCGTAGCACTGCTGATGACCAGCTGTGTGAACGAATATAACCAGATCACCAAATCGGGTGATTATACTTTGAAGTACGAGTACGCCAAGCAGTGTTTTGCTCAGGGCAAGTACTCTCGTGCCGTACCTCTCCTGCAGGAACTCGTCACCATGAAGAAGGGTTCTACCGAGGGCGAGGAATGCCTCTACATGCTTGCCATGTCAGAGTTCGGCTTGAAGGATTACGAGACTGCATCCGAGTACTTCAAGAAGTATTTTTCTTCCTATCCTAAGGGCCGCTATGCTGAGAACGCCAAGTATTACGTGGGCGAGAGTCTCTTTCAGAATGCTCCGGAGCCTCGATTGGACCAGAGCACAACGATGACTGCCATCGCTGCCTTCCAGGAGTATCTCGACATCTTCCCTGATGCTCATCTCAAGGCTCAGGCTACCGGTCGACTCTACACCCTGCAGGATCTGCTGGTAGAGAAGGAGTACAAGAGCGCCCGTCTCTACTTCGATTTGGGAACCTACTTCGGCAACTGTACCAACGGCGGCAACAACTATGAGGCTTGCATCGTTACTGCGCAGAACGCCCTGAAGGACTATCCTTACAGCAACAAGCGCGAGGAGTTTGCTTCGCTCGTGATGAAGAGCAAGTACGAACTCGCCAAGATGAGTGTGGAGAGCAAGCAGCTGGAGCGTTATCAGGACGCTGAGGACGAGTGCTACGGCTTCATCAATGAGTATCCTGATTCAAAGGAGCGTTCACTTGCCGAGAAGTATATTGAGAAATGCAAGGAGTACGAGAAGGCTCATCCGGAGGATTCGCTCGAAAAGCTTGCCGGCAACTAACGGCAGGGAAGACGTTTCCATGTCTGGGATGAATGCTTCGTATATATAATAAGGTAATAATCACAAAAAAAGAATAATAATAGTACTATAATTATGGATTACAAGAAATCAAATGCACCAGTAAACACAGTTACTCGTAACATCATGGACCTCTGTGATGAGACTCATAACATTTATGAAAGCGTAGCTATCATTGCTAAGCGTGCCAACCAGATTTCGGTTGAGATTAAGCAGGACCTGAGCAAGAAGCTCCAGGAGTTTGCTTCTTACAACGACTCTTTGGAGGAGGTATTCGAGAACCGTGAGCAGATTGAAATCTCTCGCTACTACGAGAAGTTGCCAAAGCCAACATTGATCGCTACTCAGGAGTTTATCGAGGACACCATTTTCTGGCGCGACCCTTCTAAAGAGTATCGTCCTACTACTATCAATGAGTTGTAATAAAGGAAAAGAAAAGATATGATACAGCGCAAACAGACTCTGTTTCTGCTTTTGGCAGTAATCGTATGTGCGCTCTGCCTGTTCCTGCCGGTTGGCAGCGTTGAGCCAAAGGGAATGGGCGTCGACAGTCTGGTTTACAATCTGGGCGTGGTGATGGGCGATGGCGGTCTCGCTATCTCTACCACCTGCATCCCTTTGTTCGTCCTGCTGAGCGTAACGGCGATACTATCGTTGGTAACGATATTCCTTTATAAGAATCGCAAGGTTCAGATGTCTATCTGCAAGAACGCCATGCTGCTCAATGTGCTCTGGCTCATCGACTATGTCCTGATTTTCTTCGGCATCATTCCGATTCCTGAGGTAGAGGGCAAAGTGAGTATCGAGTTTGCAGCCTGCCTGCCTATCGTCAGCATCATCCTGCTGGCAATGGCTTACAAGGGCGTCAATGACGATGAAAAGCTGGTAAAAGCAGCCGATCGCATCCGATAAGGGCTTGATTCTTAAAAGAAATGCTAAAAAAGCCTATAAAATAGGATAAAAATTTGTGGGTACCAAATAAAAGTAGTACCTTTGCACCCGCTGTCACGAGATGGCAGCATAAAATTCAAACCTCATATATATTAATTAAATTAAAATTAAGATTTAAAAATGGCAACAAAGATCAGATTGCAGCGCGGCGGTCGTAAGAACTATGCTTTCTACAGCATCGTAATCGCTGACGTTAGAGCACCACGTGATGGTAAATTTACTGAGAAGATTGGTACTTTCAACCCTAACACCAATCCAGCTACTGTAGATTTGAATTTCGAGCGCGCACTCTACTGGGTAGAGACAGGTGCACAGCCAACAGACACAGTTCGCAACATCCTCAAGGGCGAGGGCGTTTACTTGATGAAGCACCTCAAGGGTGGCGTTAAGAAGGGCGCATTCGACGATGCTGAGGCTCAGAAGCGTTTCGACGCTTGGAAGAACGGTAAGGACGCTAAGGCTACTGCTGTTCGCGAGGGCGATGCTAAGGCTAAGAAGGAAGCTGCTGCTAAGGAGCTCGAGGCTGAGAAGAAGATGAATGAGGCAATCGCTAAGAAGGTAGCTGAGAAGAAGGCTGCTGAGGCTGCTGCTAAGGCAGAGGCTGAAGCTGCTAAGGCTGCTGAGGAGGCTTCTGAGGAGGCTCCAGCTGAGGCTTAATCTTCTGAATGAATCTTCTTTGAAGATTGAAAAGTATAAGGTCGATTACTCTTTTTTAAAAGAGTGTCGGCCTTTTTTCGTATGTTTACTTTTTTAGGGGAGAATGTTTTTGTTTCCTCTGTGTGTTTTAGAGTTTTTTTCTATTGGTTTTAAAGCTTTTGCCCTTACAGGGCGTGTGGGCGGATAGAGGATTTGAAACCCAGGGCAACGCCCTGGGTATAAAGTCATTATAGCAATGCGCCCTGTAAGGGCAAAAGCTTTCTTTTCCAGTGCTTTGCTCTTACAGGGCGTCTTTAGCTCCTTGTTTAATCTATTTGTTATGTTTTAATTTTATTGTTGTGTGATGAATTCATTGTTGTTTGTTTCATCTACCCAATTCTCTGCTGTTGCTTCGAAGTTGATTGGCGACAAAATTGGTTGTCCTTGATCGTTATAACCACCACCGAATATCAGGGTGTAGACATAACGCATGCCTGGTTCCCAGTTAGTACTGAATGGAACATAAAGAGTGTCGTAACCATCATTTCCAAATACATACACACCATTCTGCTTAATTCTACAGCTAATCTCCAAATATGACTCAAAATCTTTATCTGCATCCATCTTAGATTTTGGATTTATTTTGGTGTCCCATGGTGTCGAATTCTGGGGAACGAGTAGCAGTGGTGTCGTTAAAGAAATATCTGTAGGTGTTGTCTTGCTCATTACGTTAATATTTTTCTCGCTTACAATTGTGAGAATGCCATTCTGTTTACCATTAGGACTCCAGTTGGTCTGTGCTGGTGATGCTGTAGCAGTAGCAGGGAAAGTGAATTTTCCAGAAAAATATAAGTTATGTATTTTGATATTCTTAATTTCTACCTGCATACCTTCATATTGTGTCTTGGCTTGGAAAACTATCTGAGATAAAATATGTTTGAAATTAAACATCACCTTACCACTATTTAAATTTTTTGTCTGATCTTTGGCTACGGCATACATTACGTCATAGTTGATAGCACCATGATTATTAATGTACTCATCACAGCTTGAATACGTAATTGTTTTTGTGTCTTTTGTAATGCATATCATCAACAAAAGATGCAGGGCTGATTGCATAGAAATTCAGCTTGGTTGATTCTGGCCAGTAGCGAAGATCTTCTGCGTTAGCATAGTCCCAATTGCCTTTCTTATGGTTAATAACGATTCCGGTATGTCCATAATCGTTAGTCTTGTCACCCATAAATTGTATATCATCACTAGTGTCTTCTGCTGATTTTTGTGAAAATGCAAACACTCTGAAGTCTGTAGACGTCATATTTCCCGGTTTGATAATCGTAGCTCTTGATCCCATTTGGTTACCAACAGTATGGAAACCGATTGGGGGCTTCTCCTGAGAGGTCTCTACGCTTGCAAGCTCATTGTCTGAGCATCCTGACAGCAATGCCATTGAGGCAAGTGCTGATACAAAATAAAGTTTTGTGTTCATAATAATTTTTTACTGAAACATTGAATAAGTTAAAATCTTTAAAACTGCTATATAATTGTATGATATTTGGTATTTATTTCTATTTACCTACGTTGCCAATAATTGGCATGTTATTTCTTTTTATAATTTGGTATTTACTATTATTCGTCTTCAACATATAATATCCTGATTGACGTCAGCCCAATCATCTACGCCAACATCAAATCCTGCATCACCCTTGTTGTCTCCGCCACTGCCGCCATGCTCCTTATCCGGAACTACAAAGTCGAAGTCGATGATTAGATGAACATCGCCACGATGACCCGAAATCGGAACAGCGTGAACCTGCTCTGAAACATCCTTCTCCAATACATACGTCTTGCCGGAACTGCTCCTGATATAGAGCTTGAAGATATTCCGCTCCCCGCGTTCCTGACTGCAACCGAACGTATAGAAACCGCCTTTCACCTGATTGCCAACCACCGTACCGCCAAACAGCAAGCGCTCTGATGCGCCGCCTGGCAACCGGTCTTCTGCCATCAGCAGCGAAGCCGACATGCCTGAGAGACTTGCTCTTACATCCGCTATCCGTTCTATCTGCCGAATGCCGTTCACCTCGTAAGTGTAGCGGCTTACCCTGCTCACCGGATGCAGTGTAATCACCTGCTCGTCAGTGGCTTTGCCCTGCACTGAAATCCCGTCTCTAGCATCGCCGCACATCCATGATGGAGTAGTGAAAGCCTGCTCGCCATCGGGTGTTTTCACGTTCCTCGTAAGGGCGGTGAAATCCCAGTAGCTGTCCGGATTCTCCCAGAGAATGCCGTCGGTGTCATAATTCATGCAGATGGCCTGATAGTCGTTGCCCGGCAACTCAATCTGCTGTCCCTCTCCGTGTGGGAAGTCGAAAATCCACGGTTCGCCCGTGCCCGTTTTCGGAAAGAAAATCACTCGCATGCCTTCTGGCTTTTCATGATCCGTGAGTCTGCTCCAGTCGAATTCCACCCTTAGCGGATAGAAGCGTGAAGAGACATAGTGGAACTCTTTATGTTCGCACGATGAGAGAAAGAGGATGAAGAGGAATAGCCAAAATGTTCTGACTTTTCTCATTGTTCCTCCATTTTTATTCTGTTATTACTTGATTGCTTACTATCGTTTCTGTTTACACTTCCTTTCTTTTTTAGTTTTCACTTTCTTTTCGTTCTGATTTTTCTTCCCCAGAAGCCATACCAGCGAAACTTCTGCCTTGGTTGGACCTATCCAGTTGCGCTGCTTGGTAGACTGCCATACATAGTAGTCGCCTTCGGGGAGATATTCGTGATAAATTCCACCCCAATAGCCTATACCGATGGTGAAGTCGATGTTCCATCTTCTGGCGATAGGCAGCGAATAGCCATATTCCGCTGCTGCCACATAGTTCATCTTGTCCCACAGCGTGCCACCGGGCTTTCCACCCATGTAGCCCCGTCCTCCGGTCTCGAAGTCGTAGGTGAAGATTTGTCCGTATACGCCGATGTGATGACCGGTGAGCGGCTTTCTGCCTGCAGCACTTCCCACCCATTTGCGTATAGCCACATCGCCCCCGTAGGCACGCCAGTACCAGTGTCGGGAATCATTGTCCCACCAGCCGTACATCCAGTTGGCGGCAATCGACCATCTTTTACCGAGATCAACCTCCAAACCGATGTTGGGAATCAACAATGCATCATAGAGCATGTTGGTCTTGACGTTCAGATATAGTGGCTTGGTGGAATCGTTCTTTTCGTACACTTCCTGCGCCTGAAGGCTTCTGCAGCTGCCCATGCCCAGCAATGCGACGAAAAACAAACATCTAGTCGATTTATGCTTCATTTTTACTTTTCAATCACTGTCTAAATATGTCTTTATATCTTCGACAGATTCGGGCTGCAAAATTATGCAATTATTCCTTATTCTGCAAAAATAATACGTTAATAAATTTAAATTCTGCAAAAATAATACGTTAACAGATTTAAAATGTGTGATTTCTTACTCAAATTGTAATAAATATAGAAATAAGAATAATCACTTCCTCTTTTTACAATAACTGAACTTTCGCATATCAGGAAGTTAAAGGAGTTAAGGAAGTTAAGGAGTTAAGACGTATGTCTTGCTGCTTAAAAACTACGCCGAAAAGACTATTGTCTTAACTCCTCAGCGACCGTAGGGAGCGATAACTCCTTTAACTCCTTTAACTTCTGAACTTGCGAAACTTGAATACAATAATATATAAGAAAATACGTTAGATAATTATGGAGAAAAAGAAAACGGATGAAGAGATAGATTCTGGAAAGAATAGCTATTCTCATATATTGAAATATACCGGTTTGTTTGGAGGTGTGCAGGGACTCAATATTCTTGTTGGCGTAGTAAGGAATAAATTTACCGCCATGTTCCTGGGACCTTCAGGCATGGGATTGCTGTCTCTTTTCAATTCTACTTCCAATTTCCTTACTTCTGCCACCAATCTCGGTATTCCTACGAGCGGTGTTAGGGTAGTTTCTGAGGCTGATGCCCGGAATGGGGTAGACCAGGCGGTTTCGCAAGTCCGAACGCTCAGTTTGCTTTCCGCTCTTCTGGGTGGTTTCGTCTGCGCCCTCTTTGGACCGCTGCTCAATCTCTTCACCTTTTCGTGGGGCAATCATACCTGGCATTTCGTGCTGTTGGCTCCTACAATTTTCTTTACGATATTGGCAGGTGGTGAGACGTCAATCCTCAAGGGGTTGGGCAAGCTGAAGGCATTGGCGGCTCAAGCCTTCCTGCTGGCTCTCCTTTCTTTGATAGTTTCTGTGCCTATTTACGGATTCTTTGGAGAGAGCGGCATTCTCGCAGTTCTCTTCCTCCTGGCATTTGCACAGTGGCTTCTCGCGTTCAGGTTTTCTTGCAAGGAGTCACCGTTCCGGTTGTGCTTTTCCAAGATCCAGCTGTTCAAGGCATTCCCAATGATAAGGCTTGGACTCTCGTTTGTCCTGGCAGGAATGATGAGCAGCGGAGCAGAATTTCTGGTCAGAGCTTTCCTCAATCAGCAGGGCGATTTGGTGGAGGTAGGGCTTTTCAATTCCGGCATTACGCTGGTCTTGGTGTATGGCGGTATGGTTTTCTCTGTGATGGAGTCCGACTATTATCCCCGCCTTTCTGCGGTGAAGGGGAACGGGAGCGAAACGACGGAGGTGGAAAATCGTAATCTGATAGTAAACAGACAGTTGGAAATGAATATTCTGCTGATGGGACCTATCATCATTGCCATTATTCTCTTCCTGCCGATAGCCATTCCACTGCTGTATAACCGGGAGTTTCTAGGAGTGTTGGGGATGACCCAGATAGCAGCGGCAGGGCTGTTGTTTAAGGCATTTTATATGCCCTTGGAGTATATTCCGTTGTCCAGGGGCGAGGCTCGCGTATTCCTGGTGCAGGAGAGTTGTTGCGTGGTGCTGCTCATCGTCTCTGAGATTGTCGGCTATCTGCTTTATGGGCTGGATGGTTTGGGGGCAGGTATTGTTGTAGCATATGCCGTGGAGTCGTTAGGAGTATTCCTCTTTTGCAGAATGCATTATGCCTATCGTCTGAGTTTCCAGGCATTGAAGTATCTGATTGTCCATATATTGAATTTGATATTGTTGGCGTGTGTGGTATTGTTATGGAATGCAGATTCATGGGGTTATTGGCTGTTGGGCCTTTTCCTCTGTCTGGATTCCCTGGCGTATAGTTTCTCCAAAATCCATCATTCGCTGAAGCGAAAATAATTGACGGTTAAGTTTTGGCTAGGAATAACCGGAAATCCTTAATGACCTTAATGACCGGATTCATTGGTAAAAAAGAAAACCAAATGACTGGAAATGGCCGCTCCCTCATGATTTCTGAGGTGAGCGGTCGTTCTGATTTTTTCTTCTAGCCAACACAGCTAGTCACTCCGAGCGTGGTTGCGATTGCCGTCAAGATGCTGATGGCTATCTGCAGCACCATCTTCCATGTGTCTTTCTTCATAGTCTTTCGAATTTAAAAGGTTAAACAATTTATTTCTTTTGGGGGGAGGCTAGAATTCTACCTGGCCGCCACCGCCCTCGCTGCCAGTGCCACCGGAACTCTCGCTACCACCGGTGTTCTCGCTGCCACCGGTAGACGAACCGCCACCGCTGGTTCCGTCACCGCCTCCCTCCGGAGTGGTTGAGGCATTGAGGTCAACGCTGGTCTTGCCCTCCTTGATGGCCTTGAGCACAGCTGCCTGAGCACTGCGGCTTGCCACGAGGTTGAACTCGGCGTCGTCACGCAGGTTCTTGAACTCCTGACCTGGCTCCCACTGCACCTTCACGCCAGTGATGTTCTGCGAGGTGAACTTGTCGGCATCCTCGGCACCCTTTGAGCTGAGCAGGACGGAGAAGTCACCCAGGTCACCCATACGGATCTTCTTGCCTTCGAGCAGCATCTCTCTCATGCAGTCCACTGCCATGTAGAGGATGGCGCTGATGTCAGCTCT
>CAKPWR010000004.1 GCA_934196725.1 uncultured Prevotella sp.
TTAGCTTCAGCTTCAGCCTTGGCAGCCTCCTTGTTCAAGCTGTCGGTCTGCGCTTTCAGACGAGCAGCTTCAGCCTTGGCAGCCTCCTTGTTCAAGCTGTCGGTCTGCGCTTTCAGACGAGCAGCTTCAGCCTTCATCTTAGCAATTTGCAGTGCTTTCTTGGCAGCTTCCAATTGTTTTTGAGCTTCTTCAAGCTGTTGCTGCTCTGTAAGCACAGTCTGTGCTTGCATAGCAAGAGGAAGAAGCATCATTATAGGGATAATAAATTTTTTCATGCTGGATTTTCTAAAGATCTAAAAAATAATTCAATAGCCGAATAAGGCGGAAGATGAGGGATTCAAACCCCCGATACCCGAAAGAGGGTATACCGGATTTCGAGTCCAGCGCATTCGGTCACTCTGCCAATCTTCCTTCGTCTTTGTCAGATGCAAAAGTACGACATTTTTTGCATCTGACAAAATATAGACGATTTTTTTTAACTTAATTATACTTTCGCTTGTAAGCCTAATGCACTCAGATAGCAAACTCCACACGAAAGGGCAGAAACTCCTAGCCCAGGCCTGCCCTGGGCTATTTTGAACACAGCCAAGGTATCCTGAAGGGTAAAAGCTTTTAAACCCCTACAAGGTTTGCAGGTATCTGTCTGCTTCGATAGCTGCCTTGGCTCCAGAACCAGCCGCAACGATTCCCTGACGGTAAACTGGGTCGGCAACGTCACCCGCCGCAAAGATGCCAGGCAGCTTAGTGCTTGCAGTACCCGGGATAACCTTGATGAAACCCTGCTCGTCCAGTTCAAGATAATCCTTGAAAAGGTCGGTATTAGGCTTATGGCCGATAGCCAGGAAGAAACCGTCGATGGCGATGTCAAACTCCTCCTCGTTTGCTTCGTCCTTATGACGGACGAGATGGGCACCCTCAACACCGTTCTCTCCGAAGAGACCTAATGTGTTGGTTTCAAAGAGGATTTCGATATTCTCCTTTTCCTTCACGCGCTGCTGCATGATTTCTGCTGCACGCAGATAAGGCTTGCGGACAATCATGTAAACCTTCTTGGCAAGACTGGAGAGATAGAGAGCCTCTTCACAGGCTGTATCGCCACCGCCCACAACAGCTACGGTACGTTTGCGATAGAAGAAACCGTCGCAGGTAGCACATGCCGAAACGCCCTGTCCGCGGTATTTCTCTTCATCTGCCAGACCTAGATATTTGGCAGAAGCACCTGTCGCGATGATCACGGTATCAGCCTCAATCTCATTGCCGCGCTCATCTGTCAGGTGATAAGGGCGGGAACTGAAGTCTACCTTCTCGATGCTTCCGTCTCTCAGGTCGGCACCGAATCTTGCCGCCTGCTCCTTCATGTCCATCATCATCTGGGTTCCGTCTACACCGTTAGGGTAGCCAGGGAAGTTTTCAACTACGGTGGTGATGGTAAGCTGTCCGCCAGGTTGCATACCTGAATAGAGAACAGGCTTGAGATCGGCTCTACCTGCATAGATGGCTGCAGTATATCCTGCAGGTCCACTGCCTATGATTAATGTCTTTACTTTTTCCATTTATTTACTTTAGTTTATAATTCTTATTCATAGATTATGCAAAGTTACTATATTTCGGTTAGATTACAAAATAATGAACCGTTTTTTTTCTATCTTTAAGATTTTATTGCTATCTTTGCACCCAGAATAAAAAATAAGCAAGATAGTTGCATCTAATCAGACGAATAATAACAAAAAAAGAGATATGAATACAATTAAGAAAATTGTACTTACGGGTGGTCCTTGTGCGGGAAAAACCACTGCACTGGTCAAGGTTATTGAGCATTTTACGAGTCTTGGCTATAAGGTGTTTACCATTCCTGAAGTACCAACCATGTTCACCCAGTCGGGTATGAATTATCTTACCAAAAACGAGAAGTTTTTCTTTGAGGGAGAGAAGGCTACCTTTCTGACTCAGATTGGCTTAGAGGATAGCTTCTCTCGTATGGCAGAAACTTTGGACCAGCCGGTCATCATCGTTTGCGATCGTGGTACGATGGATATTTCTACTTATCTTTCTGAAGATTTCTGGAACCGCATCATCTCCGAGCAGGGTTACAGCAACACCCAGTTGCGTGAGCGTTATGATGCGGTGCTTCATCTCGTGAGTGCTGCTGATGGAGCAGAACAGTTCTATACCACAGCCAATAATGCGCAGCGATTGGAGAAGGCAGATGAGGCTGGTCTTCAGATAGCCCGTGAACTGGATAAGAAGATTGTTTCTGCCTGGAAGGGTCATCCTCATCTCCGTGTCATCAACAATCATGAGGACTTTGAGAACAAGCTCAATCGTGTGTTGAAGGAAATCAGCAATGTCCTGGGTATTCCTCAGCCGATAGAGGAGGAGCGTAAGTATATCGTGAAGCTGGTGGGCGAGGTGCCTAATGCCATTGACAGCGATATTGTCCAGACTTATCTTTCGGGTGAGCCGGGTAGTGAAATCCGTCTTCGTCGCCGTAGTTTCGAGGGTGGGAAATATGTTTACGTTCATACGTCCAAGAAGCGTATTTCGGATAAGGAACAGATTGAGACAGAGCGTCAGATCAATGCCAATCTCTATGAGTCGATGCTGCAGCAGGCAGACCCTTACCGTGCCACCATCCGCAAGCATCGCAAGAGCTTTATCTGGAAGGGACAGTATTTCGAACTGGATTCCTTCGAGCAGCCAGTTCACGACCTGATGATACTGGAAACCAAGGGAATTGCTCAGCATGAGAATGTGAATTTTCCTCCATTCATCCAGGTAGTGGAGGATATTACGGGCAATACTCAATATGACAACTATAATATTGCATTGAAGAAGTAAAATGCATTGAAGAGATCATGTGTAACAGGCTTGCAGTCAAGCCTTATTTTACAAAGTTTCGTATCTGAAAAGAAAACGGAAGAAGCCTCATTTGGAGTCGGTTTAAGCCTGAAATAACCTTTACGTTAGGCTTAAACCAATTTCAAATGAGGCTTCTTTTCTTACCTTTCTTTTCTTTTCTTGTTTTACTTTAAATATTATCTTCTGCCACCGAAGCTACCGCCGCCGCTTTTGCCCCCACCATTGCTGTGAGAACCGCCACCACCGAATGAACGGGATGTTCCGCCTCCTCCGAATGAGCGTGAAGATGAACTGTTTCCGCTATTGAATGAACGGCTATTGCTTCCGCCGTTGAATGAGCGGTTGCTGCCACCGAAAGAACGGTTGCTGCCAAACGAACTGCTGTTTGGAGTTGTAGAACGTGGGGCGAAATCGCGGTTCATGTTATGACGGCTGTTGCTGCTGGAACCGCCGAATGAACGGTTTCCGCCAAAAGTGCCGCTACCGTTATTGTTGCGGTTATTGATACCATTATTGTTGTGGGTGTTGAAACCGCTATTGTTGTTGCTTCTGCTTCCGAAAGATCTTCCACCGAAAGATCCTCCACCGAAAGATCCACCTCCGTTGTTGCGGTTGCCTTCTATACGGCTATTATTGAATGAACCGTTGCCGAAGTTGCGGTCTCTGGTAACTGTGGTACGGGTGCTGCTCTGGCGCTGCATATTGCCGAAAGACTGTCCGCGACCGTAATCGCCACGGTTGAAACCGTCTCTCATTCCCATGCGTGGCTGACCGCCTGCAAATGGTCTGCCGTATGCACGTCCGTGATACCAGCTTCTGCCGCCGTTCACTCTCCAGCAGTGGTCGCCTCTATAGCTAACGTAGAAGTGTGGTCTACCGAAGAAGTAGTAGTCGCGGCGAGGATAACGTGCGTAGATTCCGAAATGCCAGTAACCTCCGTCCCAGTAGAGAGGGCGATAGAAGTAGGTGGCATCGCAGAAAGCGCGATACTGCCAGTCGAGCAGGATATAGCTCAGGTCGAGATTACGCTGGCGCCAGTATACGCCATACAGGTCATCATAAGTATTGATGCCCATCAGATAGTCGAGGTTCACTTCATAAGCTGCCTCGTACTGATCGTCGGTCAGGTTCAGCTCGTAAGCCATCTTGTCAGTCAGGAATAGAGCCTGCTGGCGTGCCTGTTCGTAACTCATTGCTGATGCAGTAGTGAATGTCATGGTGAACATTGCTACAAGTGCTATGATAAACTTCTTCATAATCGTATATTTTTAATTTGTTTATACTCTTGTTTCTTATTTCTGGTGCAAAGATAGGACGATTTTCGTTCTTGGAGTAAGGTTTTTCCCTAAATAGGTGGGGGAAAATCCCTACATCCCGTTTTTTACCTTAAATAAAATAAAAAAGTTGCGTCACTTGAAAAAAATGCAGTACTTTTGCATGAATTAAAAGTCACATTTATGGCAAAGGATAAAATAGCATACGTTTGTAGCAACTGTGGACAGGAAAGTTCCAAGTGGATGGGTAAATGCCCAAGTTGCGGACAATGGAACACTTTCAAGGAGATTCGCATTGCGGGCGATAGTGGCTCGCAGGCGGCTAAGAATGCCGGCATGACTATGAGGCATGGCGGGGCTGCTACCATGTTCGGTGGTCAGCATAGCGACAATGATGCCAAGCCGATGAAGTTGCGCGACATCTCTGCCATTGATGAGCCTCGCATCGATATGCGCGATGAGGAACTGAACCGTGTATTGGGTGGAGGAATGGTGCCGGGAAGCATCACCTTGCTGGGTGGTGAACCGGGCATCGGTAAGAGTACGCTTACTCTGCAGACCATCCTGAATATGACAGACCGCCGTATTCTCTACGTCAGCGGTGAGGAGAGTGCGCATCAGATTAAGTTGCGTGCCGACCGACTGGCAAAGGGACAGGCGCAGTTGAGGGGTGAGGCAGTGGTTAATCCTTTTGATCATATCACGATTCTCTGTGAAACCCAGTTGGAGAAAATCTTCTCTCATATCCAGGAGGTGGCTCCGGGACTCATCGTCATTGACTCTATCCAGACCATCGCTACCGAAGAGGTAGACAGTTCTCCGGGTTCGGTATCACAGGTCCGTGAGTGTGCTGCCCATCTTCTCCGTTTTGCCAAGACCAGTGGCATTCCGGTTATCCTGATAGGCCATATCAATAAGGAGGGAACCTTGGCGGGACCAAAGATATTGGAGCATATCGTGGATACTGTTATCCAGTTTGAGGGTGACCAGCATTATATGTATCGCATTCTGCGCAGCATCAAGAACCGATTCGGAAGTACTTCGGAACTGGGTATCTACGAGATGTTGCAGGGTGGATTGAGACAGGTGAGCAACCCTTCGGAACTGCTTCTTACAGAGGATCATGACGGACTTTCGGGTGTAGCCATTAGTGCAGCCATCGAGGGCGTCCGTCCGTTCCTGGTAGAAACGCAGGCTTTGGTGAGTACGGCTGCATATGGAACACCGCAGCGCTCGGCAACGGGTTTTGACCAGCGCCGACTGAACATGCTTCTGGCGGTAATGGAAAAGCGGGTAGGCTTCAAGCTGATGCAGAAGGATGTGTTCCTGAATATTGCCGGTGGATTGAGAGTTACCGACCCTGCGATGGACCTGAGTGTGCTGGCTGCAGTATTGAGCAGTAATGTGGATACGGCGATAGAGCAGGGGTGGTGCATGGCAGGTGAAGTAGGACTAAGTGGCGAGGTTCGTCCGGTGAGTCGTATCGAACAGCGCGTTGCAGAGGCTGAGAAACTCGGCTTCCAGCACATCATCATTCCGAAATACAACTATCATGGTTTCGATCATCAGAAGTTTCAGATAGAGATTCATCCCGTAAGGAAAGTTGAAGAGGCGTTCCGCTGCCTGTTCGGGTAAGGAACTTTGAGATTTGAACATTGAACTTTATGATTAGCCTTGCTGTTTCTATACAGTATTATATAAATGCATATCAAACAGTTCAAAGTTCAAAATTCAAAGTTCAAAGTAATCAAACAGTTCAAAGTTCAAAATTCAAAGTTCAAAGGAAAAGTAGATGAAGGATTCAGTAATTATTGTGAGTGGTGGAATGGATAGCATCACACTGCTCTATGACAAGAAGGACGAGATAGCCCTGGGTATCAGTTTTAACTATGGAAGCAATCATAATGAGCGGGAGATTCCTTTCGCCAAGATGCATTGTGAGAGATTGGGAATCAAGCATATCATTATCGATTTGGGATTCATGCACCAGTATTTCAAGAGTTCACTCCTGGAAGGGGCGGATGCAATTCCTGAGGGACATTATGCTGCCGACAACATGAAGTCTACCGTGGTGCCTTTCCGCAACGGTATCATGCTGAGCATTGCCATTGGTATTGCTGAGAGCAATAACCTCAAGAAGGTGTTTATCGCCAATCATGGCGGTGATCATACCATCTACCCAGACTGTCGTCCGGAGTTTATCAAAGCTATTGATGAGGCTGCTGAGGCAGGCACATTCGTGGATGTCCGAGTGGTGGCTCCTTATACCAATATTACCAAGGGCGAGATTGCAGCCATCGGCAAGAAACTAGGTATTGATTATGCCGAGACCTGGAGCTGCTACAAGGGTGGTGAGAAGCACTGCGGAAAATGCGGTACATGCGTGGAGCGCAAGGAAGCCCTGGCTGAGGCGGGTATCGAAGATACCACGGAGTATGAGGAATAAGGTGCCTTATATAATTAAGGTATAGATAAAGGTTATTATGGAAATATAAAAGAAAAGACATCGTACGAATGAAGAAAATGATTTTTACTGCTGCTTTGGTGCTGGCATCAACAGCAGCGATGGCTCAGAAGAGCAACTTTCAGGTGAAAGTGGATTTGAAGAACTTTGCTACCGATTCAGTAATCGTGTTCAAAGGCCGTGATGTGAAGATGGATACCATCTTGGTTAAGAATGGTAAGTTTACCTATTCTGATAACCTTGCCAAGGTGTCAAACCGTGCTTTCTTGACACCAAAGGCCTATCGTGGTTTGGAAAGAAAGATGTTCAACTTCCCTTGCGTGCCAGGCGAGAAGGCAGAGATAAAGGGTGATTTCGCTACCCGTTTCGATATTACCGGTAGTAAGTTCTATCAGCAGTATCATGAGGTGGACTTGATGCTGGAGTCGGCAGAGAAGGATTTGAAGGATTTCTCAGAGTCTCTGAATGCCCGCATGAAGAATGGTGAAAAGCGCGAGAGCATTATGGATGATTACGAGAAGAAGATGCCTGCTCTGGAGAAGGCAAGAACAGAGAAGATCTTTGCTTTCGTCAAGCAGAACCCTGACAATGAGGGCTGCGCAACACTTTTCGAGAAGTTGAACGATTACGGTCAGATGAAGGAACTTCTGGGCTTGCTCTCAGAGAATGTGAAGAATGGTAGAATGAAGGGCTATTATCAGCAGTTTATTGATATGGCCAAGGAACGTGCTGAAGCTGAGGAGAAAGCTAAGAAGCTTCAGGCTTCAGGCTTAGATGCTCCTGACTTTACATTGAACGATATCAATGGGAAGCCATTTACATTCTCTAGTCTCCGTGGCAAGTATGTTGTCATCGACTTCTGGGGCTCATGGTGCGGTTGGTGTATCAAGGGTATGCCTAAGATGAAGGAGTACTACGAGAAGTACAAGGGTAAGTTCGAAATCCTGGGTGTTGACTGCAACGATACCGAGGCTAAGTGGAAGGCTGCTGTAGAAAAACATCAGTTGCCATGGATTCACGTCTATAATCCAAAGGGTAGCGATGTACTCGACAAGTATGGTGTCCAGGGTTTCCCAACCAAGATTATCATTGGTCCTGACGGCAAGATCGTAAAGACCATCGTAGGTGAGGATCCTGCATTCTACACCTTGTTGGATGAAGTGCTGGGTAAGTAATTCCTTCGCAAAACTTTTTTTGCTGGTGATTGGGATTCTAAAGGATAAAACATAAAGCAAATGAAAAAAATGATTTTTACAGCTGCTATGATGCTGGCATCAGCAGCAGCGATGGCTCAGAGCGGAACCTTTCAGATCAAGGGTAACGTAGAGGGGTTGCCGGATTCTCTGGTAGCTATGATTGGAAGAAAGACGGAAAACATCGAGGTTAAGAAAAAGAAGTTTGTGTACTCCAAGAACTTTGATAAGCCTCAATGGGTTTATCTCTGTGACCTGAAGGTCATCAAGAGTGGAGTATTTCAGGCTAACCGTGTCTTTGCCATTCCGGGTGAGACTATTGAGATGAAGGGTAACTTCACTGAGGGCGTCGATATCAAGGGAGGTAAATTCTATCAGGAACAGGATTTGATGAATGAGTATATAGGTCAGGCTTACAAGGATATCAAAGCGCTCAGGAAATGGTATTCTGACAATGTGAATGACAGCAACCGCGATTCTATCGAAAAAGTTGTAGATGAGCGTATGGAACCTTTGCAGAAGAAGTATGCTGCCGACCTTCTTGCTTATGCCAAGCAGCATTCCGATCAGGAGTGTATCGCTCTTCTCATCGACGAGCTGGATGATGTCAAGGACAAGGAGACTTTGATCAGTCTGATGGCGGATAACGTCAAGAACGGTAGAATGAAGGCTTACTATGAGCCAATCTTCGAACGTGCCAAGAAGCGTGCAGAGATGGAGGAGAAGGCTAAAGTGGTTCAGGCTTCCGGTGTAGAGGCTCCTGATTTTACCTTGAATGATATCAACGGCAAGCCATTCTCTCTTTCTAGTCTTCGTGGCAAGTATGTAGTCATCGACTTCTGGGGTTCCTGGTGTATCTGGTGTATCAAGGGTATGCCTAAGATGAAGGAGTACTACGAGAAGTATAAGGGTAAGTTCGAGATCCTGGGCGTTGACTGCAATGATACCGAGGCAAAGTGGAAGGCTGCAGTAGAGAAGCATCAGTTGCCATGGATTCACGTTTATAATCCAAAGGGTAGCGATGTACTCGACAAGTATGCTGTCCAGGGTTTCCCAACCAAGATTGTCATTGGTCCTGACGGCAAGATCGTAAAGACCATCGTAGGTGAGGATCCTGCATTCTACACCTTGTTGGATGAGGTTTTGGGTAAGTAATTATTTTATTTTATAGATACAAAAAAGGCTTCTGCGAATACATACGCAGAAGCCTTTTATGTTATATATGGTATTTACCCTGATAATGTCGTTTCGATTTCATCGGTGCACCATGGAAGGCGCCGCCACCGATGCCTCTGCTGCCACCACGATAACTGTCGTGGAAGCTGGCTCCACCGCAGTATTCACTCCAGCGTGCTCTGATTCTGTCCACATAGTCGGCAGTCTCCGTACCACGCATGAAACCGTATTTCACAGCCGGATCACGGTAATAAGCCGGCTGTGCCAGGCGCAGGACATATTCTCTTACGTGTCCCCAGTTATAAGGGTTGCCACCATGCTTTCTGGTCAGGGTCATCGCATCACGGATATGATGGAAACCGCCATTGTATGCAGCCAGGGCGAAGAGAACTCGCTGGGTAGGATCTCCGATGTCAGAGAAATGACCCTGCAACTCTGCCATATACTTGGCTGCTGCCGCCACATTCGATTCTGCATCATGTATCGCACTCATCGGCAATCCCAGATGGTCTGCCGTAGAAGGCATGATCTGCATCAGTCCGCAGGCACCTGCCCATGACTTTGCATTCGGGTCGAAGCAACTCTCCTGATAACACTGTGCCGCCATCAGGCGCCAGTCCATTCTTGCTGTACCGCTGTATCGCTGGAAGAGATGGTCGTAACGGGAGATGACACCCTTGGAACGGTTCAGGAACGGAGAATAGACATGTCGGGTAACGCTGGCAGAAGAGAGCAGCCAGCTTTCCTCCTTCTTCGTTTCGGCTATCATCTTCGGTTTGAACCATCCGTTCAGGGTATCGGCAAGACTCTTGTTGCCGCCTACCACAGCCCACTGCGTGCGGGTACTGTCGGGTGTCACACCACAGAAGAGCAGGTCGCCCTTGGCCTGCTTTCGGGATAGGGGAACGGCGATGATGTCACCTTCTCCCTTAGTCAGTTTCTGGATCATCTCAGTGGTATCCTTACATTCCTCCACGCGCAGCGACACACCAATCTGCTGGGCAAACTTCTCGCAAAGGAGATATTGCAGACCCATGCCGTGGTTGTGATAATCATAATAGGTAGTAGGACCGTTCACGGTAAGCATGATCAGCTCACCGTTTTCCTGAATGTCTTCCAGCGAGAAGCCCTTCTGTCTTTTATTCTTGTTGGCTGATTCGTCAGCCGCCCCTTCTTCGCCATCAGACATGCCCTCCACTTCGCCTATAGGAGTACCCCATGGTGTAAGCTCTTGTTGCGGTTTCTTGTCTTCGCAACTTCCCAGTAAAATAAGAGCATAAAATGCGTATAAATATAACTTTTTTCTCATTGCGCCTGCAAAAGTACGAAATTTTTAAATATAAGTACTAAATTATTTGCATATTCTAACAATTTTATGTACTTTTGCAATGTTTTTCAGACAAAATACAGAAATATGTTACGAATAGCAGTACAAAGTAAGGGTCGTCTGTTCGACGACACCATGAATCTTTTAGCAGAGGCAGACATCAAGGTCAGTGCCTCAAAACGCACACTTCTGGTGCAGGCAAGTAATTTCCCACTCGAGGTTCTCTACCTCCGTGATGATGATATTCCTCAGAGTGTAGCCTCTGGTGTGGCAGATATCGGTATCGTGGGCGAGAACGAGTTCGTGGAGCGTGGTGAGAAAGCCCAGATCATCGATCGTTTGGGTTTCAGTAAGTGCCGCTTGAGTCTTGCCATCCCTAAGAAGATAGAATATCCAGGATTACAGTGGTTCAACGGCAAGAAGATTGCCACCTCTTACCCTAACATCCTGCGCAACTTCATGAAGAAGCATAATATCAATGCCGACATCCATGTCATCACCGGTTCTGTAGAGATCAGTCCGGGCATCGGTCTGGCAGATGGTATTTTTGATATTGTCAGCTCCGGTTCTACGCTGGTAAGCAACAATCTTGCCGAGGTAGAGGTAGTGATGAAGAGTGAGGCATTGCTTATCGGCAACTGGAATATGGATGAGGAGAAGCATCAGATTCTGAACGAGATGCTGTTCCGCTTCGAGGCTGTGCGCTCTGCCCAGGACAAGAAGTACGTGATGATGAATGCGCCTAAGGCAAAGGTAGAGGAGATTACCCAGGTATTGCCGGGTATCAAGAGTCCTACCATCATCCCATTGGCTGACGACGAGTGGTGTTCTATCCATACCGTGCTCGATGAGAAGCGTTTTTGGGAAATCATCGGTAAGTTGAAGGAACTCGGTGCACAGGGCATCCTGGTAACACCAATCGAGAAGATGATATTGTAATAAAGTTAGATATTAGGAGTAGGGACCTGCTTATGTGCAGGTCTAATTCTTAATTATACATTATAAATTATTAATTAAATTTGGAATGAAGGTAATTAAGTATCCTGCAAAGGAGGAATGGAGCGAGATAGTAAAACGCCCACACCTGGATGTATCCAAGCTCAATGCTACGGTACAGGGTGTACTCGACGATGTGAAGAAGCATGGCGACGAAGCCGTGAAGCGTTACGAGGAAATGTTTGATCATGCCCATCTCGATTCTTTGGCTGTGACTGAAGCTGAAATCGAAGAGGCTGAGCAAATGGTTTCCCAAGAACTGAAAGACGCTTTGCACCTCGCCCATCATAACATTGCCGCATTCCATCAGAGCCAGAAGTTTGAAGGCGAGAAGATTGAAACATGCCCTGGCGTTACGTGCTGGCAGAAGAGCGTAGCCATCCAGAAGGTGGGACTCTATATTCCGGGCGGTACTGCACCGCTGTTCTCTACCGTACTGATGCTTGCTACTCCAGCCAAGATTGCCGGTTGCGAGGAAATTGTTCTCTGTACTCCTCCTAATCAGGAAGGCAAGGTGAACCCTGCCATTCTCATGGCGGCTAAGATTGCCGGTGTGAGCAAGATTTTCAAGGCTGGTGGTGTACAGGCTATCGGTGCGATGGCGTATGGTACAGAGAGCGTGCCTAAAGTATATAAAATCTTCGGTCCGGGCAACCAGTTCGTGATGGCTGCCAAGCAGCAGGTTTCATTGCATGATGTGGCTATCGACATGCCTGCCGGTCCTTCAGAGGTTTGTCTGATTGCTGACGAAACTGCCAACCCTGTTTTCGCTGCAGCCGACCTGCTTTCTCAGGCAGAACATGGTTTCGATTCTCAGGTGTTCTTCATCACAACATCTGAAAAGGTATTGGCGGAGGTGAAGAAGGAAGTTGAAGTACAACTCGAACGATTGCCACGTAAGGAGATGGCACAGACCTCGTTAGATAATTCCAAGTTTATTCTTGTCAAGGATGATGAGGAGGCTATCGAACTCTGCAATACCTATGCTCCTGAGCATCTGATTATCGCTACTGCCAACTATGAGCAGCTGGCAGATAGGGTAGTGAATGCCGGTAGCGTGTTCCTGGGCAATTATGCCTGTGAGAGTGCGGGCGACTATGCCAGCGGTACCAATCATACCCTGCCAACCCATGGCTATGCCTTGGCTTACAACGGCGTGAATCTCGACAGTTATAACCGCAAGATCACTTTCCAGCATCTTACTGAAGAAGGTATTCGTAACATAGGAGATGCGGTGGTGACCATGGCTGAGAACGAACAGCTCGAGGCACATGCCAATGCCATGAGATTGAGAGTAGAAAGTCTAAAGTAGTTTGATAGTATGAAAGATTTAAAAGATTTGTGCCGGGAGAACATCTGGAATCTGGCACCATACAGTTGCGCTCGAACAGAATTCGCTGGCAGAAATGCCCGCGTATTCCTCGATGCCAATGAGAATCCATATAACGACCCTTACAATCGCTATCCAGACCCGCTGCAGGTGGAGCTGAAGAAGCAGATCAGTAAGATAAAGGGTGTAGCAGAAGAGAAAATCTTCCTGGGCAATGGTTCGGATGAAGCCATCGACCTGGTTTACCGTGTGTTCTGTCGCCCTGGTCAGGACAATGTTGTAGCTATTGCTCCAACCTACGGCATGTATCAGGTATGTGCCGACATCAATGATGTGGAGTATCGTGAGGTGTTGCTTGATGAGAACTATCAGGTGACAGCCGATAAGATTATCGATGCCTGCGATGACAATACCAAGGTCATCTGGTTCTGTAGTCCTAACAATCCTACGGGCAATCACATCAACCGTGAAGCCATCGTAGAGGTGTTGCGACTGTTCGACGGCATCGTCATCGTGGACGAGGCTTACAGTGACTTCTCTTCCGAGCGAACCTTCCGCAGCGTCATCGACCATTTCCCGAACATCATCGTCCTGAATACGATGAGTAAGGCTTGGGGCTGTGCAGCCCTTCGTCTGGGTATGGCTTTTGCCAGCAAGGAAATAGTAGATATATTTAATAAGGTGAAATATCCTTATAATGTGAATCTCCTTACCCAGGAGCAGGTTTTGGAGGTATTGAAGAATCCGCTGAAGATGGATGAATGGGTGAAGAACATCCTGCAGGAACGTTCCAAGGTAATGGCAGCCTTCATGGAATTGCCTATCTGCGAGAAGGTATATCCTACGGATGCCAACTTCTTCCTGGCAAAGGTAACGGATGCCAATGCCATCTACGATTATCTCGTGGCACAGGGCATCATCGTAAGAAATAGAAATAAAGTGCAACTCTGTGGCAACTGCCTTCGTATTACCATTGGTAATAAAAGTGAGAATGCAGAATTGCTGGGTGCATTAAGACAATATTAGTTTTTATAACATTAGCCTGGGAGGGAGAAGGAAGCAGCGGCTTTCATTCATCCCTCCCTTTTAATGTCTTATGTCATGATTCCTTGATTCGGAAAGTTACTCCTTGAGCAAGTCATCAAGGAATTCATCCAGGTCGTGGTCCAGATTCTCCATCAGGTCGCCACCCACGATGATGGTGTCATCATCGGCAAGGTAGAGTTCTCCCAGATTCTCTTTCTCATCATCTTCCAAGACGAAGCTGTAAGGCTTTAGGATTCCGAGATGGTCTACCGTCTCAGCATTCTTGCGCAAGAGGTCGCGCAAAAGCTTCGCCACCTCATCATAGAAGTTTTCATCCTTGTTGTCAATCCATTGCTCAACAACACAGCGGGTAATTTCGTTCTCATCATCATCAAAGGCAAGCATCTCGCCGCTGTCCTGTGATACTCTCACATGGATATCGGTCAGCATACATGTGTCTTCTTCAGACGCTGGTACAGGAAACTTTTGAGACACTTTTCTGATGAAGCGCTCTACTTGTTGAATCATTTGTTCTGTTACTTCCATAAATCTACGTTTTTATCAGCCTTTGGCTTTATTCGAGCCTGAGGCTTGGTTTTTATCTTTCTATTGCAAAGGTACACAAAAAAATGAAACAAACAAAGAAGTTGGGCAAAAAATGTAACAAAGAAAACGTTTACGCCCCTTTTAACTAAAAAACCTTCTTAAATTGTTTGTCATTTCTAAAATATTTGCTACCTTTGCATCCAAATAAATTGCTAACTCGACTTTACAAATGAACAAGATAAAACATACTGGTATCGTAGATGGGGTAGAGGGAGAATGCGTGAAAGTTCGCATCCTCCAGGCTTCTGCCTGCAGCGCCTGCAAAGTGGCTGCCCACTGCAATGCCTCTGAAATGAAAGAAAAAATGGTAGAGATAAGAATGGCTGATGCTGCTTCTTATCATCAGGGCGATTCTGTTGTCGTGGTGGCTGACGCTTCCGTAGGTTACAGGGCCAGCCTTTACGGTTATCTCTTGCCTCTGGTGGCTATGGTGGCTACCTTGATAGCTGTTCTTGCTACTACCCGTTCGGAGGGTATGGCTGCCGTTTCGGCGCTGGGAATTCTCGTTCCTTATTATGTGGTGCTCTATCTGATGCGCAACAAGTTAAGAAACCGATTCAGCTTCAAACTAGAACGTTGTTGATTATTAACTAAAACAAATACAAATTATTATGAATTTTATTTTGATTGCGGTCTTGGTACTCGGTGCCATTGCGCTGATTGCAGCGTTGGTGCTCTTCGGAGTATCTAAGAAGTTTGCCGTCGAAGAAGACCCTCGACTGGGACAGGTGGGAGAACTCCTTCCGGGTGCCAACTGTGGTGGTTGCGGTTTTGCCGGATGTTCCGGTATGGCTGCAGCGCTGGTCAAGGGTGCTGATGCCGGTAGCATCGATGGACTTATGTGTCCTGTGGGTGGTGCCGACGTGATGGGCAAGGTGGCTGATCTCCTGGGCCTGGCTGTGGCTAACACAGAGGCTAAGGTGGCAGTGGTTCGTTGTAATGGTTCTTGCGAGCATCGTCCTCGCATCGCCGAGTATGATGGTTTGCACACTTGTGCTGCTATGAATTCCTGTGGTGCTGGTGAAACCGGCTGCGGATTCGGTTGCTTGGGTTGTGGTGATTGCGTGGCTGCCTGCCAGTTTGGTGCCATCTCTATCAATCCGGAGACGGGTCTTCCTGAGGTAGATGAGGAGAAGTGTACGGGTTGTGGTGCTTGTGCCAAGGCTTGTCCACGTCATATCATTGAACTTCGCAAGAAGGGTCCTAAGGGTCGCCGTGTTTACGTTCAGTGCGTGAACCACGACAAGGGTGCTGTTGCCAAGAAGGCTTGTAGCGTTGCTTGTATCGGATGTGGTAAGTGCCAGAAGGTCTGCAAGTTTGATGCTATCACCATTGAGAACAATGTGGCTTATGTTGACTTCAACAAGTGCCGCATGTGTACCAAGTGTGTTGACGAATGCCCAACAGGTGCTCTCGTAAAAGTTAATTTCCCAGTTAAGAAGGCAAAGCCAGCTGCTGAGGCTGCTCCTGTAGCAGAAGCTCCGGTTGCTGCACCAAAGGCTGAGGCTCCTGTAGCCGCTCCAAAGGTAGAAACTTCAGAAGAAAAGAAGGAGGATTAAATCATGAATTTGAGAACTTTTAGAATTGGTGGAGTTCACCCAGAAGAGAATAAGATTACTGCCGAGATGGCTACTCAGGTAGCTCCTCTCCCTAAGCAGGCTATTTTTCCACTTGGTCAGCACATCGGTGCTCCTGCCAAGCCTGTTGTTGCCAAGGGCGACAAGGTGAAGGTGGGTACACTCATCGCTGAGGCTGGTGGCTTTGTGAGTGCTCCTATTTACAGTTCCGTATCAGGAACCGTGTTCAAGGTAGATACATCTATTGATGCTACCGGTTATCGTAAGCCTTGTATTATTATTAATGTAGAAGGCGATGAGTGGGAGGAGAGCATCGACCGCTCTGAGAAGCTCGAAACGCTTGAGGCTCATTCTGAGCTTACTCCAGAGGAAATCGTAAACCGCATCAAGGTGGCTGGTGTCACGGGTATGGGTGGTGCAGGTTTCCCAACTTTCATCAAACTTTGTCCTCCTCCTGGAGCCAAGGCTGAGTGCGTCATCATCAATGGTGTAGAGTGTGAGCCTTATATCACAGCCGATTATCGTCTGATGATGGAGCATGCTGATGAGATTCTCGTTGGCTTGAACCTCCTGATGAAGGCTGCCAAGGTAGAGAAGGGCTACATCGGTATCGAGGACAACAAGCCTGCTGCCATCAAACTCTTTGAGGAGAAGACTGCCAATGACTCTCGTATCGAGATTGTGCCTCTGGCTAAGAAGTACCCTCAGGGTGGTGAAAAGCAGTTGGTTGATGCGGTTATCCGCCGTCAGGTTCCTGCTCCTCCAGCTATCCCTGTCAACGTTGGAGCAATTGTTCAGAATGTAGGTACTGCCTTCGCTGTTTATCAGGCAGTTATGAAGAATAAACCTCTCTTCGAACGCTATACCACCGTTACCGGTAAGCAGGTGAAGAATCCGGGCAACTTCCTCGTACGTATGGGAACTCCATTCTCTCAGATGATTGAGAACTGTGGCGGTTTGCCAGAGGGCGATAACAAAGTGTTGGCTGGTGGTCCGATGATGGGTAAGGCTGTAATCAGCCTCGATGTACCGGTAACCAAGGGTACCAACTCCATCACCGTATTGACCGATGCTGATGCTCATCGCAAGAAGGCTCAGCCATGTATCCGCTGTGCCAAGTGTGTGGATGCCTGCCCAATGGGCTTGGAGCCATACTTGCTTGCTACCCTGAGCGTAGTGAAGGATTATGAGCGTCTGGAGGCAGAGGAAGTAACATCCTGCATCGCCTGCGGTTCATGCCAGTTCACCTGTCCATCTCATCGTCCTATCCTCGATAACATCATCAATGGTAAGGCAGCGGTGATGGGCATTATCAGAGCACGAAGTGCCAAGAAGTAAAGAATAAAAGTAAAAAACAAACCAAATACTTGATTAAGTAAAATGGGAAAATTAATCGTTTCATTATCGCCACATGCCCACGGAAATGAGAGCGTGGAGAAGAACATGTACGGAGTAATCATTGCTCTCGTGCCTGCCATCCTCGCATCTTTCTATTTCTTTGGCCTGGGTTCAGCAGTCGTACTGCTCACCTCTGTGGCAGCCTGCGTCTTCTTTGAGTGGGCAATTACAAAATATCTCCTGAAGGAGGAGACCAGCTTGCTCGATGGTTCTGCCATCATCACCGGTCTCTTGCTCGGCATGAACTTGCCAAGTAACCTTCCTCTCTGGATCATCATCATCGGTGCCCTGTTTGCTATCGGTGTAGGTAAGATGAGCTTCGGCGGTCTGGGTAACAATCCTTTCAATCCTGCTTTGGTGGGCCGTTGCTTCCTGCTCGTCAGCTTCCCTGCCCAGATGACTTCATGGCCTGTGGCTGGACAGATGCTCAGCTATACCGATGCTACAACAGGTGCCACACCGCTGGCTATCATGAAGACAGCCATCAAGACTGGCGATGCTTCTCTCCTGAATCAGTTGCCTGATTCCGTGAGTCTGCTCTTCGGTGCTACTGGCGATACCTTCGGTGCCGGAACTACTGGCGAGGTTTGTGCTTTCGCCCTCTTGCTCGGTTTGGCTTACATGCTTTGGAAGAAGGTCATCACCTGGCATATTCCAGTCAGCATCATCGCTACCGTATTCGTTTTCAGCGGTTTGATGCATTTGGCTAATCCTGTTTATGCCAATCCTCTGGCTGTCATTTTCAGTGGTGGTTTGATGCTCGGTGCCATCTTTATGGCTACCGATTACGTAACATCGCCAATGACTCACAAGGGTATGCTCATCTATGGTGTCTGCATCGGTCTCCTGACCGTCATCATCCGTAACTGGGGTAGCTATCCTGAAGGTATGTCGTTCGCCATTCTTATCATGAATGCGTTCACACCTCTTATTAACACATACGTTAAACCAAAGCGCTTCGGTGAGAAGCCTGCTAAGAAATAAGGAGGACAGAGACATGCAGAAATTAGAATCATCATTAAAGAACATGGTGCTTGTGCTGGTGGGCGTTGCGCTCATCGTAGGTGCTGTTCTTGCATATATCAATCATCTTACATCTGGTCCTATCGCCGAGAAGGCTGCACAGAGTCTGGCTGCCGGTATAAAGAGTGTGATGGGTACAGAAGAACTCCAGGTGGCTGAACCAGAAGAGGTAAAGCAGGAGTTTGGCGGAAAGGAATTCACTTTCACCATCCACAAGTGCTCAGACAAGAGCGGCAAACAGCTGGGTGCTGCTGTAGAGAGTACTACCGGTGGTTTCGGTGGCGATCTGAAGGTGCTCGTAGGTTTCGATACTGAGGGCAAGATTATGGGCTATACTGTACTTCAGGCTTCAGAAACTCCAGGTTTGGGTGCCAAGGCAACTACCTGGTTCCAGAAAGACGGAAAGGGTAGCATCATTGGCAAGACTCCAAAGGATGGCGACCTCCACGTATCTAAGGACGATAAGAGTGGCAATGCCGTAGATGCCATCACCGCTTCTACCATTACCAGCCGCGCCTTCCTCAAGGCTATCAACCAGGCTTATGCCGTTTATGCCAAGAAGAATGTCGATGGCGAGAGTGGTGCAACTCAGAAAGCAGACGGCGAGAGTGGTGCATCTAAAGTTGAACATAACGAAAAGAAAGGATAAACCGATATGAGTAATGTTAAGATTTTGATGAACGGACTCATCAAGGAGAATCCAACCTTCGTGTTGCTTCTCGGTATGTGTCCTACTTTGGCTACAACAACCAGCGCCATCAACGGTCTCTCTATGGGATTGGCTACCATGGCGGTGCTGATTTGTACCAACTTTGTTATCTCCTGTATCAAGAAGATTACACCCGATATGGTTCGCATCCCTGTGTTTATCGTAGTGATTGCAGCCTTCGTTACTATCCTTCAGATGGTGATGAGCGCTTATGCTCCCGACAGCATCAACCAGGCATTGGGTATTTATATTCCGCTGATTGTAGTAAACTGTATTATTCTGGGTCGTGCAGAGAGTTTCGCTGCCAAGAATTCTCCGGTTGCCAGTCTGTTTGATGGCATTGGTTGCGGTTTGGGTTTCACGCTCGGTCTTACCATTCTCGGTAGTGCCCGCGAGATTCTCGGTGCCGGAAGCGTATTCGGAATCACCCTGTTGCCAGAGACCACCAACATTCTGGTGTTCATTCTGCCTCCTGGAGCGTTCCTCACATTGGGATACATTATTGCTATATTTAATAAGGTTAAGAAATAGAAATTATGGAATATTTATTGATATTTATCTCTGCGATATTCGTCAACAACATCGTCTTGTCGCAGTTCCTCGGTATTTGTCCGTTCCTGGGCGTATCGAAGAAAGTTGATACAGCCATCGGTATGGGTGGTGCCATCGCCTTCGTCTTGACCTTGGCAACCATCATTACCTGGTGTGTTCAGAAGTATGTACTCGATCCATTCGGATTGCAATATCTCCAGACCCTGGCGTTCATCCTCGTGATTGCCGCCTTGGTTCAGATGGTAGAGATTATCCTCAAGAAGGTTTCTCCTGCGCTTTATCAGGCGCTCGGCATCTTCCTGCCTTTGATTACTACCAACTGTGCTGTGCTGGGTGTAGCCATCCTGGTTATCCAGAAAGACTACAATCTCCTGGAGAGTGTGGTTTATGCATTCTCTACAGCCCTCGGCTTTGCTCTGGCTCTTATTGTCTTCGCTGGCATTCGTGAGCAGCAGGCATTGGTCCGCATTCCTAAGGGCATGCAGGGCGTAGCCATCGTGATGGTTACAGCTGCTCTCCTCAGTCTTGCCTTCATGGGCTTCTCTGGTGTAGACGGTGGTTTGAAAGCTTTGTTTGGATTGGAATAAAAATGGCTGAATGAATAAAAAAGCCGATTGAATAAAAAAGAGGCTGGTGTTGTTATCGGAAAACGATGACAGCATCAGCCTCTTATCTTTTCTGGAATTTACATTTTCTTTGTTTCCTTCTCCTTGATATAGCCATGACGGTAAGCATACAGAAGTTCCTTCAGGTCTTCTACCTGCTTATGGAGTTCTTGACCTATATCGGTATCGGCAACCAGCATACGGCGGTTGGACATTTCTACAATCTGGGTGGTACTCTTGATGTCGGTACCTTGCTTGATGGCATCTTCTGTACTGGTAAACGGTTCGTGCTGTACCAGTTGGAAACCACGGGAATGGTATACCAGCGTGTAGCCGGCGATACCCGTCTCGTTGTGGTATGCCTTGGAGAAACCACCGTCTATCACCATCAGCTTGCCGTTTGCCTTGATAGGATTCTCGCCCTTCAGGGTACGTACCGGCACGTGTCCGTTGATGATATGGCGGTTAGGTCCGGTAACTCCGAATTCGTCCATGATATGGTCTATCACCTCCTCGCTGTCGCGCAGGAGGAAGTAATAACCCTTCTCCTCCTTATGGGTCTCCTTGTCAGCCACGAAATAGCGCTCAAATGTAGCCATCTTGCTCTTGTCAAAGAGCGGACTGTCCGGACCGCACCAGAGATACAGGAAGTAGTCGATGGCATATTCCTTTTCGGCTAGGTCGCTGTCCTGCTGGAAGGCGGTACGAATCTGCATGCCCGTATAGTGCATCAGGTCGCGACCGCTGTATTTATGACCCGGATAGATTTCTACCTCTTTCAAGGAACCATCTGCATTGAGCGGACAGGAAGCATGGAAGAGCAGGTTGTTGTTGAAGATGGCATACATGCAGCCATGCTGCAACATCACCCGGATATGCTTATGCAGTTTTTCGCAGACCTTGAAAGAGTGGTGCAGCTTCTGCATCAGTATCGTTTCTTCTTCAGAGAGACGGTTTGGATATTTCGGATCGATGGTAGGGAAGTTGCAGGAACTCATCTCGTATTCCTTGCCGTCGATTTCTACCGTTCCCTTTTCGTAATTGATGTGTTCGAAGAGGCGTCTGCCGTCCATCTTCCATTCCGGATGCTTCTCGATGAGCTGTCCCTCTATCTTGAACTGGATGACGGCTATCGCCTTATGCATCAGGGCTGTCAGACGGGTGGTCTTGTCGTCAAGTCCGGCAGCGCCACCGCTCAGCTTAGGCAGGAACTCGGTGCAAGGATCATCATTGTAGGTCTCCATGGCGAAGGTGGCAAGCGGAACGAGGTTGATGCCGTAGCCTTCCTCCAGGGTTGAGAGATTGGCATAGCGCAGGGAGAGGCGGATGACATTGCAGATGCAGGCATCATTGCCCGCTGCAGCACCCATCCATAACACATCATGATTGCCCCACTGGATGTCCCAGCTGTGGTAGTGGCGCATCTTGTCGAGGATGATATGCGCACCCGGACCACGGTCGTAGATGTCGCCCAGGATATGCAGCTGGTCGATGGCGAGGCGCTGGATGACATTGGCGATGGCTATGATGAAATCATCGGCACGGCCGGTAGAGATGATGGTATCTACAATGACATTGACGTATGCCGTCTTGTCATGGTCCTCGGTATGCTCGTGGAGCAATTCCTGAATGATATAGGAAAAATCGCAAGGCAGCGACTTGCGCACCTTGGAGCGGGTATATTTGCTGGAAACATCGCGGCATACAGCCACCAGGCGGTGGAGCGTGATGTGGTACCAGTCATCAATGTCCTTCTCGTTGATCTTGACGAGTTCGAGTTTCTGCTCAGGATAATAGATGAGTGAGCACAGGTCGCGCTTCTCCTGTTCTCGCAGGGTAGTGCCGAAGAGTTCGTTCACCTTACGCTTGATGTTGCCCGAAGCGTTTTTCAGTACATGCAGAAAAGCCTCGTACTCGCCGTGGATATCGGCAAGGAAGTGTTCTGTGCCCTTAGGCAGGTTGAGGATAGCCTTGAGATTGATGATCTCAGTACTGGCTTCTGCTATCGTAGGAAACGATTGCGACAACAGTTGCAAATATCTTATGTCTTTTTCAATATCGTACTGTTTCATAATAATTTTGTTTTCAATGAATGTTAAATTCAAAAGATTTCATCTGCTGATTATTCTGATTCAGTTGCAAAGTTACGTTGAATTATTGAAAATAAAGAATAAGTAAGCATATTTTTTCAGAATAATTTTGTAGTTTCACTTTTTTGCAGTACTTTTGCAACCATCTAAGCAATTTATAAGCTAGATGCTATCAATTATTCAAAACAAAGACTAAATAGTATGAAACAGACAATTTTGGTAACTGGCGGTACAGGTTTTATCGGTAGCCATACCACAGTAGAATTACAGCAGGCAGGTTACAATGTAGTAATTGTAGACGATCTCTCCAACTCAAAGATTGAGGTTCTCGACGGTATCGAGAAAATCACTGGTATTCGTCCTGCTTTCGAGAAAGTAGACTTGCGTGACAAGGAAGCAACTGAGGCTGTGTTCCAGAAGTATCCTGAAATTCAGGGTATCATACATTTCGCTGCCAGCAAGGCTGTAGGCGAGAGCGTTCAGAAGCCTCTGATGTACTATCGCAACAATATTGTATCGCTCATCAACCTGCTTGAGTTGATGCCAAAATATGATGTCAAGGGTATCATCTTCTCTTCTTCATGCACCGTTTACGGTCAGCCAAAGCCAGAGAATCTTCCTGTTACTGAGGAGGCTCCTCACCAGAAGGCTACCTCTCCATACGGTAATACCAAGGAAATCAACGAGCAGATCATTGCCGACTATATCCACAGCGGTGCCAACATCAAGAGCATTGTGCTGAGATATTTCAACCCAATCGGTGCACACCCATCTGCTGAAATCGGTGAGTTGCCTAACGGCGTGCCAAACAACCTGATTCCATACGTTACTCAGACCGCTATGGGCATCCGCAAGGAGTTGACCATCTTCGGTAACGACTATGATACTCCAGACGGAACCTGCATCCGCGACTATATCTATGTTGTAGACCTCGCCAAGGCTCACGTTTGCGCCATGACCCGTGTACTTGACAAGGAGACAGAGCCAATCGAGTACTTCAACATTGGTACTGGCAATGGTAACTCAACCCTCGAAATCGTAGAGACATTCGAGAAGGCTACAGGCGTGAAGCTGAACTGGAAGTACGGTCCTCGCCGTGAAGGTGATATCGAGAAGATCTGGGGCGATTGCACCAAGGCTAACAAGGTTTTGGGCTGGAAGGCTGAGGCTAATCTGGCAGACGTTCTGGCTTCTGCCTGGAAGTGGCAGCAGAAACTCCGTGAAGACGGTATCATGTAAGCCTGATGAAATCATATTGACCAGTTAGGTTAAAAAAATACAAATAATAGGAACTTTTCCGGCATTATGTTGGGAGGTTCCTATTTTTTTTATATCTTTGCCCAAGGAATTTTACGTAAAATCATTTAAACAATAGGAATCACAATATGAAGAAAACTATACTTTCTATATTTACATTGGCAGCAATGATGATGATGGCAGCACCTGCACAGGTGATGGCAGCCACTAATGCTGTGGAAATGATTGACCTGGATGCGCAGGAAATATCCGTTACTTACGCCAATGGCGTGATGCATATTACCGGTGCCAACGGGCTGGTGGTAAAGGTATACAACCTGGCTGGCATCGCAGTCAAGTCGTTTATGGTAGAAGGCCAGGACAAGCGCATCTCCATGCCGCTGTCGGATGGTGTTTACATCATCAAGGTAGGACCTTCATTCACCCGTAAAATCACTGTCAATCGCAGATAGTCAACGTGAAATCATTAAGAATTTTACCCCTGTTGCTCTGTTTGATGATGATGGGGTGTAAGGATTCACAACCCAATAGCAACAGGCTGTTGACGTTAGAATACTATCAGGATTTTAACGAGAAGGCGTATGCTGTCAATTCTAAAGTGATTCGAGGATTGATGGATAGCCTCATGCGACAAGACAAGGACCGTCTTGTTGCCGACCTCCACACACGGAAATATTATCAGGACCGTGGCGGCTTCCTATGGATAGACCGCCATGGTATCGACCATCGTGCCGATTCGCTACTCGCATATTTGCGCACCGTAGAGGAAATCGGTTTCAATAAGCAGCGCTTTTATGTGGATGAGATAGCGGAAGACATACAGAGACTCCGGAACCTTGACCTGGACAGACAGCAGAACCAGGTGAATAGGGTAATGGCTAGACTGGAGTACCGACTCACCAAATCGTATCTGAGATATGTTGCGGGACAGCGCTTTGGCTATATGAATCCCAACTTCGTGCTGAACCGTCTGGATACGCTGGCTCCTAATCCCTATGATTCCATCAAGCGTCCTGTAAGATACAGAGGACTCTTTGATGTGAAGATGGACCATGCCGACAATCCGTTCTTTGCCAAGGCAATGAAGAGGATAGGCATGGGAGCGGATTCGCTTGTCGTATTTCTGAAATCGGTGCAGCCCGACAATCCCTTCTACCGCGTATTCCTGGACAAGCTGAACAGAGAAGGATTATCCAGAGCGGAACGGGAGAAAATACTGGTGAATCTGGAAAAAAGCAGATGGAGACAGGAGGACAATATCTGGAACCATCAGAAATATGTAGTGGTCAACATCCCGGCTTACCAACTGATGGCGGTAGACGGACTGGACACGCTCTCGATGCGTATCGGATGCGGATCGCTGAAGACCAAGACGCCACTGCTCAACAGTCATCTCAAGAGAATGGATATCAATCCGCAATGGTTTGTGCCACGCAGCATCATCCTGCACGATATGGCTCACCATGCCGGAAACCCAGGCTACTTCCAGGCAAGAAACTACTATGTGAGGGATGTGAAGACCGGAGAGGAAGTAGACCTGCATCAGGTAACGAGAGCACAGCTGGTTTCGGGAGCCTATGGTGTGGTGCAGCGAGGAGGCAAGGGCAATGCCCTGGGACGCATCATCTTCCGATTCGACAATAACTTCTCGGTATATCTGCATGATACTAGCAGTAAGGGAGTCTTTGAAAGAGAGGAGAGGGGAGTGTCGCATGGTTGTATCAGAATAGAGAAACCTTATGATTTTGCCGTATTCCTCCTGGCAGAAAAGAACCAGAAAATGATGGATAAAATCAAGTATTCGATGACGGACGATTCGCTGAGCAACCGCAAGATGGTGGTGAAAGGTGTGAAGGTGAAGCCGGAAGTGCCTCTCTTCATTACCTACTATACCCTCTATCCGCTGGCAGGTGGACGCACCAGGGAATATCCCGACGTGTACGGATATGACAAGGTGATATTCGAGAGACTGAAGAAATATTTATAAGATAATAAAATCTTAATTATGATAAGAGATAAAGAACTTTTGGAAATGTTGAGCGATCCGAAGACGCAACGGGCGGGATTCGCTGTGCTGGTGAGCCAGTACAGCGAGACGTTGTATTGGAAGATCCGTAACATCGTACAGAATCATGACGATGCCGATGACATTTTGCAGAATGTCTTTATCAAGGCTTGGACCAATCTGGCTACCTTTCAGGGCAAGTCTTCCCTGTCCACCTGGCTCTACCGCATCGCCATCAACGAAGCCCTGGACTTCCTCAGAAAGAAGAAACTGGCCACGCAGGTGAGTGCTGATGATGAATCCGGTATCGCCTCACGGTTGCTAGCCGATGAATACTTCGACGGGGATGAGATTCAGGCACATCTGCAGGAAGCCGTAGCCCTGCTGCCCGACGTACAGCGCACGGTGTTTACCCTGAAGTATTTCGACAACATGAAATATTCCGAGATAAGCAAGATTCTCTCTACCAGCGAGGGTGCCTTGAAGGCATCTTACCATCTGGCAGTGAAGAAAATAACAGAATTCTTGCAGAAATATTAAACCTTTTGAGGTTGAATCCGTCAATAATAAAAAAGAAAGAAGGAGTAGAAGAATATGACAAGAGAAGAAAACATATTGAAAGAGCGTTTCGGCAAGCAGAATCCTTTCAAGGTTCCTGATGGTTACTTCGATCATCTTACCGAGAGAATCATGGAGAATTTGCCGGAACAGGAGGTTCGTGTCATCGACATACGCAGCCGTCAGACGCTCTGGCAGAAGTTGCCATTGCGCAAGATAGCAGCAGCCGTTGCTGTCACTGCCCTGCTGGGTGGTGGTACGTTCTGGGCTTTGCAGCATGAAGGCAACAGCAAGGTGGTGGCTCATGCGAAGCATCATGAGCAGAAAGCTGTGGGCAGTGAGGAGGCCGCCTTCAATGAGATGGCAGACTATGCGATGATAGACAATGAGACTATCTATGCATCATTGATGACTGAGAATTAAGGCTGGAACATTAAAGGTACGGAATCTGATAAAGAAAAAACAATAGTTAAGAGATATGAAGTGGAATTTCCAACATAGAATCATCGCCTTGATGGTCATGCTGCTGATGGGCATCACTGGCATCCAGGCTCAGAATGGCAAAAAGCATCCTGCATTCGACCCTAAGAAGTTTCAGGCAGATCTTGAGCAGTATATCACAACCAATGCTGCCCTGACACCTGGAGAGGCAGCTAAATTCTTCCCGATGTATCGGCAGATGGGCAAGAAGATGCGCACGCTTTTCGATGAGATGCGCCGTTTCAGACACATCAATCCAAAGGACAACGAGGCGTGTGAAGAGGCCATCCGCAGACAGGATGAGATAGACATCCAGCTGAAACAACTGCAGCAGGAATATCATGCACGTTTCATGACCGTGCTGCCAGCCTATAAGGTGCTGAGAGTTATCAGGGCAGAGGAGAAATTCCACAGACAGGCATTCCGCAGGATGCACAAATAAAATTTCATCTAGAGCAGAAATATGATTTCTGCAAGATGCACAAATAAAACTTCATCTGCTGCACAAATGGGCAGGAATGATGCAAATAGACAGTTGGTTTATAATAGAATAAGGTCGCGAAAGTATTATTTTACAATATTTTCGCGATTTTTTTTTGTTTTTTCCCCTTTTTGTCGTAACTTTGCACATTGTAGTAAACAAATATATATAATATAAAGGTATGTACAGAAGTAATACTTGTGGAGAGCTTCGTCTCTCTGATGCAGGCAAAGAGGTAACTCTTGCCGGATGGGTACAGCGCACAAGAAAGATGGGTGGTATGACATTCGTTGACTTGCGCGACCGTTATGGTATCACACAGTTGGTCTTCAATGAGGCCGATAACAAGGACTTGTGCGATGCAGCTAACAAGCTGGGTCGTGAATACTGCATCCAGATCAAGGGTACAGTAAGCGAGCGACAGAGCAAGAATCCTAAGATGGATACCGGTGATATTGAAATCCTGGTGAAGGAACTCAACGTGCTCTCTCAGAGCCAGACTCCTCCTTTCACTATCGAAGATAATACTGATGGTGGTGATGATATCCGTATGAAGTATCGTTACCTCGACTTGCGTCGCCCTGCCGTACGCAAGAACCTGGAGTTGCGCCACCGCATGTGTATCCTTATCCGTAACTTCCTCGACAGCCAGAACTTCATGGAGGTTGAGACTCCTATCCTTATCGGTAGTACTCCAGAGGGTGCCCGCGACTTCGTGGTTCCTTCCCGTATGAACCCAGGACAGTTCTATGCACTTCCTCAGAGCCCTCAGACCCTGAAGCAGCTCCTGATGGTAGCAGGTTTCGACCGCTACTTCCAGATTGCCAAGTGCTTCCGTGATGAGGACCTCCGTGCTGACCGTCAGCCAGAGTTTACACAGATTGACTGCGAGATGAGTTTCGTAGACCAGGATGACGTCATCAATCTTTTCGAAGAGATGGCTCGCCACCTGTTCAAGGAAATCCGTGGCGTAGAATTGCCTAAGTTGGAGCAGATGACATGGCACGATGCTATGCGCCGCTTCGGTAGCGATAAGCCAGACTTGCGCTTCGGCATGGAGTTTGTTGAGCTCAAGGAAGCTTTCAAGGGCAAGGGAATCTTCGCCGTATTCGAGGAGGCTAAGTATATCGGTGGTATCTGCGTTCCTGGCTGTGCTGACTATAGCCGCAAGCAGCTCAATGAACTGACCGACTTCGTGAAGCGTCCACAGGTAGGTGCCAAGGGATTGGTTTACATCAAGTATAATGCAGATGGTACGATCAAGAGTAGCATCGACAAGTTCTATACTCCAGAGGAGTTGGCAGAGATCAAGACCGTGATGGGTGCCAAGGATGGCGACCTGGTATTGATTATGAGTGGCGACAATGCCAACAAGACCCGTATCCAGCTCTGCGCTCTGCGTCTTGAGATGGGTGAGCGTCTTGGCTTGCGCGACAAGAACGTGTTCAAGTGTCTTTGGATTGTTGACTTCCCTCTCTTCGAGTGGAGCGACGAGGAGCAGCGCCTGATGGCTACCCACCATCCATTCACCATGCCAAATCCAGACGATATCCCATTGCTGGATGAGCATCCTGAGCAGGTTCGTGCCAAGGCATACGACTTCGTCTGCAACGGTATCGAAGTGGGTGGAGGTTCACTCCGTATCCACGACACCCAGTTGCAGGAGAAGATGTTCGAGGTTCTCGGCTTCACACCAGAGCGTGCTGAGGCTCAGTTCGGCTTCCTGATGAATGCCTTCAAGTATGGAGCACCACCTCACGCAGGTCTTGCTTTCGGTCTCGACCGCTTCGTCAGCATCATGGCTGGTCTCGACAGCATCCGCGACTGCATCGCATTCCCAAAGAACAATTCTGGTCGCGACGTGATGCTTGATGCACCATCAGAGTTGGATCCAAAGCAGCTCGATGAGTTGGAAATCAAGTTAGACTTAAAGGATTAATATTTCAGTTAAATCGCTGAATATAAGCAAAAAAGCGTAGCATTATCTTGATGTATGTCAAGAAATGCTGCGCTTTTATTTATTATACGTCTTTTTTTTCAATAAAAAGTTGATAATCTGAAAAAAATGTTATAATTTTGCAGTATAAAATAAAAGAGAACACAGAAAAGTGTTTAAAAAAAGACTAAAGCAAGGGCATCATCAGGTGTTTCCTTCAAAAAGAAAAGAAGACATCAAATGGTGCTATTATTGAGACTATAATTGTTTACTAAAATCATGGTAGAAAAGAAATCAACAACAAAGACAGCTGCCAAGAAGACAGCTACAAAGAAGGCTCCAGTTGCAAAGAAGACAACTGCTGCAAAGAAGGACGTTCTTTACTTGAACGCAGAAAACGCTGGCTTCCGTGCTGGTGATGTTTATCAGGCTCTTGCAGCTGCAGACAAGCCATTGGCTGTTGCAGAAATCGCAAAGGCTGCTGGCATTAGCACAGAGGATACTATCCTTGGCCTCGGTTGGCTCTTCAAAGAGGGTAAGATTAAGGACGAGGACAACAAGGTTGCTCTCGCTTAAATAAGGATTCTCAAGGAGCCGCGGTTTTCTTTTCAAGGAGAATGCCGCGGCTCTTTCTGTCTTTGTGCAAATCGCCCTTTGGTGCAAATCGCCCTTTTGCTCAAATAGTCTCTTATACAAATCGCCTAGTCCTGTCTTTACATCACTTCTCGTTGTTCGCTCTTTATTGCATCTTAAAAACTTCATTATTACAATAACCATGTCTATAGATCAAGAGATATTCAGAGTATTGATGGCTGCGGGCAGTAACGGTCTCAAGCTGGAGAAAATTGCCCGTCACGTTTATAATTCCTGTAATTCAATCTTTACACCATTGAATTACAAGGATGTGCATGCTTATGTTACCCAATATCTCACCCGATGTGCCAAAGATCCCAACTCGCTTATTGATAAAGGAAAGGGGTATGGAGTATATCATATCAATTTCAAGGCTGCACAGGTTCAGCAGCTCATGCTCGATTTCTCTTCTTCTGCCACGGCTAACATGGATGCCGAGGAGGCTTCTGATGCAGAAAAGGGAAAAAATTATAGCAGTAATGACTTATTTGGCGATTATTGATAGAAAAACGAAAAAAATATCTACTTATATTAGGGGATACGGATTCCTGACCGTATTATGTAAAGAAACAAAATTATATAATGAAACAAAATTATATAAAGAAACAAAGAACAATAATTTATAAACAAACATATAAAAAACTGACTAATTATGGCTAGAAGATATTTATTAGGCTTTGATGTAGGTTCAAGTTCGGTAAAGGCATCTCTTACCGATGTTGACAACGGTGAAATTGTAGCGTCTGCGTTTTATCCAGACCATGAGGCGCCTATCATGGCGGTGAAGGCTGGATGGGCTGAGCAGGATCCACAGATGTGGTGGGATAATGCCAAGCTGGCGCTGAAGAAAATCATGGCTGAATGCGGTGCCAAGGGTGAGGATATCCTCGCTATCGGTATCTCTTATCAGATGCACGGACTGGTTTGCGTTGACAAGAACCAGCAGGTGTTGCGCCCATCTATCATCTGGTGCGATTCCCGTGCCGTACCTTATGGCGAGAAGGCTTTCCGTGAGTTGGGCGAAGATCTCTGCTTGCGCAACCTGCTCAACTCTCCTGGTAACTTTACTGCCTCTAAACTGGCGTGGGTAAAGGAGAATGAACCTGAGCTCTTCGACAAGATTGATAAGATTATGCTTCCTGGCGACTATCTCGCCATGAAACTTTCCGGTGAGGTGAAGACTACCATCAGTGGTCTTTCTGAGGGTATGATGTGGGACTTTAAAGCCAAGAAGCCTGCCAAGTTCCTGCTCGATTACTTCGGATTTGATGAGAGCATGAATGCCGACGTTGCTCCTACATTCTCTGTCCAGAGCGTAGTATGCAAGGCTGCTGCTGATGAACTCGGACTGAAGGAGGGTACTCCTATCTCTTACCGTGCTGGCGACCAGCCTAACAATGCTGTCAGCCTCAACGTGTTCAATCCTGGTGAAATCGCAAGTACCGCAGGTACATCTGGTGTAGTATACGGTGTGCTCGGCGATGTGAACTACGATCCTAAGAGCCGCGTGAATACCTTTGCACATGTCAATTATACTACAGAGCTCGACCGTCTCGGCGTATTACTCTGCATCAATGGTACCGGTATCCTGAACGCCTGGGTTCATCGCAATGTAACTCCAGACGTCAGCTATGCCGATATGAACGATCTGGCTGCCAGTGTGCCAATCGGTAGCGACGGCGTGAAGATTATTCCATTCGGAAATGGTGCTGAGCGTGTATTGGAGAACAGAGAGGTTGGCTGCTCTGTCCGTGGCTTGAGCTTCACCAAGCACAACCGTGCCCACATCGTACGTGCAGCCCAGGAGGGTATCGTATTCAGTTTCTGCTATGGTATGGAAATCATGCAGCAGATGGGTATGGACATCAAGAAGATCCACGCCGGTAAGGCAAATATGTTCCTCAGCCCATTGTTCAGAGATACATTGGCTGGCGTAAGCGGAGCCACCATCGAACTCTATGAGACAGATGGTAGTGCTGGTGCAGCCAAGGGTGCAGGTATCGGTGCCGGTATCTACAAAGACCATGATGAGGCATTTGCAACCCTGAAGAAGTTGGCTGTTATCGAGCCGGATGAGGCTAACCGTCAGGCTTATCTCGAGGCTTATGCTAACTGGAAGGCAGAATTGGGAAAGCTCTAAACGGCTTTAAATGAAACTTGTGGATGATGTGGTTCTGTCATTCTTGATGTAAATCAGTCATTTTTGATAGAAATCATTCAGAATATGATAAATAATAAAGGATGGAAGTTTTTTCCATCCTTTTTTTCGTTTTTACAGATATTTTTTAGTACCTTTGCCCATTATTAAAAAATATTTTTAAATTATGGCTCATAAAAATAATCATTTAGTAATAATGGCAGGTGGAGTAGGCAGTAGATTCTGGCCTATGAGTACCATTGAAAAGCCAAAGCAATTTATCGATGTTCTAGGAACGGGACGAACCTTGTTGCAGCTCACCTTCGACCGTTTTGAAGGGGTATGCGATCCGGAAAACGTGTGGGTTGTTACCAACAAGAAATATGCAGCATTGGTTCATGAGCAGTTGCCTGAGATACCAGTGGGTAACATTCTGCAGGAACCATGTCGCAGAAATACTGCTCCTTGCATCGCTTATATCAGTTGGCGAATCAAGGAGAAGGATTCACATGCCAATATCGTAGTTACTCCATCCGATCATATTGTTACTAATGGGAATGAGTTCAGAAGAGTGATTACTTCTGCCATGAAATTTACAAGCGAGACCGATAGTATCGTGACGCTGGGTATGAAGCCTAACCGTCCTGAGACTGGTTATGGTTATATTCAGGCAGATCTGAGCACGCCTTCTGCAAGAAATAAGGAAATATTCCGCGTAGACCAGTTTAGGGAGAAGCCTAATCTGGCTACAGCCACAGAATATATCAAGGACAAGAGTTTCTTCTGGAATGCCGGCATCTTCGTGATGAGTGCTGCCACTATCGTAAATGCTTTCCGCGTTTACCAGCCTGCCATCGCCAAGATTTTCGAGAGCATGAGAAGCATCTATGGCACCGACAAGGAGCAGGAAGAGATTGATCGCCGTTATCCGGAATGCGAAAGTATTTCGGTAGACTATGCCATCATGGAGAAGGCAGAGGAGATTTTCGTGATGCCAGCCGATTTCGGATGGAGCGATTTGGGTACCTGGGGCAGTCTCCTGGTTCAGAGTCACAAAGACCTCAACGGAAATGCCTTGATAGGTAACAACATCGAGATGATAGAATCCAAGAACAACATCATCCATACGATGAACGAGAAGAGGGTGGTCATCCAGGGACTGGATGGTTATATCGTAGCCGAGGAAGATGGAACGCTCCTCATCTGCAAGCTTTCTGAGGAACAGCGCATCAAGATTTTCTCAGGAAGCGAAAAATAGGATAAGAATATTACTTTACGATTAATGATTAAAAAAAGAAGGCAATCAAAAGTGATTACAGTCACTTGAGATTGCCTTCTTGCTTTTTGCTAAACCTGCTGGGGCTAGAATCCTGCTTCGCCTCCGGTATTTTCGCCTCCGGTATTTTCGCCCTTGTTGTCATCCTTGGTATCATCCTTGTTGTCACCCTTGTTGTCTTCGCCTTCAGAACCTGTTCCCTGCGAACCGCTGTCCTGGTTTGGAGTCTTGTCGATGACACCGTCATTGTAGAGAATACCGTTGGCTCCTGGCACTACTGAACCGTCACTCTTCACATCGCCTACATATACCGAATTGCTTACGCCATTGTTCTGTACGGAAGCAAAGCCGATATAGCAGGAAAGCATGTCACCGTCCCAGTCGGCTGGCAGCTTCAGGGTCACCTTGCAATCCACTCGGCTGGCTTCCTCGGTAGTGAAGATAGCTTCGCGCTTCGTGAAGTTGTAGATGAGCGGCATGGCGAAATCGTCTATGCTGGCATGACTCTCGTCAGAGTTGTCCTCCCAGGCAAAGGTGGCTATGTTGCTGGCTACCTTTACGGTACAGAATCTGCCAGGCATCAGCGAACCGCTGCTTACCTGCACCTTGCTAGGGTCGATGCCGAAGGCTGGATACTTGCCCACGATGCAGTTGCGTACGGTGTGACTCATGGCTGCGTTTGTGGCAGTCTGATGCTGGGTGTAGTTGCGGTAACCCGTCTGCAGGTAAGCCGTCATCACCTTCACGAACTTCTGTGCCATGCCAAACTTGATGCGCTGAGCCATCTGCTTCTCGGTGCGAGGGTTCTTGATGCTCTGAGCCTTGCCACGCATATAAGCTGTGCCTTTCCAGCTGCCACCTACTACTGTTCCTACGGTTCCATTGAAACCGCCAAGAATACCTTGTCTAATCTTTCCCATAACTAATTCCTTTCTTTCTTTAATGGGTTAAATAAAAATGTGAATGAACTCTGCTTCTTGCACCCCTCTTGCGACAGGATACAATTCGTGGCTCCCTTCTCCCTTCTTTCCAGACCCCTGAAAACGGCGTTTCTCGGAGTTGGTACGGAGCAGGTACGGAGAGGGTACGGAGCAGGTCTTTCTGAAAGTCCGATCGCTACTCGTCGATTGATATGTTCCGTAGCCCTTGTTTCCTAACCACATTGCAAAGATACTACTTTTTTTGCCCTTTTACAAGCATCGGTTGTACGTTGCGCAGCGTTGCGTCTGTTTGCGTAGTAGTCTTGATTCATAACTTTAATGTGCTCCCGTTTCTGCTTGATTTTCAGTAGTATCAACTTTCTCGTACTTACCGTTGTCTACTCTCTTGCAGAGGTTGTATTTGCTTACGTATTCGCCCACGTACTTCTCTGCCGTTCTCTTGGCGATGCCCAGCTTCTGTGCCGCAGCCAGCACCATCTGTCGGGTGAAGCTGGCAGGCAGGGCAGCAAAGAGTTTCTCGCTCTTCGGACTGAGCCTGATGCCCGTCGCGTTGTCTCCCTCCTTGTTAGGCAGCAGGGTAGAGAAGATGCGTGCAGCGTGCTGCATCAGCGTGTCGGCAATGATCAGAGCGCACTCCAGGTCTTCGTCCTTGCAGATGATGAACTCTGGCAGGGAGGAGGCACCTTCCAGGCGGATGATGCTCAGAATCATGGCAATGCGATAGGCACTCAGTCCCATTCGGTAGATGTTGGCTACGAAGTCTCTGCCCAGCATGTCCTTGTATTCTTCTACCAGCTTGTTGAAGAAATCGTTGAACTTGCCTTCCTGTTCTTCCGTCAACTGGAACTCGATGCCACCTAGCCGTTTCTGCAGTAGCAGATGGATGTCATACACCCGCTTGCCGATGGCTTCCATCTCCTCGTCGATGGTTCGGGTTGACTTGGAGAACACGTTGTGCCACTTGGCAGGAATATCCACCAACATGAACAGGAAGCGGGAGAAGAGACCGTTCTCTGCCGATGGAATCAGATTGGCTACCTGGCCAGGTGTACCCGTCAGATATACCGTCCATTTCGGGTTGTGAATCTCCACATGCTCATTCTCCTTTCTTCGTCGATAGGTGATGTCTTCGTGGTGGAATCCCTTACGCAGACCATCCGAGAAGTTGCCGTAGTCGCTTTTCAGCGTGTTGGCAAGCGAATCGGCCTCAGTCTCGAAGGTGATGCCCTGGTCATGGTTGTCGTGCAGCGCCTGGTAGATGGCGGTAGAAGAGCAGTTGGCAGGAATCAGAAGTGAGCGGTAGGGAGGCTCCTTGGGCAGTGGCATTCCCGAAGCCTTCCTGCCCAAGGCTCTGATGTCGGCAAGTTCCTGTTGATAGTCGTCCACCTCCTGCTTGTTGGCTTCCCTTACCTCCTGCTCAATGAGGCTCACCAGCTTGAGGCACGATGTGGTCCTGCCTTTTCCGCTTGCAGCTTTGGCTACGTTGAAGATGTAGAGATTGGCAAATACCTTCATGTTGTCGTAGATGGCATAGACCTCGGGGAATGCACCGCTCAGGACGGCGAGGGCAGCGAGTAGGAGCATGTCTTTCTCTGTAATCGTCTTGCCGAGGTCAGAAATGTCTTTGAAGATGGCGGGCAGAGAGCCTGTTATCTTGTCGCAGAAGGTAGGCAGAGTGATGGTCTCAGCCACTTCGTGCTCTACTCCAGCTTCTGCAGTTGTGCCATTTACGGCTGTAGAAGCATTTGAAGCCATCGCATAGTTTGCCATGTTTGCACCCTTTGCAAAGTTTGCATGGCTTGCAAAGTTCCCGTTTCCGGCAACGTTGTCATGGCTAGGAGCCACCTTGATATCTATGCCTGCCTCCTTGGCATAACTGAAGAAAGAGCGGATGGTAATACCTTCGTGGTTGGTAGTGTCATGCAGGCGCTTGATGCAATTGGAGTACAGCTTATCGCATTCCTCGTACTTATAGCCGGCATTGATACGGCTGATGTCATGGAAGATGCTTCTTCCTTCCTCGCCCAGCTCCAGAGAGATGCCGAAGGCGATGTTGCGCCAGTTATTGTATCCTTCTGTGATGTCGATGTTCATCTCAACGATACGGTTGGCTACTGTGCGGATTTGCTCCGCCTTACTTACTTTTGCCCATTGATTTGGGTCGAAATATGATGTCTTGTTCATAATCTAATCAATTAAAAATGTAAAACAATAGAATTGGCTTTCTTCTACGACTGCCGAACGATGTTTCATCGTTCTTCACTCTTCCTTAAAAAGGGCAGACGAGAGGATTCACGTAGCAGTTGGGGTCGTAGGGCAGGAAGCAAGCCCGGCTCACATTCTTGCAGGCAGCATCAATCTTGATACCTCCATACGCTTGCCAGATATAGTGCTCCAATGCCTGGAACCAGGTTTGGTGGTCGCAAAGCTGCAGGTCTATCTGCACGAAGAGTTTCAACCCGTCGCCCGAAGGACTACGGAAGGCAAGTTCCAGTTCGAAGTTCTTCTGCATCATTTCATCATGGATGAATTCCTGCTTCAGTTCCTCCACCAGTTCTTTGCCTACGTGGTCGATGTCCAGGCACATGATGCCCGAATGCTTGATGAGTCCCTGGTCGTTGCGTGCGTTGAATATTCCGCTAGCCAGCACGTAGTCAAACTCCTTTGCCTTATAAGCCTTGCGTCTTTTCTCTTCCTCTTCCGGAATGCCACGGAGCGTATCCGTAGCATTCTTGAAGAGGGTAGGATTGGTGAAGTACTGCCACAAGTGGTAGATACCTACCCGGTTGTGGCTCACCACATTAGAGATAGGATGTCGGTAGTATTGCATCCTGAGCTCCTTCAGCTGCTCTAGGTTCATCGTCATAGGGCGCCTCCTTTCTCCACCTTATTAATAATAGGTGTTGGATTAATGATAGGTGTAGGCATCTTGCCTTTCTCCTCCTCATCAGGCATAGGCTTGATGCGGCTGTCCCTGTAAGATTCATCCAAGAGTCGCTGCAGGTCCCGTTCCTTGTAGTAGCATCTTCCGCCCATCTTGGCAAACGGCAGCTTGCCATTGGAGCGGAGAGTCTGCAGGGTTCTTGCACTGATGTGGAACATCTCCATCACCTCATAGTTGTCGTGCCACTCAGAAAGTGGCGTCAGTTGCTCCGCTGCTTCCTGACTATCCAGGCTATCCTGACTTTGCATAGTTTGCATCGGTTGCAAAGTTTGCAAACCTTGCGGAGCGTGCATGCCGGTGTTGGCATGCTCATTTGACAGAAGTATATTCTTCATATCTTAATAGCAGAAGGTTTAACCCAAAGCCACATGAGCGTCTTCTGCGGATGAAACCTACACTGGCAGATGGCTTCTACGCCGCCGTGCTCTATCTGGAAAGATAGAATATGGTTGTACACCCATACAGGTTTCTTGATGCAAAATTACTGATTATCGTTTGCTCATGCAAGTATATTAGTAGATTCGTAAGATGATCTAAAAATGTTCTTTTTGTGAACGATTTTAAATTAGTAGATTGAAATATAAGGGTAAATCTACTAATTTCGGTAGATTAGTAGATTGGATGCTGGCTGCAATTTACTAATTCTTTAATTTAGTAGAAAGAGATAGAAAATAATACAATAAAAGCATAGACTGGTATATGTAAAACAGTCTATGCTTTAATGAATATGGAGATGTGTGAATCTACAAAATCGTGTTAATTATTCATAATTGGTTTGTATGTCATCTGATTTTGATAAGACAAAGATCTATTCTGCGAACGTTCTATTCTATTTGGATTACGAATTTCTTTAGAATTGTCTTTTGCATTCATTGCTGCTTCTATTTTTTTATTGGCTTTTTTGTCGAAGTCCTTGTATTCTTCGCTGTCTGTAGTATATTTATTATATTCAGCGTTAACACCTCCAAATTTTGGAACTACATAGTCGCCTTTATAGTGCTGCTGAAAGTAGCTGTTGACAAATTCCTTTCTTTTCCCATTTGGAATTTTAACCTTTTTCATAAGGAAAGCGATGAACTTAGTAGAAACGTAGTACTTTTCTTTTTGTAGGCGTACCTTATTTCCTTTTATGTCAAATTCTTCGATGTGGACCATGAGTATTCTCAACATTCTTCCCAGTTTTACTTTTTGTTCGACATCAGTAATATCTTCATATAGGCTGCATTCATCGTTGTTTAGTCCATAGTTCTCCTTTAAAATTAGGCGATAGAGGGGAATGAGGTAGGTAAATTCTTCCTCATTCAACTCGTGATAGTATTTAACAACGAAATCATCAAAGTCCATAGTCTTCAAATCCTTTACCAGGTCAGGAAAGATAGACTCTAAGTATGGAAGTCCTAATCCGTCTAGAAGATATTTTATCTCAGCTTCTTTCTTTGCTTTGCATTTATTGAAAATCTCCAAAACGCGATGTTTGTCTTTTCTTAATTCTTCAACGAGGTAATCTATTTTAGTGGCATATATAAACATTTCCTTTAATCTTGCAAATAAATTCAGTAGATTAGAGAATGCGAGTTTCACGCTGTCACTGAAAGAATCTAATCCCCATATTACAGTTTGCACATGAGGAGCATTGATAGGAGAGTTGTCAAAGACAGAATGCTTGATTCTGTTTAACTCATTATCGTATAGTCTTTTCTGTTCAATTATCTTCGTGTTGGTAAACTCCGTATAGATGTTTGCCATAAGACTAGAGATTCTTGAAGCCTGTGTCTGATACTCCTTTGTTCTTTTATAGTATTTGTTGTAATTTGTGGCGTATAGTTTTAAATAGTCTTCTGCTTTTTTTTGCATTAACTCATACTCATTATCAACTCTTCTCTGCCAACACTCAATTTTTTTTATGAGTTTTTGGGTTTGTTCAGAGTCAAAAGAAAGCTCCTGCAAGTAACTGATAAATCTTGCTTCTGCAGTTTTTTCGTCCCCTTTGTATGAAGGGCGTACGAGCATTAGTTCTAGCTTGGGAAGCAAGAACTCAAATACATCTATGTTTATGGGTGTTTCTTTGCTTAAAATCATAAATTTGTTTATTTGTGCTCCTTCTCCTTAGGGGTGTAGGGGCGGGTTTATAAATTAGTTCCCCATGGAATCTCGTTCCTGGCACAAATTTGTAACTATCTTAACACAATGAAGTGAGGAGGTAATTACTCCTTTCGCCTGCAAATATACAAAAAATATATATAAAGATAACTTTTTGGATAATATTTTTAATGTTAAAAAACACTAAACACCTAATTAATAGATAGTTATAATTTTAATATAGATAACATATATCTTGGGAAAGTTATCCTTTATTGATAGTATTGGATAATTTTGTTTTAATTCTTAAAAATGAACTTAGCTGTAAAAGTTAAAATGGAATGAAGGGGAGTGGGTGTCTGTTGTCGAGAAAAGGAAAAGTGGTGAGTGAATACGGTTATCCTGTGGATGATTTGATTGCAGGATTAGAACAGAAAATTGTACAATGGAGATAAAGACACAACTGGTGAAGAGTGGGTGAAGAGCAGCAGAAAACTCTTCACCTACGTCAACCTCCCTATTTATCGGTGTTTCAGAGGGGTAGGGTGAAGAGTATTTCCGTGTTTGTTTCTGCTTCTTTTGAACATCATTTCTCAAAATATGTGCCAATGGCTATGAGAGGGATGTTTTCCATCCATTCTTGATCTACATATCCTTTCATGGAGATACGCAACCCTTTCACCCCTGGGTTGTCTTTGATGAATTGTGCCAGGGAACGCGCACGTACGTTTTCCTCTGCCTTCACTTCTACTGGTATAACTCTCTGCCTATCTTGAATGATGAAATCAATCTCCGAAGGAGTCTTGGTATTGCTCCAGTAATAGGGCTTTAATCCCAAGGCCAACAGTTGCTGTAGCACATACTGTTCTGTAAATGCACCTTTGAACTCTGTGAATACATTGTCGCCTATCAGCATCTGGTCTGCTGAGGCATCCGTCATACATGCCAGGAGGCCACAATCTAATAAGAACAGTTTAAAGGCATCCATATCTTCATAAAATTTAAGTGGCATTTTAGGCTCCTTGATGCGGCTCACCTTATATACAATGCCGGCATCTACCAACCATTGTATGGCCAGTTCAAAATCCTTGGCTCTGCTGCCTTTGCGCACGGCTCCATAGATGAACTTCTTGTTTTCTCTGGCTAGTTGAGAAGGTAGCGAATCCAGAACCTCCCGGATTCTTGTAGATTCCGCAGCTGAAGTATGTTTGGAAATATCCCTGCGATAAGCTTCCAGAATGTCACGCTGCAGGGTTCGAACCTGCTGTAAGTCTGTATTTTCGATGAATTTGCTTACCACTCCTGGCATTCCGCCTACAAAGTAATATTGCCGGAGTAATTCCGTCATCTTGGGTTTCATGATGTCGATAAGTCCCCAGTCTTTGGAATGGAGTAATTCTATCCAGCCTTCATTGCCGGTTGCATCAAGAAATTCCTCGTAATCCATGGGGTACATGGTCAGCATATCTACTTTTCCTACAGGGAACGACTCTCCCTTACCCAGGGTAACCCCAAGGAGGGAACCTGCTACCATGACATGGTATTCGGGAGCTTTTTCGCAAAAGTACTTCAAACTATGGAGTCCTCTCGGAACCTCCTGTATTTCATCCATGATGATGAGAGTGTCAGCAGGTGTAATCTTGACGCCGGTAATGGCTTGGATGGTGATGAGGATTCTGTCTATGTTGTAATCGAGCTCAAAGAGCTGTTTCATTCTTGGCTCATCGTCACAGTTGATATATGCTACGTTTTTGTATTCCTTTTCTCCAAAGTGTTGCATGATCCAAGTCTTACCCACTTGTCTGGCACCAAGTAACATCAAGGGCTTTCTGTCCACATTTCTTTTCCATTTCAGGAGCAGTTTGTATATCTTTCTTTTCATAACTATCTGTATTTTAAATATTTCTGCTGCAAAGATACACTTTTTCGATGATAAAAACAAGAAAACTACACACTTTTTCGATGATAACAAATGTTAAATCATACACTTTTTCGAGGATAAGATTGATTTATGCTTGAAAAATACGCATTTTAATGGTAATGGAGATTGATTATTTGTCAGTTTATTTATAAGCCGTGCGCAAGTGTTCTGACTGCATTTCCAGCAACTTTTCATTGCTCATTTCGCCAGATTCCCAAAGCTTATCCATTTCTCGCTGCAAGCGATCATTCATGAACTTTACTAATTGTTTTGCCATAATTGTAACTTTTAGGATAATGATATGATAACCCATCTGCCTGATTTCTGCGAGCCTTCTCTGCGGATGACATGTTCTTCCTGCATCTTCTTGAGATGCTTAAGGATGGCACTTCTATTGATGTTTAGAGTGTTAGCAATCTCTCGGGAAGTGATATTTCCATTGCTGGCGATAAGTTGCAAAATGGCATTTCTCGTTTCTGGACCACCTTTCTGGACCACCTTCTTGTTTTCTGGACCACCTTTCTGGACCACCTCCTTCTCCGCCTTTTCCATCTTGTTATCTCCTTCCATCTGCACTTTGATATCAGCTATCGCAATATCTTCTTCCATAGATTTCTTGTATTCAAGAATCTCGTTTCTCAGGTTTTGCGTGTGCTCTTTCAGCATGAATTCCTGGAAGGGTGTCATTGCCTCTTCTTCTCTCGATTCATTGAGGGCTTCGATATACTGCGCCTTATCCTCTTTGATGATTTTAGCAGGCACCAGTCCGAACTCAAATTGCAGGTGGTTCATGATGAGGCGCGACATTCTGCCGTTGCCATCCACCCATGGGTGAATAGTAACGAGAATGTTGTGGGCATCGAAGCTCAGCAGGTAGGCATCTATGGCGTTGGGGCTTTTGATGAGCGCTTCTCTTCGCTGGTTGATGTGGTTGCAGAGTTCTTCCAGTTTCATCGGAACTTTGCGGTAGTCCATGTAGGAGCGGCCGCCTGCTCCTGCCGTAACGCCAACAAGGCGCAGGTCACCCTTTGATGAGTCGAATTCGCCCATCAATGTACTGTAATGGCTGCCCGTATTTCTCATCACCAGGGCGGAGAGGTTCTTGAGCATTTCCACGGTGAATGGCTTATGTTCTCTTGCCCATCTGATGGATTGTTCGTAAGCTCTCTTCAGGTCGAGGTTCATGAGTTGTTCCACCATCGGTTTGCCTTTAGCCGTGATGCCTTCGTCGAAGAGAAGTTGGTTCTCTATCTCGGTTACGGTGGAGCCTTCGATGGCGGTGGAGTGGGTGATGATAGAGTAGAGATAGAACTTCTGATAGTCTATCTGCTCAGATATTCCCAGCTCCTGGTATTCTTTCAGAACCTCTAGGAGTTCATTAATCTGCTTGTTCATAACGCTTCTTTTTGTAACTGAATCTTTCTGCAAAGATACGACGAATATTTAGAAAGCAAAGAATTTCTCTTGCATTTTCTCTTTGAGGTTAAACTTCTTTGTTGTATCTAGAGCTCGTTCAATGCAGATGAACTTCTTATCAGTATGCTGCATAAAGTATTCTACTGTTTCATCGTTGAGATTTGCATCTACAGTAATATAGGCCTCCTTTTTTCCATCTGTTGCCCAATAAACTGTGTTTTGGGTAAAGCTGGCTTGCTTTTCCAGTTTATAGGTAAGCATGAAGCCTTGTTTGATAAGTATTTCTGTTATCAGTTCCTCTTCATTAAATACGAGTGTAAGCTGGCTCTCTTTTTCCTTGATATAATCATGGAAAAGGGCAAGATTCTCTTCCTCGTTCTTTGTTGGGTCTGGTGTAAAGTCTGTTCTTGGGAAACTTGACTTTGACAGGGTGAAGACCTTGAAGCCTAACTGGTTGAGCTGCTGCTTGTATTCCTCGTCAAGGATTTTTCCTTCGCTTTCTTTTTGATATCTTTCAACCACAGCTTTATTGCGGGCAATGGTTATTTCGCTGATGGTCTTGTAGCCAGCTTTATAAGCTGGAGATTTTTTATCTGTGAATTCTGGGATTTGTACAAGGATGAATTTTCTGTGAGCTAATTGTTGGTTGTTTAGCTTAACCACCGAGTGTCCCGTTGTACCAGAACCTGCAAAGAAATCTAGAATGATGTCATTTTCTCTTGTTGCAATTTCAAAAATTTTGCTTAACAGTTTTGTAGGTTTCGGATTATCGAAAATATCAGCAGCACCTAACAATTCTTTTAATTCCTTGGCAGCTTCTTGGTTATGACCGACTTCCTTGTTTGTCCACCAAGTCCAAGCATTGACACCATCCACTTCTGACAAAAAGTTCTTTTTACGAGGACGAGAAGTACCATCAGCACCGAACCAAATTCGATTGTCCTTTACTAAATCATTAAACGTTTCTTTAGATAAAGCCCAACATCTTCCTATCGGTGGTGTATACTCTATTCCTGTAGGAGTGGTAATTGTATAGAATTGTGATTCGGTTGCATGACCTGTTTGCCCTGTGATGTCAACCGAAGCCCATTTTCCACGAGGATCATTATCTGGATTCTTATATTCAGACGCTCTTTCCTCTGTTAATTCAATCTTGTTTAATGTTGGTTTTAGCTTCTCGATATTTTTGGCATAAACTAATATATAATCATGGGCTGGACCAAGATTGCATCTTGCATCAGGGGAAGTACGTTTTTGCCATACAATATTTGCCACAAAATTTTCCTCAAAGAATATTTCATCGCATAGCTTATGAAGATGATGCATTTCGTGATCATCAATAGATATGAATATAACACCATCTTCTTTTAATAAATTGCGAGCAATTAAAAGACGACTATACATTAAGTCTAACCAACTGCTATGATAACGCCCTTCTGTATTAGAATTAGTATCAATGTTTGTACCGTGTTCGCTTCTTTCCCAGTATTGTTCTTTACTCTCGTAATAATTATCTTTATAAACTCTGTCTTCTCCTGTATTATATGGTGGATCAATATAGATACACTTCACCTTATTTCTGTAACTGGAAGTCAATACTTTGAGCACTTCGAGGTTTTCACCTTCAATGATGATATTCTCGGTAGTCTCTGCATTTACGCTTCGCTTCTCATCATAGTGTAATGTGGCACGTGTTGGGGTGAAAGCGTTGCGTTTTGCCGCTGATTTGCCAAACCAGCGGAACTCGTAACGCTCTGTTTCTTCTACACTATTTGGGTTCACTGCCTTTTTCACCTCGTTAATGTCGAGATATCCCTCCTGTGTAAACCAGTCTGGGAACAACTCACGCAGTTTGCTGAGTCGTTCCTCGTTCATGTCGGGTGATAGGGTGATATGTTCTTTATATGTTTCCATTTTCTTTATCTGTATTTATAGTTTGGTCGGCTTGCGACTTAAATGTTTTGTATTCACGAATAGGAGCTTTATAATATGCCTCGATGCCTATTGAGCGGAAGTGTTTGATGGCGCATTCTATTCTAGCTACTTCGTGAGGTGAAAGTGCTTTGGTGTCTGTAATGTCGTTCGTTCCCTTTATCTCCACAACGAAGTAATACTCCCGCTTGTCGTTTGTGTCTTTTAATGATACTCGTTTCAATACCACTCCAAAGTCAGGATTATAAGAACCTATTGGGGTAGGAATCTTGTACCATGAAGGGAATTTCAGGAAGCACACGACATCTGAGTTTTCTTTGTCTGCGTCTGTTGCGAAATCTCGTTCGAGTGTACTATCATATAGAGTCTTGTCCCATACTCCATGATTAGGAGTAGAGACGTAATTCTCACATCCGTCTTTTGTAAAGTCCTCAAAGTTGAAAGGAAAATGCTCATTGGTAGGTGAGTATTCTACGCATCTGGTTAACTCTTCCAACTGAATCTGCTTGATTTTGAATACTGCCTGTTCCATATATACAGGCGGATTCTTTAAGTATTGTTCTTTGTTGGTGATACCAAGTAGAATCTGCAGTACCGAATTGTAGCATAAACCAGTCTTCTCGCTTAAATCTTCAAGTAAATCCTGTGGAGTAAAACGGCCATGCAATTTGTAATCTTCCGATCCGACGTATTCGCGAGATAAATCTTCGATATTGTTCACTCTATAGCTTGCCACCTCCGCTTTATAATCACCGATACTTATCTCGCTCAGCGCTTCTATAGAACGGCGGATGATAGCATCTTCATCGAAATGTACACGATAGGTTGTCTTCTTAGCAATGACATTCCAAAAACGGCGGAACATGCTATTAAAGGACTCGTCCTTTTTCAGAGTGAATGTTACTCTGTTCTTGTGCATTCCTTTATGGGTATGCTTCAACTTGGCAGATACATCCTTGGTGCCGAAAGCCTTCTCATTCTCGTTCTGATAGCTGCGAGCGAAAGTTTCATAAGTTTCGTTTGGAACTACTGTGAGCTGGTTGATGATTTTATCATCCTGTGCATCTTCAGGGTCATAGATGCGCTGACCTTGTTGGTTCACGCAAATTCGAAGACCACGGCCTATCTCTTGTCTTTTTTTGTTTTCTGAGTAGCTTTCGTTGAGAGTAGCTATTCCGAACACATTTGGATTATCCCATCCCACGCCAAGTGCTGAATGAGAGAATATAAACTCTATAGGACTATCGAATGACAATAGCAGTTGCTTGTTATGCAGTATCTGGTCGTAAATGTCCTTATTGTCTTTATTGGTTCTCTCATTATCCGTGTATTCTCCTTGTGTGGTTTTGGCAAAGTAGAATCCCTGTACTGCCTTGATTTGTTCCTTTGAAGGAGATACGCCATTATGAAACTCCGCATACACTTTGGTAAATTGCTCTTCGAATATATTCTTGATGACAGGATTGGTGGTGCTCATATAGTTTGCCACCCTATCTATGAATATGAGAGATAGATTCTTGATACCTTGTGGGCGTAAGCGAAGTCGGTTCTCAAAGTGGCGACGAATAAGCCATTCTAGTTGTAATGCCCAAATCTGTTCCTTATTGGCTGAAGAATTCCCTTGCGTAATACTTGTTCCGTTGGTAAACTCCACAGTCCACTTTCTTGTACTCATCTTCTTATAGATACGGCTGATAGTAAAGTCTGTATAGGAATCATTTCCTGATTTTACAGCCAGATTATCTCCTTTTTTAAGGAAATTCGAATCCTTGAACAGAAAGTTTTCCTTTGACTTATTGAATCTCCACAGTTTCAACTTAATCTTTGGTTCGCCTTTTGTTTCTTGCACATCGCTGATTTCTATTTTCAAGGTTGCTTCATCGTTTTTCTCCGTCACGGTGAGCACTTCTATCTTCTTGACAAGTCCAAGACGATAGCTATCGTTAGGTGTGAGTTGATAAAGCATGTTCATTTTTACAGCATGGGTTGCAGAATAACGAAACTTGAACAATGGATGCAACTTTGAAAGCCACTCCTTGGAATTGTCTGTGTCCATTCCCTCTTGTGGTTCATCCATAAAGATGATAGGATGGGTTCTGCCGACAGCTTCAATATGAGGTTTGTTATTAAACAAGTCTTCACGTACAGCTTGATTAAGAATCTTATCTTCAGAATTGAATGAAGCCATGGTCATTATCATCAACTGAGGAGTTTCTGCAGTGATGAAGTCTCTTAGATAACTCAATTTAGAGCTATCGTAAACAAATGCATTCAGTGAGGCTTCGTATCTTTCTTCCAATTGTTCCTTAAAGTTGTAGAAAGTATCTATAACCCCTTGTCTGATAGGAACAGACGGAACTAATACAATGAACTTTGTGAGTCCATATTCTTTGTATAGTTCGTATGCAGTTTGGATATAAGTAAGAGTCTTTCCTGTACCTGTTTCCATTTCGATGCATGCATCTTGCGATTCTTGCAGGTTTGCATTACTCTGGGAAATATGGTTCTCTTCAATGATCCTTTGGATGTTGGCATACAATTCCTTCGGAGGCAATGAGCAATAGTTCGCCCTAATGTCTTCGTCTGTAGAATTGTCATATGTATTCTTCTCCATACCTCTAAAGACTTCCACTACGCTATGAATGGCAATCTTTTGATGTTCTGGGTTTTCTAATCTAAATTGCATGAATCTTCGATGTTTTAATGATGTACTCACAATTGTCTTTGCGTGATATAAGCTTCTTTCTTTCTTGAATATATATATATAGAAAAATCGGCTCTTCTTTGCAAGTTTAGTGCAAAGGTACATTTTTTTTTGAATTATTTATCCAAAAATGACTTTTAATTCTAATTCAGACTATTTTTTTTGTATTTTAAGGCATAAATGCTTGTAATTTTCAATCTTTCTTCGTACCTTTGCCACTTGAAGGGTGAGGAATCTGATTTATAGAGGATTCGGAATCATCCGGAAGGTGGAAGAAAGTAATGTGGAACTTTAAAAGCGAAAGAAATATGGAGGAAAAGAAATATCATATCGAGGAATCGGAGATTGCTGGTGATAAGGTCTGTGAGCCATCGCCTGCTTATCGTTCATCAGTATCATCAGCATCATCAGTATCATGGGATGAGGCTTATAACGCCGATTCCTATCCTATGGGACGCTCGTTGGAGCAGGTGATGGAGCATTGCTCAGAAATAGACAAGCACTTGGATGACCCGAACTATGGAATGTCGTGGGAGGAATTTGATGCTCATTTACGTAAAACGATTCCAGGATGGTTATAAGACAGGATGAGGTCTTCATGCAAGAATTTCAGAAATGTCTTGTTTTTGCATTAGAAGAGTTTGGCAAGAAGACGGTTGGGAAAAGGCAAGAGCAGATGTCTCGTATCATGCATCGGTTGAAAATGATGCCTGAGAGTTATCCGTTTGTGCCTGAACTGCAGAAATGGAGAATGTATCGTGGTGCCATCATCATGAAGAACTTCAAGATTATCTATTTCTATAATGAAGAGAAAGATATCATCTGGCTGGTGGATCTCTGGGATATGCGCCAAGACCCTCGTAAGCTGAACCTGCGAGCCAGGAGAATAGAAATAAAGGATTATCATTAGAACTTTAAAAGTGAAAGAAATATGGAGGAAAAGAAATATCATATCGAGGAATCGAAGATAGCTGGGGATAAGGCTTGTGAGCCATCACCTGCTTATGCAACTGTTGCATCAGAGCCTGTATCTCATCACGTGATTGATTCTGGGATAGAGCAGGAAGATGAAATTCCTGTTCTTAAAAATCATTTCAGTTACGAGGGGCTTATGGATAGTATCGATTATTGTGAAACCATAAAGGATGATCTTTCTAAATGGGAGTCTGTTGATGCCTTTAACGAACGTTTATATGAGGAATTCCCATGGCTGAGATAGTTGTTCACAAGCTGTATGAAGAAAAGGAACGCCAGTATATTATCGATGCTTATGAGAATTTTGGTAAGAAAACAGCTCGAAGATGGAAAGAAGAACTGATGAAAATTCAGAACTTCCTGAAAAAATATCCTGAAGGTAAGCCCCCTTTTCTTGGTGCACCGAAGTTTAGCTATTTGCTTCGGGGTGCTAATTTTATGCGTAATTTCAAGTTGGTTTATTATTATGATGAATCCTTGGATATAGTGCATATTGTTGATATTTGGGATATGAGGCAGAATCCAAAAAGACTCTCAGTCTCAAAATATAAATGATTATGTAGAACTTTAAAAACGAAAGAAAAATAGAGGAAAAGAAATATCATATCGAGGAATCTAAAATTGCAGGGGGACAGAATGAACCTTTGTGGTTTTATGACCTCATGTGACTGCTGCATCGGCAAAAGCGTCGCCCGGCATTATCGGATAAAAAGTAGTCGAGGCGAAGATGCCTACACTTTACTTCTGCAGCAATAAAGAAAGTGAATTAAAGAATTAATGAATTTATTTAAATTCAAGTTTGCCGGACATCCAAGCTTGTTGCTATTAAGAATTATGAAGAGAACATTACTCGCTTCAGCTTTCGCAGTCGTAGCGCTGGCTGCCAGTGCACAGGTATCAGAAGTGGCCACGGTGAAGGGCGAAGGATTTGGTTTCATTCCAAAGAATTTGACTACCACTGGTGTCATCACTCCTTATTCAACCATCGGTATAGAGTATAATTGGGATGCCCTGCCACCTACGGTAGGTTTTACGGTTTATGATGCTTCCTCTTTTAATGTGGAGAAAAGCTTCACTTACAGCCCTGAGGTATTTTTTATCAATTATACGCCTATGAAAGCTTTGGCCGACTTCACTACCAAGGAGGTTATAAATAAAGGTAATGAGGAGGCCTATTGGGGACAGGTTAATGGTGTATATGGTGAAGACGGTTTTGAGACACCGATTACGACAATGGATGAATTCAAGGCTGCTGTGGCTAAAATAATGGGTAATGATAAGGTAGAATTCTTTACTGATTACAGTGGAAAATTCGCTTTCCATTATGGCGACTGGCAAGAGTTTAATGGGTGGGCTGATAAGGATGTGCCCGAAGTTAGAGAGTGTTACTTTTATTATAATCCTGCTGACAATAAACTGCATTTGGTAACTAATCAGTTGGTGACAGCAGAGATTGATACTTCTAATTTGACTTGGGTGAAGAATGATAACGATAAGAGTTCGGAGAGCGTAGTGGGGGAAAAAATCTGTCATGTAAAAATGTACGATTATGATACCAACTGTAATGAGAGTTCCAATCCCTACCTTACTCAAAATGTGTTTAACAATGATGATAAGTATGAGTTCCTGGTGAAAACCTATAAACAGGTACCAGCTCCAGCTTCATCCTTGTACGAATCAACGAAAGGCATAAAAAACGGAAAGTTCATTCTTTGCAAGGATGCACAGGATAAATACTATGAGTCTTATCTTGTAGTAAAGAATGAGGATGGAAAGGAACTGATTACCATTCCAAACGCTAGTTATAACGATATTTTTTGTGTGTATCGTGCCAACGGTAAGACTTATATCGAGAATAGTGAATATCTTAGAAATAGTAAAAATATACAATACGTAATCTATCAGCTCGACAAGACTGATACCGGCATCACAGAGCTTGCCCGCACCCAGGCGGTGAAGTCAGCCAAGACCTTCAATATGGCTGGCATGCTGGTAGGCAAGGATGCCAAGGGCTTGGTTATCCAGCAGGGTGGCAAGAAATACTTTAACAAGTAGCATTGCTATCCTGCAGGGTGGGAAGAAAAATTTCGACAAGTAGCAAATCCCTCCGGTCCCCGGAGGGGCCAATTCTCAATAACCGCTGGTGGAATGACCGAAGGGAATGGAACCTGCGGATAAGCATATAGCAATAGAAATCGTCCCCAAAGGGGGCGAACCGGAGCAAGAATTGTTGTAGTTCGTCTTCTTTGGGGACGATTGGGTGTTATAATCTAATAAGTTGCAAAATGGCATTTCTCGTTTCTGGTCCACCTTTTTGGTCCACCTTTTTGGTCCACCTTTTTATTTTCTGGTCCACCTTCTTCTCCGCCTTTTCCATCTTGTTATCTCTTTTCAGCTCCACTTTTATATCAGCTATTGCAATATCTTCTTCCATTGATTTCCTGTATTCAAGAATCTCGTTTCTCAGGTTTTGCGTGTGCTCTTTCAGCATGAATTTCTGGAAGGGTGCCATTGCTTCTTTTTCTCTCGATTCATTGAGGGCTTCTATATACTGCGCCTTATCCTCTTTGATGATTTTAGCAGGCACCAGTCCGAACTCAAATTGCAGGTGGTTCATGATGAGGCGCGACATTCTGCCGTTGCCATCCACCCATGGGTGAATAGTAACGAGAATGTTGTGGGCATCGAAGCTCAGCAGGTAGGCATCTATGGCGTTGGGGCTTTTGATGAGCGCTTCTCTTCGCTGGTTGATGTGGTTGCAGAGTTCTTCCAGTTTCATCGGAACTTTGCGGTAGTCCATGTAGGAGCGGCCGCCTGCTCCTGCCGTAACGCCAACAAGGCGCAGGTCACCCTTTGATGAGTCGAATTCGCCCATCAATGTACTGTAATGGCTGCCCGTATTTCTCATCACCAGGGCGGAGAGGTTCTTGAGCATTTCCACGGTGAATGGCTTATGTTCTCTTGCCCATCTGATGGATTGTTCGTAAGCTCTCTTCAGGTCGAGGTTCATGAGTTGTTCCACCATCGGTTTGCCTTTAGCCGTGATGCCTTCGTCGAAGAGAAGTTGATTCTCTATCTCGGTTACGGTGGAGCCTTCGATGGCGGTGGAGTGGGTGATGACGTCTGTTTTTGTGGATGAAATAGATTTCGTATCTAGTTCGATGAAGTTCTACACTCAATAGTCCGACCAGACAATAATACAACAGAACTTCGGAGGATGAGAATGCGCCTAGCTATAGGCGTACCCCTTCCTTTCGTTTCTGTTGTTCTTTGCGTGGGATGATTATCCGCATAATCCGTTAAATTTCAGCGTTCTCTGCCATTTTCTAGCATTTTTCTTGCGAGTTCCAATCTTTCTTCGTACTTTTGCACCAATAAGCAATGTGGAACTTTAAAAGCGAAAGAAATATGGAGGAAAAGAAATATCATATCGAGGAATCGGAGATTGCAGGTGATAAGGTCTGTGAGCCATCGCCTGCTTATCGTTCGGCAGCATCATCTGCATCATCCGTATCATGGGATAAGGCTTACGACACCGATTCCTATCCTATGGGTCGCTCGCTGGAGCAGGTGATGGAACATTGCGCAGAAATAGACAAGCATTTGGATGACCCGAACTATGGTCATCCTGTGGATGATTTGATTGCAAGATTAGAACAGAAGATTGCGCAATGGAGATAAAGACTGTTGATTTGTTTGATAGCGAATTTGACAAATGTGTAGATTACGCTTTGTTGGAATTCGGCAGAAAAACAGTCCGTAAATGGATTGATAGCTTGATTGGTATTAAACACCATTTGAGGCAGATGCCAGAACGCTATCCGTTTGTGCCTGAACTGCAGAAATGGAGAAAGTATCGTGGTGCTATCATCATGAAGAACTTCAAGATTATCTATTTCTACAATGAAGAGAAAGATATCATCTGGCTAGTGGATCTCTGGGATATGCGCCAAGACCCTCGTAAGCTGAACCTGCGAGCCAGGAGAATAGAAAGAAAGGATTATCATTAGAACTTTAAATCCGCTAGGCGTCCTGCCGGATTTGCAATCCGGCATAAAAAATGTTCGACCATTTAGGGCATTGCGGATTTGCAATCCGCCTCACCTGGATGGGTAAAAAAAGATTTGCAATCTTGCTTGCTGCGGATTGCAAATCCGCAGATCCTAAAGAGGTTAGGTCATTTTTCGACGACGGATTTCAAATCCGTCGAAGCGCCTAACGGATTGTGTTTTACTCACCCTCATTCACTTCTTTCCAATCTATCAGTCCCTTCCCCTTTTCATCGAGTTCCACTGCCAGGGCGATGATCTTGCGTTTATCGGCTTTGAAGGGCTCGGTGTATCTCTTTTCCTTTATCTGGCTCTCGGCAGCAGAAATGCCGCCATTATTAGATAGCTTCAGCTCCAGGACGTAGATGAAGGAAGGAACTTCCACAATCATATCAATCCTGCCAGTGGCCAGCATCCTTTCTACTTCCACCCTAAAGCCCAAGGCTCTGAATATCGTGCTCATTATCAGCCGGTAACGCTCCTCCATATCCATGCTTGCCATCTTCTTGTTGCTGTATGGAACATCGGCTATAAGAGCCTTTAATGCCTTCTTGGCTTCAGCTGTGTTGCCGTCCTGCATCATTTTTCTGAGGAAGCTCTGCGCAGAAACCACTTCCGAATTTGACTTCATGGTCAAGGCAGGAACCACTACCCGGTATAATGCCTTGCGAACTTCAAAGTTAGGGAAGCCCAGGATGTAAACGCCCTCGTCGTAACCCTTGATGGTGAGATATCCCGACTGGTAGAGGAAGAGTTCGGCTCCGCCATTCACCACGTCCGATGTCTCCAGGGTATCGCCCTCGATGAAACAATGGTCAAAGTATTCCATCTTCATCTCCATGTCATCCACAAATTTTGGCAATAGGGAAGTGGCGCCAGATGAAGCCCAGTAATTTCTCAATTTGCTATCCGACAGGGCATTGATAAGACTGAACGGATTGAAAATGTCCACCATATTATCGCTGCAGAAATGATATCCGTCGTAATAGGCCGTGAGCTGCTTCAGCGTCTCCTCCGGAGTCCATCCGTTTTCTTCTCCCATAGCCTCAATCTCAGGCATGAAGTTTTCGGCAACTTCCTGCTTTGAAATACCGCAGATGGTAGCGTAGGGTGCATCAAAGCTGATGTTGCTCAGGTTGTTGAGCACGGAGAAGAGGGAGATTTGAGTGAACTTGGTGATGCCCGTGATGAAGACGAAGCGCTCGTGCTCGTCCTCTTTTTTCAAGACGGCAAACACGGACTTGTAGATGGCTGTGCAGGCATCATGCTCTGGAGTCTTCCAGGAATGCTGCAAAGGTGAATCATATTCATCGATTAGAATAACTACCTGTTTGCCTGTCTTGTGAAATGCCGTTTCGATGATGTTCTGGAAACGGACAGCAAGGGAAACCTCCGGGCGCACCGCTACTTCATACTTCTGTTCGAGTTTATAGAAGGCGTCGTCGAGATAGGAGTTGAGTTCTTCGGGCGTTGCACCTCCGCAACTCATGTCGAGTCGAATTACGGGATAGCAGGTCCATTCTTTCTCCAACTCCATCACCTTCAATCCTTCGAAGAGCTCCTTTTCCCCCTCGAAGTAAGCCTGGAGTGTATCCACGAGAATGGATTTACCGAAGCGGCGTGGGCGGCTTAGGTAATGATAAGTCTTGTTGCTATGAGCAAGTCTCCATACCATATCAGTCTTGTCAACATATAGGTATCCTTCTCTTCTTATTTTAGCAAAGGACTGGATACCTACCGGCAATCTTCTATCGTTCATTTCTGTCATAATCAAATCTCCTATGTTTTCAGGATAGCTTTTTGCGAGCCATCCACCTTTCTACAAATTCTTTCTGCAAAGATACGACGAATATTTTGATTTTGCAAGAAAAATAGGGGGATTTTCAATTTTATCGTAGTTTTACTTGTGAGTACCAATCTTTCTTAGTATCTTTGCCGTGTCTGTTATTCACTTAAACATAAAGCAATATGATGGTACATAAAAGAATGACATTATGTTTATTGTTCCTGCTCGGCTTCTTGTGGCATACGCCTATGCAAGCCCAGCATGCTTTGCAATCTCCGCAAGCTTTGCAACCTATGCATTCTTCACCTTCCCTGCATCCCCGTAAGAAGGTGGGACTCGTTTTGGGTGGAGGTGGCGCCAAGGGTGCTGCCGAAGTGGGTGTGCTCAAGGTGCTGGAAGAGGCTGGTATCCCTATTGATTATATTGCCGGAACCAGTATCGGTGCCATCGTGGGTGGACTCTATGCCATTGGCTATGATGCTGCTGATATCGACAGTCTTTACCGCAACCAGGATTGGCTTTTCCTGCTGAGCGACCAGGTGAAAAGGGAATCAGAGACATTCCTTTCTAAAGAAGAAAGGGAGAAATATATCGTTCATATTCCTCTTTCCAAAGAGAGGAAGGTTTCGTTGCCAACAGGTTACGTGAAGGGACAGAACATCTTTAACCTTTTCTCTAAACTCACGGTGGGTTATCATCAGGTAGATGATTTCTCCAACCTGCCTATCCCTTACCGTTGCGTGGCAGTAGATTTGGTGGACGGAAAGGAAGTGGTGTTTTCGTCGGGTTCTTTGCCTATGGCGATGCGTGCCAGCATGTCGATACCGGGCGTGTTTGCTCCGGTAGAATGGAAAGGGAAGATGCTGGTGGATGGCGGTGCCTTGAACAATCTGCCTGTTGACGTCGCGAGGGAAATGGGAGCGGATGTGATTATCTGCGTGGATTTGAGTACCGGGTGGAAGAAGAAGGAGGAACTGAAATCGCCTTCAGCTGTTGTAGAACAGCTCATTGGTATGATGGGGCAGACCAAATACCGGAAGAATATGGCGGAAGCCGATCTTTATATCAATCCTTCTCTGAAGGGGTTCTCGGCAGCCAGTTTCCAACCGGAAGCCATCGATACGATGATACAGAGAGGCGAACTGGCTGCCCGACAGAAGTGGGGCGAACTCCTGGATTTGAAAAAGACTATCTATGCCGATGTTCCTGATTCCATCATGCAGAATGATACATGGCAAGATTGGAAACACGGCAGGCTACAGAAACCATCGCATACAGAAGTCTACCACATAGGAAGCATCCGCATCGAGGGCATCGGTGGTGAGGAAGAAGAGTGGATTAGAAAGAAAATCGCTTTGCGGGATGATTCGGAAGTCAGTCCGGAGGAGATAGATGGTACACTCGCCATGCTCCGGGGACTGAACATCTTTTCGCGCGTGGAATACAGACTATCGAATGATGAACCCTATGAACTGGTATTCATGCTGGAACCCAACGAGTCCAGAAGAATCAGTGTGGGTGCACGTTTTGACACGCAGGATCTGGCGACTGTCATTGCTCAGATTTCCAACAACCAGCAGTTTTCTACCCGTCATCATTATGCCTTGACGGGACGCATATCCCGTAATCCTTTTTTGGAGATGAAATATGCATACGGCAATCTTTTTGGAGCGAAAATAGGCTTTTCCTACCGGTTGGCTCATTATGATTTCGACCTTTATGGTGGTAAGCATAAGCTGGATGCGTTAGAGTTCCTTTCGCATTCCCTGGCAGGATTCTATACCCGTGATATCGGCAATTTCCGATTGAATTCGGGTGTGCAGTTCGATTATTACCATTATCATTCAGATATGTTCATGCGCGGCGGAAACATCCAGTCACGTTCATCTGATCATTTTCTGAACTATTTTGCTTCTGTAACGATGGATACTTACGACCGTCGTTATTTCCCGACCCGTGGAAGTCGCATCCAGGTGCAGGGCATCCTGCATACGGATGACGGCTTGCAGTATGCCGATGGTAATCCTTTCGGTGAGGCTTCTTTCCGTGCCGAAAGTGCTTTGCGGTTGAATTCCCGGTTGTATCTGCTTCCTAAGTTGAAGAGCCGTTTTGTGTTTGGCAGTTCGATTCCTGCCATTTATCAGAATTATGCTGGAGGAGTAGCAGATGGTTACTATCTGCCTTGGCAGATGGCATGGGAAAGCGTACAGCATGTTCATTTGCTGGAACGTAACGTGGTGACTGGTCAGCTCGGCTTCCGCTATCGGGTGAAAGGCAAGTTCTATCTTACCGCTCTGGGAGAGTATGGCAAGGAAGCCCACAAATTTTCCCATATTCTCATCGGTGATGATTTGTGGGGAGGAGCCTTGCGGGCATCCTATGATTTCGTCCTGGGTCCGGTAAGCATTCAGGTCAATTATTCCAACCTGGGTAAGAATGTAGGATTCTACATCAATGCAGGATTCGTGTTCTGATATCTACTGAGAGAAGAATAATTCTTTTAGTCTTGTTCATCTTTGTTGAATTTTGTTGCCAAAATTACAAAATGTTTTTTGAATAGCCATATTTTTTAGGGGAAAAACTTAAAAAAATAAGCTGGAGTCTCGCTTTTTTTGTTTTTTATCGTATCTTTGCAACCGATGAATAGAACAGACTTGACACAAGGTAGCATTTGGGGGAATATCACGACCTTTTTGTTACCTTATATTTTGGCTTATTTCCTACAGATTCTCTATGGTTTGGCCGATCTTTTCGTGATAGGTAGATATTGTGATGTAGATAGTACTACGGCAGTATCTAATGGTGCGCAGGTAATGTATTTTGTTACTTGTGTAGTCATCGGTCTGGCTATGGGTACTACTGTGAATACGGCTCATGCCATCGGTGCTAAGGATCAGCGCCGGGCTTCCCGGGTTATTGGTAATACTGCTACCATGTTCTTTACCTTGAGTATATTGCTGGCGGTGGTGTTGCTTTGTTGCCGTGATGGTATTGTCCGCCTGATGGATACGCCACCAGAGGCTGTGGAAGGTACCCGTGATTATCTCATGGTATGCTTTATCGGCATTCCTTTCATCATGGCTTATAATGTGATAGCCTCTATCTTCCGTGGTTTGGGCGATTCGAAGAGTCCGATGTATTTCGTGGCTGTGGCCTGTGTGGTTAACATCCTTCTCGACTTTTTCTTTATCGGATATCTGGGGTGGGGAGCCCGAGGTGCTGCATTGGGCACTACCTTATCGCAGATGTTTAGTGTGATGGTAGCCCTCATTGCCATCAGGCGTCACCGGGAAGTATTTGATGTTCACAGACATGATTTCCGTCCAAACCGTCAGACGGTAAAAAGTATTCTGAAGATAGGTTTCCCGATAGCTATGCAGGATGGTTTCATACAGTTGGGCTTTCTTGCCATTGCCGTGATTGCCAATGGACGAGGCGTGTATGATGCCGGTGCTGTGGGCATCGTAGAGAAGTTTATCGGTCTGGTTTTTATTCTTCCTTCTGCTATGTTGTCTACCGTTTCAGCCATCTGTTCCCAAAACTATGGTGCAGGCAATGTAGACCGTGTGCTTAAAACTTTGCGCTGTTCTCTTGTCATCATCTTTGGTTATGGCATGTTGATGATTGCCATTTGGGAGATTTTCCCGGAGGTTGCAGTGGGTATCTTTACCGATGATCCTGTTGTCGTTGAAAAAGGAGCCGTTTATCTGCAGGGATATATTTATGATTGTCTTTTTGCCGGCATTCACTTCTGCTTCTCAGGCTTGTTTACAGCCTGTGGCTATTCCATTATCTCTTTTGTTTATAATTTCCTGTCAGTCATCCTGGTAAGAATTCCGTTGGCTTATCTTGCCTCAATGATGTATCCTGATACGCTCTATCCTATGGGTATCACTACGTGGCTCGGCTCGCTGTTCTCTGTTATCATCTGTGTGGTTGTATACCGCTGGATGGTCAAGCATCATAAGTTCAGTCATTCCATTGTTGCTTCCTGATACAGGCAGGATTATTCTTTTAACAGCTGTCTCCTGAAAGCACTAGGAGACATTCCCGTCTTTTGTCTGAAGAGACGGGCGAAATGGTTGGGATAGCTGAAGCCCAGTTCTTCAGCTATTTCATTGATCGTTAATTCCTGACTTGCCAGCAATGATTTGGCACGGTCGATGAGTTTGGTCTGCAGGAAGGCTTGGGGGGTGATACCCATTTCGCGTCGTACGATGTCTCCAAAGTAGCTTGGGGTGAGATGAAACTGTTCTGCGCACCATGCCACGGTGGGAGGTCCCTGGGTACGTAGCTTTTTAGAGCCTTCTGATAAGTATTCATCTACCATTTTATCTAATCGTTTACCTAAATCAGAAGAATGCAGATCTTTCGTATCAAATTGCCGGTCGTAGAAACGGCGGCAGCAGGTGAGCAACTGTCCGATACCCAGTCGCAACATGTGACTGGTCAGTTCATCATCAGGAGCTTGCAGTTCTGTATAGATATTGTTGAAGCAATTGATGATGACCCGCCGTTCGCTATCAAAAAGTTCCAAAGCCTCAGCCACTTTGTATTCGAAGAAATTGAACATATAAAAGTCACGTCCCAATCCTGTGCCATTGAGCTGTTCAGGCCGGAAAGCGAGCATCCAGCCATGCGGTTTTACCCGACTGTCCAGATTCATAGATACCACATCTCCAGGTTTCATGGTGAACATGGTTCCACCGCGGTATCTCATGCAGGTATCATGCAGAACCAATTCTCCGAAATCCACTTCCATCAGTACTACACAATACATGCAGAAGTCGGTAGGCTCGAATAGAGAGAGGTCGGCATCCTGCAACCTTGCCACGCTCACTTGTGGGTGATAGGTGGGTTGATGGAAATAATGATTGAACTGTTCTATGTTTTCTACTCTAATATGTTCCATAACTAAAATGTAATTTTGGTACAAATATACGATAATTATTGGTATTTCCAATAAAAATGGTAGATAAAAATGGTAGATTTAAGATTAATCATTAAAAAAGGTAGATAAAACCGAAAAATATATCCTTTTAGTTGTACTCCTTTTCTATATTTTTGCATTTGAGTTGTGAAGAATAGGATTCAAAAGCAACAAATAACAATCAATACTTAAAAATATAACAAATGGCAGTAAAATTTTATAAGAGTGAAAACCAGGTGCCACTCGAAATGCACAAGGTGAGAATGATTCAGAAGCTTTCGCTTCTGCCAGTAGAAGACCGATTGAAGAAAATTCAGGAGGCAGGCAACAATACGTTCCTGCTCCAGAATAAGGATATATATATGGATATGTTGACCGATTCGGGTGTTAACGGCATGTCCGATTTGCAGTTTGGTGCCATGATGCAGGCCGATGATGCTTATGCTGGCTCCGAAACCTTCAACAGAGTAAAGGCGGCTGTGAAAGAAGTTTTTGGTACAGAAAACGTCTTGCCGGCACATCAGGGAAGAGCATGCGAGAATATCCTTGCCGAGGCTTTTGTCAAGCCGGGTATGGTGGCACTAATGAATTTCCACTTTACCACTACGAAAGCGCATATCACCCGTCTTGGCGGTACTGTGGAAGAACTCCTGGACCCAAAAGGTCTGTTGCCTCAGAGTAATGATCCTTTCAAGGGCGATTTCAATCTCCAGAACCTGCGCCAGCGCATTCAGGAAATTGGAGCAGACAGAGTGGCTTTCGTTCGTGTAGAGTCAGGAACCAATCTGATTGGCGGTCAGCCTGTATCTCTTGAGAATATGCTTGCGGTTACGGATATCTGCCATGAAATGGGAGTTAAGTCTGTACTCGATGCCTCTTTATTGCAGGATAATGTATATTTCATGAAGATGCGTGAGGCTCGATGCAAGTATATGGAACCTAGAGAAATCTACCATCTCCTGGCAGACCACTTTGATATTATCTATTTCTCTGCCCGTAAGCTGAGTTTCTCCAAGGGTGGTATCATTACTTCCAAGGATCCTAAATATACCCAGCAGATGATGGAATATATTCCTCTGTATGAGGGATTCCTTACTTATGGTGGTATTGATGTCCGTACGATGGAGGCGATGGCACAGGGTCTTTACGAATCGCTTGATATGGAATATATCAACCAGGGACCAGAGTTTATCAATTACCTTGCCAAGGAATTGGATGATTATGGTGTACCGGTAATTCTGCCTCCTGGTGGTCTTGGCTGTCATCTCAATGCAGGTGCCTTTGTGCCGGATGTTCCTCATAATCAGTATCCTGCAGGTGCCGTAGCAGCAGCTCTTTATATTGCCGGTGGCATACGTGGCATGGAGCGTGGTACTCTCTCTGAACAGCGAAATCCTGATGGCTCTGAGCCTTTTGCTGAGTTGGAGTTGATGCGCTTGGCAGTTCCTCGCCGTGTATTCACCTTGTCACAGTTGAAGTATGTTGCCGACCGTGTGAAGTGGCTTTGGGATAATCGCCAGTTTATTGGTGGTTTGCAATGGGTAGAGGAGCCTTCCGTTCTTCGTTTCTTCTTTGGTCGCCTGAAAGAAATCGGCTATTGGCAGGAAGAACTTGCCGAGAAGTTCAGAAAAGATTTTGGTGAGAGTTTGTAACTCAATTTTCGCATGTAAGTTCCACACGCCCTGTAACTCAATTTTCGTATGTAAGCTCCACACGCCCTGAAAGGGCAGAAGCTCCTAGCCCAGGGCAACGCCCTGGGTTTTCATGGCGCAAACTCGTCGCCCTGTAAGGGCAAAAGCTTTAAAACCATATGATTAATAAAGCTTTTGCCCCTACAGGGCGAGTACGACAACCTGCATGATTGAGATACGAGCGGATTTCATCGGCACTGGCTCCACCACGACTCATATCGAGTCTGATGACTGGATATTGCTTCCAATCATCTTCCATATCCATGATTTTGAGACCTTCGAAGAGTTCCTTTCTGCCACGGAAATAGGCTTCCAGAGTATGCCAAAAAGACTATTGTCTTAACTCCTTAGCGACCGTAGGGAGCGATAACTCCTTTAACTTCATTAACTTCTGAACTTGCGAAACTTGAATAGGGAAAATATCTCTGAGAAATAATAAAATATCTCTGAGAGATAAAATATTATCTCTGTGAAATAAAACTATATCTCCGTGAGATAAAATAATAGCGTATTGAAAAATCTTGATTCTTTGGAAAAATGGGGGAAATCAAAAAATAAGACACGAAAACTGAAGGTACTGAAGGCAAGGTTTCTGGGAGTGTTAAAATGGAGTTAAAAAGTAAAGAGAATGAACAAAAATGTTGGCTGAAGGACTGAAGGTAGTTTTTTAAAATAATAATTTCATGTCAAAAACTGCATTTTAACATTTGGTAAAATATATTGCAATTATCTAATAATCATATAATTACACCTTTTTTACTCTACGCTGCATATATATATGTTTTTTAAATTTCAGATTTCAGTTTTTTTTTGTGACCCTTCCTTCACAACCTTCAGTTTTTCAGGGTGTATCCTTCAGTCGGAATCCTTTACAAATTTATGAAGAAACGAAAAAGAGGATGTGCTATGGACTAATGACGCATCCTCATCAACTCATGTGGTAATCACACTACCACCTCATACAATTTCTTGTCCCCTATCACAACCTCATGTAAACCAGGCTGTTTGTTCTTGTTGAAGCAGAAACTGAGCATATAGCCTGTCTGCAAATGGTAATAGTCGAGATATTCGCTGAGTTGTAGCTCGCCTCGCTCATTGTAGGCCTCGCCTCGCCAAATCTTCAGCTCCACCACATATTGCTGACCAAGATAGTCGATGATGACATCAGTACGAGTCAAGTCGCGAGTCTGTGCCTCACAATAATAGTTGCCGATGCCATTGATGACAGGGCGAAGATAAGTTAAGAATATCTGACGACCATTGTTCTCAACAAACTCATCATCATGTCTCGGACGATAAATCTCATTGAAATGCACGCAGAAACGCTCCAGGAGAAGGCGCATGTCAAGATAACCATCATGCACAAAACGAGGCTTGTCATACTCACCTTGCTGATAGATGGAAGTATCCTTGGCATTGGAAATAAAGAGATTATAAAGCCAGGTCTCGAAGATACGGCAATAAATAAGGGTAGCACCTTGGTACTCCTTGACAAAATTAAACATGATAGCGATATTGAGATCCCTGTCATAATAATTAAAAGAAACTCGCTTGCCACCAAAGATAATCGCCTTCAACGTTTCCGCAAGAGAAGGGAACTGGCTCACCTTCTTTTCCATATCGTCAAACAGGGTATTATGCTCCTTCAGGAGATGGTTCACCGCCGCCAAAACACCTTCCCTGTCCCAAGTAAGCCCACCCTCATCTATGATTTGACAGATACGGCTCACCAAGAATGGATAACCCGAAGTATAGTCATAGATCATCTGACCGATGAAATGTTCATCGAAGCCAATATGATGGTCTGCCTTATATTCTGCCAGCATCCCTGCGATACCATCGGCAGGTAGGCTCATGTTAGCATCAAAAGTTACAGCAATGTTCCAAGGCGAATTGTACTGATGCTGCTCTTCCGGACGGAGTTTCAATTTCAAGTTCTTGACATCATAGACGCCTGCGAGGATAACCGACTGGAAGGTAGGGCGTTCATCACGCTTAAGGTACATATTACGAAGAAGTCCCAGGAAATGAATGAACTCTATTTGATTGCCCGCAGCATCCACTTCATCTATCAAAAGAACTATCTTGTCTGTTTTTGACATTTTAGAAACTGTTCTGTTAAAAGACAGACTATCCATCGTCTTGTCTTCACTCGAAACAGATAGCCTGAGGACTTCTTTAGAGGAATCGGACAGATTCTGAACCTCATCCCATTCCACACTATCATTCATCAGCAGCAAGGATGCAAACATTAAGGTCTCATCACTCTTGAATGTACTATCCCCAAGCCCCTCGAAGCTCAAGGAGAACACAGCATACCCTTCTCCCTCAAGCTTTTTCTTGAGGAGAGCCAAAGTCGTGGTCTTGCCATACTGACGGCCTCTGTTGATGCAAAAGAAATTGCCACGGCGCACCAATTTGGCAGCAGCCTCCACCTGACGGCTGATGTCAACCATATAGTGCATGGATGGGATGCACTTACCTGTCGTATTGAATACCTTCATATCGCTTGATGTTATATCTTAATACTATATAAATCGCCTATTCGATTACCTTTTGCAAAAATAATGCTTTTTAGCGAGAAAAAGCTAAAAAAGGATGACTTTTTTTAGAATTATCGACAAATGGCATCAGAATTAAGGATGATATCCTGATTCTAATGCCATTTTTGCAGTTAAAATTGCAATATATGCTGCTATATGGATAAAAGTCAAGGCTAAGAGCCTAAAACTGTCGTCATCAAGAATCTGTGAAATCTGTGGGACTTAAGACACCAAGACCAGACAACCCTAAAATCTGTAGGAATCCAAAACTTTTCCCCGAAATCTCTTGCAGATATGAAAATAAAGTCGTAACTTTGCGCAAAAGTTGATTAATAAAGACAGATTAGGAATTATGGTAGAGACTAACGATAGAAGATTGCCTGTTGGCATCCAGTCTTTTGAGGAAATCAGAGAGCAAGGATATTTGTATGTTGACAAGACAGATATTATCTGGCAACTTGCCAACAGAGGAAAGAAGTATAATTACCTGAGCCGCCCACGCCGCTTCGGTAAATCCGTGCTGGTGGATACGCTAGAAGCCTACTTCATGGGCAAGAAGGAACTCTTCGAGGGATTGAAGATCATGCAGCTGGAGACAGAATGGGTGAAACGCCCTGTCATCAGACTCGATATGAGTCAGGCTGGCGCAGAACCGGAAAGTCTGAAAGGTTATCTAGACTATACCTTTCAGGAATATGAATCTTTATATGAGATAAAATCCATGGGTAACTCTCCCTTAGCTACTCGTCTGATAGAAATCATAAAGACAGCTTACAGAAAAACTGGTTTGCAGGTGTCCATTCTCATCGATGAATACGACTCTCCATTGCAGCATTCCTGGAAGACTCCGCAGCATAAAGCGTGTACCGCTATCTATAAAGAAGTATTTGCCGTATTGAAAGCACAGGATAAATACGAGAAGTTTGTCTTCATCACCGGTATCACCAAGTTTACGCAAATCTCACTCTTCTCTGTACTCAACAATCTGAGCAATATCAGCTTTGACCCCGAATATGTAGCCATCTGCGGTATTACGAAAGAAGAAGTTTTACGCGATTTCAAGCCGGAAATCAACAAGTTGGCAGCAAGCAAGGGATGGACTTTCGACAAAGCCGTTGCACAATTGACAGCTTATTATGACGGCTATCATTTCAGCCATGAAAACATGGTGGATGTCTTCAATCCGTTCAGCCTCATCAATGCCTTGGCAGATTCTGATTTGAAGAACTACTGGGCTTCATCGGGCGCAACCTCCCTATTGCCTAAGTTTGTGGATAATATAGAAATGAGACTGAAAGATTTTGAGAATTGTCCGATAGATAGCGATACACTGGAGACTTCCGACGTAACAGGTGGCGGAGCGGAACTTTTCCTCTATCAGTCGGGGTATCTTACGATAAAGGGGTATATGGATGAGATTTATTTGCTAGGCATTCCAAACTATGAAGTTCGAAAGGCTCTATACAAGATTGTATTGCCAGCCTTGACACTACAATCGGATGCACTAGTAATATCAACCCAGAATATGTTGCTGTACTCCCTAAAGCTTGGCAATCTTCCCGAAGCCATGAAATGCCTGAAGGCGCTCATTGCGGATGTGCCCTACAGCAACAAGAAGCTTGCCTGCATGGACATGGAGGAGCGCTACCGCCTGATTCTGAGCACCATCTTCAATGCCATCGGCTGCAGGGTGGAAGTAGAAAAGATGATTGCTATGGGCAGGATTGATATGGTGGTAGAAGTCACCAATTTCATCTATGTGCTGGAGCTGAAGCTGAGCAATAACGGCGGTGTGGATGCTGCCAAGGAGCAGATGAAAGCCAAGCAGTATGCCGAGCCTTTCAAGGCAGATAAGAGAAAAGTAATAGCCCTTGCCATAGAACTGGATGATATGGGAAAGGGATTGGTTGATTGGAAGGAAGTATAAGATAATTCAAGTTCCCAAGTAGGCTCCACACGGGCTGAAGGCCCAAAAGCTCCTAGCCCAGGGCAGCGCCCTGGGTTCTCATGGTTCTAAACTCGTCGCCCTGTAAGGGCAAAAGCCTTAAAACTGTCGTCATCAAGAATCTGTGTAATCTGTGAAATCTGTGGGACAAAGAACAAGTCCCACAGATTACACAGATCTTTACCTTAATATTGCGGAAAACCCAATTATTTGCAAGTTTCGTAAACATTTTGAGAATATTTTTCCTTTTTCTGAAATTATTTTCATACTTTTGCAAGCGTATTTACTTGTATTATAATAATGTATATCTAAGAATGATGAACGATATATTGAAACAGATAAAGGCTGGCGAGGTGTCGGGGGTGCAGTTCAAGGAACGCATTCTCGACAAATATGATATTGCCTGTGAGTTAATAGCGTTCAGTAATTCACATGGTGGCAAGTTGGTAGTAGGTATAAAGGATAAGACCGGAGAAACCAATGCCACGTTTATGAATAATGACAAGGCACAGGAATTTGTCATCACAGTTTGGAGAGGAGAAAGTAACCAAGTTGAAGTTGAAAGTAACCAAGTCGGTAACGAAGTCGAGTGGAAAAGTAACCAAGTCGAGGGAGCAAGTAACCAAGTTGGTAACGAAGTCCATGATAAAAGTAACCAAGTCGAAGACCATAACACTGGACTTAGACACTCTGACACCGACTTAGACACCGGACTTAGACACTCTGACACCGACTTAGACACCGGACTTAGACACTCTGACACCGACTTAGACACTAAAAGGGTAACATTGACGAACAAGGAAAAGGATATTATAAACTTCTGTTCCGTACCTCGTACAACCAAAGAGATACTTGACAGAATTGGTGTAAGTATGCATTCCAAGAACCGAGAGCGTTACATCACCTCCCTTGTTGCAGCAGGATATTTGCAGATGACTAATCCGGATAATCCTACAGCAAGTAATCAGAAATACAAGAAAGTAAACAAAAGATAAGAAGCGTATGGATTCATTATTTCTACTTCAGTTTGCATGTTTCATATTCATGCTCATCAATGCCATCTTCGTGGCACTCTCTCATCTGTATGTAAGATGGGTGAACAAGCGGTATGAACGTTCACGCTGGATGGTCGTTTTCGCCATGATAGGACTGGCGATACAATATGTGGTGCAGATGGCTTTCGGATTCCGTGCTGCCGACGACATTCTCGGGGCGGTCGTCAACATCCTCATCTATACCCCCTGCTTCTCGCTCATCGGCATGGCTATCTATAACATAGAGACTACACGTGCCAACCGCAGGAAGATGAACCTTGTGTGTGGCGCCATTAACGCTGCCACCTTCCTGGTCTTCCTGGTGGGCATCAGTCTCCATCACAGCCTGTATATCAAGGAAGGACTTTATATGATGCTTGCCCTGTTCTGCATGAGTGTAGCCTACAGCATATCCATGATTGTGCGTGAGATGATCAGGCGCAAGAAGATGCTGGAGACAATGGCAGCTACCGATATGTTGCCCTACGTGAGATATTCACGTGCCAGTGTCTTCATTCTGTGCCTTTCATTTCTCACCATGCCGGTAGCTATCTTTTCCACCACCTTACTGTTTATCATAGGTCCGTTGGTATTGTTTGCCCTGCTGTTCTTCAATCTTACGTTTATCTCTCTCGGCAGCAGCTATATCCCTACCGAAGAACTCCTGGATAAAGAAGAGGAAAACAATGACTTGGCTAGGACTGAAAACAGGTATGGGGGGCATCTTCTGCCAAGCAGCATGACTCCGCTGACAGCAGTACAGAATCTTTACATCCGCTTTCCGATGAGCACAGAGATTTCATCCAGAAGAGTCTTGATGCGTGGTGCGCCAATTCGGGCTATAAGGACTGTAATGTGAACATGCTTACCCTCTCCCGAACCCTTTCCATCCCCAAGGATGAGTTATCAGTATACTTCGACCAGTATCTGAAAACCACATTCAGAATATGGCTCGGTGATATACGTTTCAATGCGGCAAAGAAGATGATATTGGAATGCCCAGACTATAGTAATGACATCGTTTCTGCCGAATGTGGCTTCTCTGCCCGAACCTATCTGTACCGCATTTTTAAGACAAAGGAAGGTTGTACTCCTACCGAATGGCGGGAGAAAATGGCTCCTAATGTAGCCCCAAATGATAAAAATCATGATTAACCATTTTTCGATAAATACCAGGAAAACGCATCACTAAAGGGAATAAATCGTTAAAAAAGGGTGTCTACTTGCTAGGAAGTAGACACCTAAAACATAGAAAGTAGACACATTGACAGGGGAAGTAGACACCTTTTTCCGAAGAAAAACACTATCTTTGCGCTATGGAAAATATAATAGAGACTTTCACGAAAGAGGAACAAGCTATTTTCATTGTGGTATTGTGTCTTCTGTTGTTCGCCATAGTCATGAGCTATGCCATGGTTCAAGACTACAGGATATATCTTGATGAAAACTACAAGGCTCGCTACAGCTTCTGTGATTCCATCAAGAGAGAGAGATACTATATCTATCTGTATCTCGGACAGACTTTCGTCATCATCCTGGGAATGACAGTATATATAATGGCAATGAGAGGATATATGTAAGAAAGTAGAATAACAATAATAATTTACAGTTATGAACAACAAAAAACAAAGAAACAGGCTATTCACGATGCTTCTGCTCGTGATGGCTATCCTCATGCCTTATGAGGGGGCATGGGCACAAACACCAACGCCGTCTGCCAAAGGTGATGGCAAAAAAGACAGTCCTTACATCATCACAAAAGCTGAGGAATTAGCATGGTTCCGCAATCAGGTGAATGGCGGAGAGTATAGTATCTGCGCTAAGATTGCAGATAATGTTGAGGTCATTGACCTAAAGGACTTCTGCTATGCGGCAGACGACTCTAAAAATATAGAAGGAAAGAGCTGGGAGCCTATCGGTGTTGGCAACGCTTACACTGGCACTTTCGATGGTAGCGGCAAAACCATCAGTAACCTTTATATCAAGTATATCAAGGCTGAGAAACAGATAGCAGGACTTTTCGGTCATACTTATCAAAGCACAATCAAGAACCTAACCTTTGAGAATGCAAATGTGACAAATACGGAATATTACACAGGAATTTTGGTTGGTGATGCAGGATATGGAAGCACTCTTCAAAATATCAAAATATCAAATACTTGCCAGATGAGAGGAGTAGATTATACTGGCGGTATTGCAGGTAGTCTTGATGGTAACGCCAACAATTGCGTGAACTACGCCACGGTACAAGGAACAGAAAATGTCGGCGGTCTTTTTGGCAGTTACGATAGAGCAGGTAATTCTATGACCGCCTGTGCCAACTATGGAAATGTAACGGCATCAAGTCAGGAAGTAGGTGGCTTGGTTGGCTATTTCGGTGGCGGAACAATCCAAGACTGCGCCAACTATGGAAATGTCAAAGGTACGGATCGTGTTGCTGGCTTGGCTGGTTTTGTATATCAAGGCAAAATAAAGAATGTGTTCAGCTATGGCAGCATCAGTGCCACGAATAGCACGCAAGATATAGGCATGGCTTTTGGCTATTCTGACTCTGGTGCCATTGAAGGCATGGTGGCATACTATAGTGGCGCAAAACTGACCGTAAACAGCCAAGAGAAAGATGTTAAAGCCTTCGGAGATGGCAACCTCTCAGAAGATAACGCAACAGGATTTACAGAAGCCCAGCTGAAGAGTGGCGAGGTGGCATGGCTTCTTAACGGCTCCACATCTGTTCCTACCGAAGGAAGCACCTTGGTATGGTATCAGAAGTTGGGCGACAATGCTGACGCTTACCCAGTCTTGAAATCCACTGGCGACAACACAGTATATCAAGCATCCCTCATCTCTTGCGACGGGACAACCCATATTGGTGAATATGCAAACAATCCGAATGGCGACCAGTTGTCTCACAACTATCAGATGGTAGAAACGCCTGATGAAGGAACGCCAAACCTTTATGGCGAGAAATGCTCTTTATGCCACACTGTAAATGATGGAACAAAGTACATCAAGGACTTCTGTGGCATCAAAGACAACAATATTAAGCTAACAGTGGAGTCTGACGGTTCATACACGGCTGCCGAACCTGTTGAAGTCAATGACAATGCGGCTTACAACAGCCCTGTGGACTTCACTGCCCCAACGCTGAAATACACCCGCTCCTTCGCCCACGACAAGTGGCAGGCGCTATATGTGCCTTTCGAGACTGAGGTGACGGAGGAACTGCTCAACGACTTTGAGTTGGCGGCGCCTAACAATCTGCATGAGTATGAGCTCGCCGACGGCAGCACCAAGGTATCATTGGAGGCTAAGCTGATGAAGAGCGGATATACCATCAAGGCACTGCGACCTTACCTGATCCGTGCAAAGGAGGCGGGAGAGAAGACCATCCAGCTTACCGACTGCCCTCTGAAGGGAGCTGCGGAGGATAGCTACGTAGACTGCTCCAGTGTATTGCGCCACTACAAGTTTATTGGCACCCTGAAGGGCAAGACGAGTTTTGACACCAGCGCCGACTTTGTGCTTCAGCAGGGACTCTTCCTAGGCACCGTGACAGACACCCAGCTCAAGCCTATGCGTTGGTATCTCAATGCCACCGACCGTGAAACCGACATGGGTATCCTGCCAGGTAGCGGAAATAATGGCGATGACGGCGGTGCAGATGGAGGCAATGGCAGCACCCAGGCCTCTCGCAGCATCAATATCACCATCGTGGATGGTGATGCTACCACGGGCATCGATGATTTGCATGTGATTACCGAGCAGGCATCGGGCTCCAAGAATGGTGCTTGTCCTGGCATTTACGACCTCCAGGGCCGCAAGCTCTCCCAGGAGCCTCAGAACGGCGTATATATCAAGGATGGCAAGAAAGTAATAAAGTAATAATGAATTAAAATACAGAAAGTAATGATGAAAAAGAAAGTTTATGTACAGCCCCTGATGGCTGTGATGCAGCTAGAGGCGCAAGCGATATTGGTAGGCTCTAATGGCACTGACCAGAGTGGCTCCAAAGTGAACGACCCGTTCTATGTCGATCCTGGCGACAATACTGTCCAGATAGGATTCGGTAATGGCACCACCAAGTACCCAGACTAATAGAACAATAAACTAGCAAACGCCCTCCCCCTGCCATAGATGGCTGTTGGGAGGGCGTTTTTGGTATGCTCGGCATGAGCTTATTCTAATGGGTGCAAGTCCAAGCGTGCAGCCAAACTCAAGGAGTTGACTTCCCGAAGCAATGGTTGGGAATATGCCAAGAGGAAGCAAAAAACATAGCCGTACTTACTTCCTAGACAGAATGCAGGAGAAGTTGAACGACAAAATGCGAAAGGATGATGAATTGAAAAGAATGAGACGTTAAAATGG